>DAORUI010000084.1:0-13537 GCA_035433085.1 Propionicimonas sp. | reverse complement strand
GCCGAACGGTCCCTGAGGAGGCTTCCGAGGGACGAGGAAGCCGTCACGAAGGGCCGCCGTCACGCTCCAACTCGCCGTCCGTCCACCTGCGCCCCGACCCGCCACCCAACTCGCCGATTGGCGGGCTCGGCGCGGGTTCAGGTATCGTGGGCAGGTCCCTGTCGTGGGGGCCGAAACTTCGAGGCGCGCATTCGCGCCCGGACTTGCTTAGACAACAAGGAGTACTCCGGTGGCTGCCGTCTGTGACATCTGCGCCAAGGGTCCCGGCTTCGGGCATAACGTCCCCTGGTCGAAGAAGAAGACCAATCGGCGCTGGAACCCGAACATCCAGCGGGTCCGCGCTGTGGTGGAGGGCACCCCGAAGCGCCTGAACGTGTGCACGTCCTGCCTGAAGGCCGGTCGCGTCACCCGCTGAAACCCTGACGAGAGACCCGCTCCGGCGGGTCTCTTCGCATGTCCGGACGCGTTGCTGACGCGTCCGCCGACTATGGGATTATCGGGGATGTGACCCAGCCGACTGATGCCCCCGGCAAGCCCGCTTCCGCACCGGCGGGATGGCTGGAGCGACTGCGGCTGACCGCGCTTCGGGTACCCGGCTTGGGCAGCGCGCTCTCCGCGGTGAACGCCGGACTCGGCGAGATCCTCGTCGTCGTACTGCTGCTGATCGCGATGCCGCTCGTGTTGCTGCTGATCGTGGGCGCCTTCCAGTTCGGCGGCACGGTGGGCGGTTTTCTGCTGCTCGGCGCGATCGTCATCGCCGTCGCGATCTGGGTGGTGCGGCGGCGCACACCGTAGCGCTGGACAGGCTCGACCAACCGAGGCGCGGTGCCTGCGCCTGGACGAAGTTGTCGGCGGCAGCGCCTAGGCTGAACCATCGTGGAGACAGAGCTCAATGGCTGGCGGACGCAGCTGTTCGCCGAGCTCGCCGCGCCCCTGAGTTCGGTTCTCGGTGATCGCACCGGCAAGGAGTTCGCCGCCCTGCGGATCCACACCGTCGGCGACCTCCTGCGACACATCCCGCGGCGCTACCTCTCCGGCACCGACCTCACGGACCTCGCCACGATCATCGAGGGCGACCTCGTGGCTGTGATCGCGCGCGTGGCCGACATCCGGCGACACGAAGGACGAGGCGAACCCGGCCGTGGCGCGCGTCCCGGACGCCTGGAAGTACTGCTCACCGATGGCCACGGCCGGCTCACTGCGACCTTCTTCGGCAAGTCGCACCTGCTTTCGTGGTGGGAGAAGCAGTTACGCGAAGGGGAGGCCGGCCTCTTCGTCGGCAAGGTCGGCAGCTTCCGCAACGCACTGCAGATGAGCCATCCGACGTTCGCGATGATGGACGCGTCTGGCCGCATCGTGTCCACCTCGGAGGAGAAGGAACGCATCGCGGCACTCTCCAGCGGTGGCCTGGTGGGGATGTACCCGGCTTCGGCCAAGCTGCCCACCTGGAAGGTCGCCGAATGCGCCCGCCTGGCCCTGCTCGCCGTCTCTGACGCCGAAGATCCGTGGCCGGTCTGGCTGCGCGAGCGCGCCGGGGTGCTCCGGCTCACAGATGCCTTCGCTGCCGTCCACCAACCGGCCAACCTCATCGAAGCCGAGCGCGGGGCGCAGCGTCTTCGGTTCGACGAGGCGATGGCCACCCAGCTCACCATGGCCTACCGGCGTGCGGACGCCGCCCATCGGCCCGCGGTGGCTCGCGTCCGGCGCAGCGGGGGTCTGCTGGACGCGTTCGACGCCCGGCTGCCGTTCGAGCTCACCGCGGGTCAGGCGGAAGTGAGCGCAGCGATCCTCGACGACCTGGCCCGCGAGCGTCCGATGCAGCGGCTACTGCAGGGCGAGGTCGGCTCCGGCAAGACCGTGGTGGCGCTGCGAGCGATGCTGACCGTTGTGGACGCCGGCGGGCAGGCTGTGCTGCTGGCCCCGACCGAGGTATTGGCCGCACAGCACTTCCAGACGATCCGCGCGCTGCTCGGTGACTTGGGCGAGGGTCGGATGCTGGGTGCGCCCGACGTTGCCACCGACGTGGTGCTGCTCTCGGGGTCGCTGCCGGCTGCGGCGAAGAAGTCGGCACTGCTGCGAGCAGCCAGCGGCGAGGCCGGCATCGTCATCGGCACCCACGCACTGCTCGCCGACCGGGTGCAGTTCGCCGACCTGGGCCTGATCGTCATCGACGAGCAGCACCGCTTCGGCGTCGAGCAGCGTGCCCAACTGGCTGACAAGGCGGCCGCTCGGCCACACGTGCTGGTGCTCACCGCCACACCCATCCCACGCTCAGTAGCGATGACGATCTTCGGCGACCTGGACGTCTCCACCCTGAGCGAGCTGCCCGGCGGACGCGCCGACGTGACGACTGTGGTGGTCGATGCCGCCAGTCGTCCGCAGTGGGTGGAGCGGGCCTGGAGCCGGGTGCTGGAGGAGGTGGCAGCAGGTCGCCAGGTGTTCATCGTCGCACCGCGCATCGGCGGCCAGGGGGCTGACGGCAAAGGTGTGGTCGAGCTGGCGGACGAGTTGCGCACCGGGCCGCTGGCGGGCGTCCGACTGGGCGTGTTGCACGGACAGTTGCCCAGCGAGAACAAGGACGAGACGATGGCCGACTTCGCAGCCGGCCGCCTTGACGTGCTCGTGGCGACGACGGTGATCGAGGTGGGCGTGGACGTGCCCAATGCGTCGATGATGGTGATCTGGGACGCGGACAAGTTCGGCATCTCCCAGCTGCATCAGCTCCGGGGACGGATCGGCCGGGGGAGCCATCCTGGCGTCTGCCTGATGGTCACGAGCGTCCCCGGAGGCGAGCCGGCGAGGGCCCGGCTGGACGCGGTCGCTTCCACCAGGGACGGATTCGTGCTGGCCGAGCTCGACCTCGAGCAGCGTCGCGAAGGCGACGTCCTGGGCGCATCCCAGGCCGGCACCCGCTCCAGCCTGCGGCTGTTGCGAGTGCTGGAGCACGCCGACCTGATCGCCGAAGCCCGTGAACTCGCCGCCGAATGCGTCGCCCGGGATCCCGAGCTCACCACCCCCGGCTTCTCGGACGCGATCCGCGCCACCGAGTTGCTGGCCTCGCCCGACTGGCTCGAGCGCAACTAGGGGGTCGGCGGGTTCCCGAGCCGGCCATCGGTCGCCGAGCTTGTCGATGGCGGCTGCCATTCATGACGGCTTGTTCGTTCCTCACAAGCCTCCTCAGACACCGATCGCAGGGTTCACTCGTCTGTTCATCGGCTGACGGCTGGTCGTCTACCCTGACTCGGTGACCAGGATCATTGCGGGAGCGAAGAAGGGGCACCGGCTGCGGACGCCGGCGCACTCGGCGACGCGTCCGACCAGCGACCGGGTGCGCGAGGCGGCGTTCTCCCTGATTGCCGACTGGGCCGGCACGGCCGGCGAACCGGCCGAAGAGATGTTGGCGGAGTTGAGCTTCCTCGACCTTTACGCCGGCTCCGGAGCGGTCGCCATCGAGGCAGCCAGCCGCGGTGCCGTTCCCGTCCTCGCGGTGGAGAGCGATCCGGCCACCGCGAAGCTGGCCAGGGGGAACGCACTAGACACCGGGCTTGCGGTCACCGTCCTTGCCGCGACCGCCGAACGCACCGTGGCCGTTCCGGCCACCAAGAGCTACGACGTGATCTGGGCCGACCCTCCCTACGCGCTGGCGAACGAACGGCTCACGGCCGTCCTGCAATCGGCACTCGACAACGGCTGGCTGGTTGCGGACGGGTTGCTGGTTCTAGAGCGCGCGTCGAGGGATGCGGCCCCGCTTTGGCCCGCACAGATGACCGAAAGCTGGCAGCGGCGTTACGGTGAGACGACGTTGTACTTCGCCACGAGAGGTGGGTAGATGATCGCGATCTGCCCCGGGTCGTTCGACCCGGTCACATACGGGCACCTCGACGTGATCTCTCGTGCGGCCAAACTGTTCGACGAGGTCATTGTCGCGGTCGGCCAGAACTCGGCCAAGAAGTACCTCTTCACCGCGGAGGAACGCCTCGCGCTGATGCGTGAGACCACGTCCGACCTGGCCAACGTCCGGGTCGAGGCGATGGACGGCCTGCTGGTCGACTTCGCCCGTGACCACGGTGCCGCAGTGCTGGTGAAGGGCATCCGGTTCGCGTCCGATTTCGATTTTGAGCTGCAGATGGCCCACATCAACGGCATCGTCGGTGGTGTGGAGACCGTCGTGTTGCCCGCGTCGGCCCAATGGTCCACGCTGTCCTCGACGATGATCCGCGAAGTCGCGGGTTACGGCGGGGACGTGTCGGCGTTGGTTCCCGAGGCGGTCTCGCGACAGATCACCCACAAGAGGCGAAAGGAAGCAAGCTGATGGTTGAGCGGACCACCGAGGTGCTGCGCGAACTGCGCGACCTGGTCAACAACGCCAAGAGCGTGCCCATGTCGGCCTCCTGCATGGTCAACCGGGCACAGGCGATCGAACTGATCGAAAAGGCCACCAAGGCGCTGGCGGACGACGTGGGCGAAGCCCAGCGGGTGACCGCCACGTCCCTGGAGACACTCGAGCGGGCCCAGGCCGAAGCCGCCCAGATCATCGTGTCGGCCGAGGAGCGGGCCAGCTACCTGGCCAGCCAGACCCCGGTGATGGAGGAAGCCAAGCGAAAGGCGGCGGCACTCGAAGCCAAAGCTCTGGCCGACGCCGAGGGTCTGCGCCGCGAAGCCGACGCCTACGTTGACACCAGGATCGCGTCCTTCGAAGCCAGCCTGCAGAAGACGGTCTCGCAGGTGCGCACTATGCGCGAGCGGCTCGCGTCCCGCTCGAGCCTGGACGACGGCAGCACCCAGCTGCTTCCCCGGGCGAAGGCCTGAGCCGACGCGTTTTGGCGACCGAGCACGGCTCACGGTAGAGTTCTGCGTTGGTTATGACGCTGTCGATTACCGCTGTGTGGAAGGAACCGTCGTGACTCCCCGCTTGCCTGACCCACGTTCTGGGCTTGTCCTTGACACCCGTGAACTGACTCGTCGGGCCGGCGTGCTCAGGGAGGTCACGCGGGTCGCGGAAGCACCGGAGGATCTCGGCATCGAAGTAATCGGGGTGCCACCCGGCTCACCCGTCGACCTCGACCTTCGGTTGGAGTCGGTGGTGGAAGGGGTCCTGGTCTCCGGTACCGCCAAGGTTCGGCTCCGGGGTATCTGTGCACGCTGTCTGGACGAGATCGACGACCAAGTCGAGGTCGACCTCCAGGAGCTGTACTGCTACCCGGGCAAAGAACTCGACGATGCCGAGGCCTTGCACATCGAGGGCGAGTTGATCGACCTCGAACCCGTCCTGCGGGACGCGGTGGTACTCGATCTGCCGTTCACACCCCTGTGCCAGCCGGATTGCGCCGGGTTGTGCCCCGAATGTGGAGCCAACCTGAACCGGGATCCGCAGCACAGTCATGCCGAACCCATCGATCCCCGGTGGGCCAGCCTGGAGGGCTGGGACGCACCGTTGACTGAACCGAAGAACAAGGAGTAACGCCGTGGCCGTTCCCAAGCGGAGAATGTCCCGTAGTAACACGCGGGCCCGCCGTTCCCAGTGGAAGACCTCCGCGCCGACCCTGGTGACCTGCGCCAACGCGGCCTGCGGTGCGAAGCAGCTGCCGCACACCGCCTGCCCGGAGTGCGGCCAGTACGGGCCGCGCGCTGCCCGCCGGCAGATCCTCGAGTCGTAACCCCTCCCCTGAAAGGGCGAGGTCCGGCGACGTCCGGTGACCAGGCGGCCGAGCGTCGCTGTCTCGAGCTGATCGAAGAGCTGGGGATCTGTTTGGATCCCCAGCTGTTTCGCCTTGCCGTGACGCACCGTTCCTACGCATACGAGAACGGCGGCCTGCCACACAACGAGCGCCTGGAGTTTCTCGGCGACGCGGTGTTGGGAATCGTGGTCACCGAGTTCCTCTACAACACCTACCCCGACCTGCCCGAAGGCAGGCTGGCCAAGCTTCGTGCGGCGGTCGTGAACGCCCACAGCCTGGCCGCGGTAGCGCGCTCGCTCGACCTCGGCAGTGAGATCCTGCTGGGCAAGGGCGAGGTGTCCACCGGCGGCGCCAACAAATCCTCGATCCTGGCGGACTCGCTCGAGGCCGTGCTGGGAGCGGTGCTGATCTCCGCCGGACGCGATGCCGCGGACAAACTGGTGCACCACCTCTTCGACCCGCTGGTGGTCGAGGCTGCAGCGCTCGGCGCCGGCTTGGACTGGAAGACCAGCCTGCAGGAGCTCGCGGCGGAGTTCGAACTCGGGGTGCCCTTCTATCGGGTCACCGAATCCGGACCCGACCACGACAAGCGTTTCGAGGCCGCAGCGGTGATCGGCGAGGAAGTCTTCCCGATCGGCACCGGCACCTCGAAGAAGCAGGCCGAGCAAGGGGCAGCGAAGAACGCGTTCGGAACCCTGTCCGGCGAGCGGGCCTGATGCCCGAACTCCCTGAGGTCGAGGTGGTTCGTTCCGGCCTCGCCCAGGTACTTCCCGATCGCAGCATCGCCGGGGTCACCGTCCTGCATCCGCGGCCGGTGCGACGCCATCTCGGCGGACCCGACGACTTCGCGTCCGCTCTGGTGGGGCGTACCTTCGCCGAACCGAAGCGGCGGGGCAAGTTTCTCTGGCTGCCGTTCACCGACGGGGACGCGCTGATGGCACACCTCGGGATGAGCGGCCAGTTCCGGGTGGACGAACCGGACGCGGCACTGCCGCCCCAGTGCCGGGTGCGCTTCGCGTTCGTTGACGGCGGGCGCGAACTGAGGTTCGCCGACCAGCGCATGTTCGGCGGGCTCTGGCTCAGCCCGGGTGGCGCGGAGGTGCCTATAGAGGTGGCCCACATCGCTCGCGACCTGTTCGACGCCGAACTCGACCGGCCAGCCCTGATCGCAGACATCCGGCGACGGCACAGCGGAATCAAGCGCGTGCTGCTGAACCAGACCGTGGTCTCGGGAATCGGCAATATCTACGCCGACGAGGCGCTGTGGCGGGCCAAGCTGCACTACGACACGCCGGCCGACCGAATCAGCCGGGCGAAGGTGAGCGAACTGCTGACCGCCGCAGAGGACGTGATGCGCGAGGCACTGGCCCAGGGCGGCACGTCCTTCGACGCGCTCTACGTAAACGTCAACGGCTCGTCGGGCTATTTCGGCCGCGCGCTGGCCGCCTACGGTCGCGAAGACCTGCCCTGCCTGCGCTGCGGCCGCGCGATCGTCCGCGAACCGTTCATGAACCGCTCCAGCTACCGCTGTCCGAACTGCCAGAGACGCCCGCGCGCACCGCGGGCCACGACCGCGACCGGCGGGCCAGTCGGTTATTCTTCGCAGTTGTGAACACAGCCGAATCCAGCCAGCGCGTCCGTCGCGCCTTTCGGCAGTTCGTGAAGTTCGGCATCGTCGGCGGGGCGGGCGTTGTGGTCAACATGCTCGTTGCCATCGCGATGAACAAGGCCAACGGCGGCACGGTCAACGCCCAGCGCATCCTGTTCGCTATCCCTGGAACGCCGTTCAACTTCCGCTACACGGTGTTGGTGTGGCTGGTGGCGTTCCTGGTGGCGAATGTCTTCAACTTCCAGCTGAACCGCTCCTGGACGTTCCGCGGTTCGCAGAAGGCGCCCTGGTGGCACGAGTTCTGGCCGTTCCTGGCCGTGGGCTCGGCCGCCGCGCTGCTGGGCATCTTCGTGAAGGTCGCCTTCACCAACCCCGCGTCCTGGTTCTACCTGCCCGAGCCCTGGTTCCATGAGAACGCCGGGCTGCAGTCGCGCGAGTACTGGGCGCAGTTGCTGACGATCGTGATCACGATGCCGATCAACTTCGTGGCCAACAAGCTCTGGACGTTCACCCACGTTCGCAACAAGCACCACACGACGGTGTAGCCGATGTACCTGAAGAGCCTCACCCTGCGCGGATTCAAGTCCTTCGCCTCGACCACCAACCTGGTTTTCGAGCCAGGCATCACCTGCGTGGTCGGGCCCAACGGCTCGGGCAAGTCGAACGTCGTGGACGCGCTCGCCTGGGTGATGGGGGAGCAGGGCGTCAAGTCCCTGCGCGGCGGCAAGATGGAGGACGTCATCTTCGCCGGCACGTCCGGACGCGCACCATTGGGCCGTGCAGAGGTGGTGCTGACCATCGACAACTCGGACGGCTCGCTGCCGATCGATTACACCGAGGTGACGATCGGCCGGACGATGTTCCGCACCGGCGGCTCGGAGTACGCCATCAACGGCTCGCCGGCACGACTACTTGATGTGCAGGACCTGCTCAGCGACTCGGGTATCGGCCGGGAGATGCACGTCATCGTCGGCCAGGGACAACTCGATTCCATCCTGCAGGCCACCCCGGAGACCCGCCGGGGCTTCATCGAAGAGGCCGCCGGCGTCCTGAAGCACCGCAAACGCAAGGAGAAGGCGCAGCGCAAGCTGGAGGCCACCGCGGCCAACCTGAACCGGCTTTCGGACCTGCTCGGAGAGATCCGCCGGCAGCTCAAGCCGCTGGGTCGCCAGGCGGAGGTCGCCCGCAAGGCCGCGATCATCCAGGCCGATCTGCGTGACGCCCGCGCGCGGCTGCTGGCCGACGACCTCGCCGCGGCCACGTCCGCGCTCGCATCCGATCTGGCCGCCGAGGCGGAACTCAAGCAGCGCCGGCAGCGGATCGAGGCCGATCTGACCGCTGCCCGCGAGGCTGAGCAGGCGGCCGAAGCCGCGGCCAGGGATGCGCTGCCCGCGCTGACCGCCGCCCAGGAGACCTGGTACGCGCTGGCCGGGCTGGCCGAGCGGGTGGGCAGCACGTCCTCGATCGCGTCCGAGCGGCTACGGAATGCGTCCGCGGTCGGCACCGAGGACCGGCCGGGACGCGATCCCGAGGCGATCGAGCGGGAAGCCGCGGAGATCCGCAAGGCCGAGGCCGCCGTCCAAGCCGAGGTTGCCGAACGGTCGGGCGCCCTGGAAGCCGCCACGGCGGCCCGGAACGCCGCTGAGGCCGCGCACGCTGAAGCCGAGAAGCAATACGCGGCGCAGCTGCGGGCAATCGCCGACCGGCGCGAGGGCATCGCCCGTCTTGCCGGGGAAGTGAACACGCTGCGCAGCCGATCCGAAGCGGCGGGCGCCGAGATCGAGCGGCTCGTGGCCGCGCAGGCGGAGGCCGAGGACCGCGCCACCAACGCCAAGCGCCAGTTCGCTCACCTGGAGACCCGCTTGGCCGGGCTGAGCGCAGGGGAGTCTGGGCTGGACGCGGACTACGAGTCCGCCGAGGCCGACGTCGCCAACCGGATCACCGCGCTCGAGGAGCTACAGGCGGCCGAACGCTCGGCGGCGGGCGAACGCGGTGCGGCAGCGGCCCGCGCGGAGGCGCTTGCCCTCGGGCTGGAACGCCGCGACGGCACGGCCGCCCTCCTCGCGGCCGGCGACCGGCTCGACGGCTTGCTGGGGTCGGTTGCCGCGCTGATCAGCGTGCCCGGGGGCCTGGAAGTGGCAATCGCCGCCGCGCTGGGTTCCGCGGCGGACGCGATCGCGGTCACCGGAGTGGACGCGGCCGTCCAAGCCTTCGACCACCTGAAGGCCGAGGACCTCGGCCGCGCCGGCATGCTGCTGGGCGGCGATCTGCCGCGGGCAACGGCGGACTGGCCGAAGCTCCCCGGCTACGCCAGCTATGCCGCCGGCCTCGTGGACTGCGCCGCGAACCTGCGGCCGGCGATCGAGCGGTTGCTGTTCAAGGTGGCCGTGGTCGAAGACCTCGCGCAGGGCCGCGAACTGGTCGCCGCACTGCCGGACGTGACCGCGGTGACCACCGCCGGCGACTTGCTGAGTTCATGGTTCGCGGCCGGAGGGTCGTCGGCCAAGCCGTCCCTGCTGGAGGTGCAGGCGGCCCTCGACGAGACCAATGGCCGGCTCGGCCGCGCACAGGCCGAAGTGGAGCGGCTCCGCTTCGCGATCGCCGAAGCCGATCAACTGCTCGCAGCCGCGCGGGAGCAGTCGGACGTGGCGCTTGCCCGGCTGCACGAATCGGACGCCGAGCACGCCGCGATGGCCGAGGAGGCCGGGGAGCTGAACCAGATCGTCCGCTCCGCCCAGGCCGAGGCCGGACGGTTGGCGCAGGCGGCCGAGAACGCCGCTGCGGCCCGTGACCATGCGCTGGCCAACCTGGGCGAGCTGGAGATTCGGCTGGAACTCGCCTCGGCGCAGACCGAGACCGGCGAGGCGGACCCGACCGAACGCGACCACCTGGCCGACGTGGCCCGAGTAGCCCGCTCGGCCGAGATGGAGGCACGGCTGGCGCTGCGGACGGTCGAGGAACGGGCGCGCGCCTTCGCCGGCCGGGCAGACAGTCTGCTGCGGGCAGCCGAGGCGGAACGCTTGGCCCGTGCGAAGGCCGCGGCACGGCGCGAGCAGTTGCGCCGCGAGGCCGACGTGGCCGCCGCGGTGCTTAAGGCCGCCGAGTGGCTCGGGGAGCGGATCGCCGAGTCCAGGGAGCTGGCCGACTCCGCGCGCACCCGGGCCCAGCAGTTGCGAAACGAGGCCGAGGTCGAGCTCACCGCCACCAGGCAACGCGGCCGGGAACTGGCGAAGGCCTTCGAGAACCTCGTCGACTCCGTGCACGCGGACGAACTCGCCCGTGCTCAGCAGCAGATGAAGATCGACGCGCTCGCCGAGAAGGCGCTGTCCGAGTTAGGCCTGGAGACCGAGGCGCTGATGGCGGACTACGGGCCCGGCGAGCCGGTGCCGGTGCTGGTGGACGCCGCCGGTCGGCCGCTGGGCGAAGACGACCCGCGTCCGGACCCCGTTCCATACGTGCGTGCCGAGCAGGAGAAGCGGTTGCGGGCAGCCGAGCGCGACCTGACCGTGCTCGGCAAGGTGAACCCGCTGGCGCTGGAGGAGTTCGACGCCCTCAGCGAACGGCACACCTTCCTGGCAGAACAATTGGCCGACCTGCGCAAGACCCGCGACGACCTGACCGGCATCATCGCCGACGTCGACACCCGGGTGCAGGAGGTGTTCGCGGCCGCGTACGCCGACGTCGAACAGGCCTTCGAGGACGCCTTCGCGCGGCTCTTCCCTGGCGGCGAGGGGCGTCTGGTGCTCACCGAACCGGGCGACTGGCTGGCCACGGGCGTGGATGTGGAGGCCCGGCCGGCCGGCAAGAAGGTGAAGCGGCTGTCGCTGCTGTCCGGCGGTGAGCGCTCGCTGGTGGCCGTGGCGTTCCTCGTGGCGCTGTTCAAGGCCCGACCGAGCCCCTTCTACATCCTCGACGAGGTGGAGGCGGCGCTGGACGACACCAATCTCGGTCGGCTGCTGGAAATCTACGAAGAGCTTCGGGCGAACAGCCAGTTGCTGGTGATCACCCACCAGAAGCGAACCATGGAGATCGCCGATGCCCTGTACGGCGTGACCATGCGATCCGATGGGGTGTCCGCGGTGATCAGCCAGCGGCTGAGGGATGCCTGAGAACTCCGGCGAGCGTGGCTGAGTCACCGTCCGGGTGCGGCATACTGGTAGCGGACCTCCGGAAGGCTGGCTGTTGAGTTACTGGATCATCACCGTGGCGCTGGTCGCGATCGCCCTGTGCGTGATCGCAATTGTTGCGGTCGGCATGAATGGCAGCCTGGCCCGGAAAGCACCCGAATTCGCCAATGTCATGGCGAACACGGCACGACACCTGAACGGCGACGCCGACCCTCCGCAGGGGCTGGTTGAGTTCTTCGAGGAGATCGAGGACATCCGTCCCAAGAGCGCGGATTCGGCCGTGGAGTCGCCCAAGCGCTGACGTCGGCTGGGTGCGGTGCTCTGCATTGCCTACCATGAGCGGCGTGGAGAACTACTACTGGTACATGCTGGCCGCCGTCGCGGCGGTGTTGGTCGTGGCTGCGGTCACGATCGTCGTCGGCCGGCGCAAGGCTCTGCCGCCCGCCGAGCCCACCCCCCAACTGCCCGCTGAGCGTGAGCCGCCCACCGCGCCGCAACCGTCGGTTCCGGCAGAGCTCGAGCCTGTGGCACCGACCGAGCCGGCCGCTCCAGTCCCTGCCGCGCCCACCCTGGAGACGCCGGAGCCGCCCGCGTCCAGGCTTTCGCGGCTGCGCCGCAAGCTGTCGGCCAGCAACAACCCCTTCGCCCGCGGTCTGCTCGGCCTGCTCGCGGTCGACAAGCTGGACGCGGATGCCTGGGACGACCTCGAAGCGACCCTGATCACGTCCGACCTTGGGGCCGGGCCGACCGACGAACTGATCACCGCGCTGCGCCGTGAGCTCTCCATCGAGGCGGTCTCCGATCCGGGGAAGGCCAAGCAGGTGCTGAGGGCTGAGCTGCTCAAGCTCGTCGGCACGACGGCCGACCGCAGCCTCAAGGTGACCGGCGCTGACGGCCTTCCCGGCGTGGTGCTCGTCGTCGGCGTCAACGGCACCGGAAAGACCACCACGATCGGCAAGCTGGCCCGCGTCCTGGTGGCCGAGGGGCATTCGGTCGTGCTGGCCGCAGCGGACACCTTCCGCGCTGCCGCGGCCGACCAGCTGCAAACGTGGGGCGGACGGGTCGGCGTTCCGGTCGTGCGCGGGCCGGAGGGCGGCGACCCGGCGTCGGTGGCGTTCGACGCTGTCGACCACGGGATCACTGAAGGCGTTGACGTGGTGGTCGTCGACACCGCCGGGCGGCTGCACACCAAGACCGGACTGATGGACGAACTGGGCAAGATCAAGCGGGTGATCGAGCGTAAGGCGCCGGTGACTGAGGTGCTGCTGGTGATCGACGCGACCACCGGTCAGAACGGTCTGGCGCAGGCTCGGGTGTTCGCTGAGGTGGTGGACGTGACCGGCATCGTCCTGTCCAAGCTGGACGGCTCGGCGAAGGGCGGCATCGTAGTCCCCGTGCAGCGCGAGCTCGGGGTGCCCGTGAAGCTCATCGGCCTCGGCGAGGGCGCGGACGACCTGGCGCCGTTCGACGCGGAGGGCTTCGTGGACGCACTCCTGGCCGAATGATGGTGAACGGCACCAGCGAGAGCATCAGGATCCGTCCGTCGGGGCCGCAGGACCTGCCTGCGCTCCTGGAGATCTACAACGACGCGGTCGTGCACACCACCGCGAGCTGGGACCTGTTGCCCTGGACGCCGGTGGAGCACGCCGAGTGGTACGCCAACAAGGTCGAGCACGGATACCCGCTGCTGGTGGCCGAGGTGGACGGCGAGGTGGCTGGCTACGCCGCCTACGGGCCGTTCCGTCCGAAGATCGGCTACGCCCGGACGATGGAGCACAGCGTCTACATCCGTCCCGCCCACCAGGGCAAGGGCCTCGGCCGGGCGCTGATGGTGGCCATCATCGAAGCCGCGCGGGAGAACGGCGTTCACGCACTGATCGGCGGACTCAGCGCCGACAACGAAGCGTCCCTTTCGCTGCACCTCTCGCTCGGCTTCGTCGAGGTCGGCCGTTTGCCCGAGGTTGGCCGCAAGTTCGACCGCTGGCTCGATCTGGTGCTGGTGCAACTCACCCTCTGACCCTGCCCCGACACGTGCGGGGGCCCAGGTCCCCTTCACCCGCGCACCTCGCCTTCACCCGCGCACCTCGCCTTCACCCGCGCACCTCGCCTTCACCCGCGCACCT
>DAORUI010000083.1:0-13811 GCA_035433085.1 Propionicimonas sp. | reverse complement strand
CGGCTGGTCGCCGACCTGATCCACACCGCCGGCGCCAATCGGGTGCTGACCATGGCGCTGCACGCCCAGCAGGTGCACGGCTTCTTCTCGATGCCGGTCGACCACCTGACCGCGCTACCGGTGCTCGCCAAGCACTTCCGTGCCCGCGACCTGAAGAACACTGTGGTCGTCTCACCCGACTTCGGAAATGCGAAGGAGGCGAACCTCTTCGCGCGAATGCTCGGGGTCGGCATGGCCGCCGGTTCGAAGCGCCGCCAGGCCGACGACAAGGTCGTGATCGATGCGATCGTCGGCAAGGTCGGCGGCAAGGACGTGATCATCCTCGACGACGAGATCGCCACCGCAGGTTCGGTGGTCGAGCTGATCGAGACCGTCCGCAGGTACCACGTCAACTCCATCTCGGTCGCGACCACGCACGGGCTGTTCTCGGGCAAGGCCGTCGAGCGGCTGAATGCGCAACCCGACATCATCGAGATCGTGGCGACCAACACCGTCCCGCCGCCGGCCGGACTGAACCGGCTCACGATCACCTCGGTGGCCCCCTTGTTCGCCGAGGCCGTGCACCGGATCAACTGCGGCGAGAGCGTGTCCGGGCTGTTCTCGGACGAGGACACCTACGGCGAGTAGCCCACGAACGGCACACCCGCTACCGTCTGTCAACCCCCAATCCGGCTCTGGCTAGGAGAGACGGGGGAGCTTTCGGTCAATTCGTGATATGCTGGATAGTCCGGAAAGGTGGTCGAAGCTATATGACGTTCACAGTCGGTGAAACGGTGGTCTACCCCAATCATGGTGCAGCAGTAATCGAAGCCCTGGAGAACCGGACGATCAAAGGCGAGGAGAAGCTTTACCTCGTCCTGCGGATCGTCGGCCAGAACGACCTGGTGGTTCGCGTACCGGCCTGCAACCTCGACCTCGTGGGTGTCCGCGACGTCGTCGATGCGGACGGTCTGGAGCGGGTCTTCAGCGTACTGCGGGCCCCGCACGCAGAAGAGCCGACCAACTGGTCGCGCCGCTACAAGGCGAACCTCGAGAAGCTGCACTCTGGCAACGTGCTCAAGGTGGCCGAGGTCGTCCGCGACCTGTGGCGCCGTGAGAAGGAACGCGGTCTGTCGGCGGGCGAGAAGCGCATGCTGGCCAAGGCCCGGCAGATTCTGGTCTCCGAACTCGCGCTCGCCGAGAAGGTTGCTGAGGATCGCGCTGAGGTGCTGCTCGACGAGGTTCTCGCTTCTTGAGCTGCTTCGATGCAAAGTGAGTCCATGAAACCGGTCGTCGCCATCGTGGTGGCGGCCGGTTCCGGTTCCCGCCTTGGCGGCGAGGTGCCGAAGGCCCTTCGCGAGTTGGGCGGACGTCCGCTGGTGGGGCACAGCCTCGCTGCGTTGGCGGACGGGGGTGTGAACCGGGCGATCGTCGTGATCCCGGCGGGCATGATGCCCGATTTCGAGACCGTGCTGGCCGATTCGCCGATTCCGGCCTCGATCGTGATCGGCGGTGCCGAGCGCCAGGATTCCGTGCTCGCCGGGCTTGAGGCGATCGTCGGCGATCCTGAACTCGCGACTGCCGGCTTCGTCCTCGTGCACGATGCTGCACGCGCGCTCGTGCCGGCCGAGGTGGTCGCCCGCGTGATCGACGCGCTGGCCTCCGGGGCGGTCGGGTGCGTCCCGGTGGTGCCGGTGGTCGACACGATCCGACGGGTCACCGAGTCCGGCTCCGAAGTCGTCGATCGGACGGAGTTGTGCGCGGTGCAGACCCCGCAAGGTTTCGTCCGGGAAGTGCTGCACCGCGGCCATCTGAGCGTGCGCGAGCGTGGGCTCCAGGTGACCGACGACGCCGCGGTGATCGAGGCGCTGGGGGAGCGCGTCGTCCTGGTGGACGGGTCGCGCGAGGCGCTGAAGGTCACCGAACCGCTCGACCTCCTGTTCGCCGACGCCATCCTGAGGAACCGCTGGTGAGCCTGCGGGTCGGCGTCGGGACGGACGTCCACGCTTTCGCTCCGGACGTGCCGTTGTGGGTGGCCGGACTCGAGTTCCCGGACGAAGTCCTGGGTCTCGCGGGTCACTCGGACGGCGACGTCGCCGCTCATGCCGCGTGTGATGCCCTGCTGTCGGCCGCCGGGCTCGGTGACCTTGGCAGCAACTTCGGTACCAGCGACCCGGCCTGGGCCGGCGCATCAGGGGTTTCATTCCTGGCTGAGACCGTCCGCCGAGTGCAGGCGGCGGGCTTCGACGTGGTGAACGTCTCCATTCAGGTGATCGGCAACCGTCCCAAGCTGGCGCCGCGTCGCGCTGAGGCCGAGGCCACCTTGTCGGCGGCGGTCGGTGCCCCAGTCAGCGTCGCGGGCACCACGACCGACGGCCTTGGCCTGACCGGACGCGGCGAGGGCCTCGCCGCCATCGCCACCGCGCTACTCAGTCAGCGTTGAGCGCGAACGCCGGCTGGCCTCGCTCCCTGACCCACCTATCACGCTCGCCGATCCACCAATCGAGCTCGCTGATCCACCAATCGAGCTCGCTGACCCACCAAACGAGCTCGCTGACCCACCAAACGAGCTCGCTGACCCACCAAACGAGCTCGCTGACCCACCTATCACGCTCCCTGAGCCTGTCGAAGGGTACGAGCGGGCTCCGTCAGGCTCAGCCAGCGTATTCGGAGCGCTACCGCACTGAGCTCGCCGGAGCGGTGAAGGTGTTGCACTTCGCGATCTGAACGTTCTCCAGACCGGTCGCGAGCCAGGCCTGGCGGGAACGGCCGAGGCCGTGGTCGCCGTTGTAGTTGGCCTCGCCGCTGAGCACGTCGTCGCCCAGGCTGTACATCACCTTGGCGAGGTTCGCGAGTTCGGCGGCGCTCAGGCCCGATGTCTGTGCGACTGCGGAGCTGAACATGCCCGAAAGGCAGTCGGCCTGAACTTCGAGCCGGCGAGAGAAGACCTTGGCCTCGGATTCGGACGACTTCTGCTCCCACGCCATGGACGAGATCAGAATCCCCGTCCGCGCCTGGATCGTGTGGCCGAACTCGTGGGCGAGCACCGTCTCCACCACGAAGCGAGCGCGCTGCTGGTCGGCCGGGAAGATCTTGTAGAGCGGTTTGGCGTAGTAGATGCGCTGGTCGGCCGCGCAGTAGACCGCATTGACGTCATCGAGCGAGCCGCAGCCGGTGGTGATCGGCTCGGTGTAGACGGTCACGGGCGGACGCGGCAGTTCGAACCCGGCAGCCTCCAGCGGCGGTGACCAGACCTTCCACAGGCAGGCGGTCAGGTCGTTCAGGTGTTCGGTGAGCGCCGACACCGACGCCTTGGTCATGTCGATCTCGGGCACCGAGCATTCGGTCGGATTGGCCACCGATTGTCCATAGACGGTGTTGGCGGTGAGCCACTTGGTGGCCTGGGAATAGGTGTCGGGCTGCGGAATGTCGGACGGGTTGTAGTCGGGCTTGGGCGCGCTCACAGCAGCCCCCGCAGACCCCTCGGGGGTCGACGGCTCGGCGCCGGTGGACGCCTCCGGTTCGGTTGACGGCACGCTCACCGAGGGCACGTCCCCCGGCTGGGAACCCGCCGACTCCTCGTCCGTTCCGCCGTTGAGGAAGTTGAGCAGGGTCATCGCGAACAGCGCGAGGCCGACCACCATCAGCAGTCCGAGCACGAAGCCCCGCAACGGATTGCGCCGCTTCGGGCCGCCGGGGTTCGTCGGGTAGAAAGTGCCCGGCTGCGGGTAGCTCTGTTGGGTCTGGTAGGCGTTCTGGGTGTAGCCGGCCTGTTGCTGGTATTGGGGCTGTTGCTGGTATTGGGGCTGCTGGTACTGGGGCTGCTGGTACTGGGTGCCGGGTGCGGGCGCGCCCCAAGCCTGGGTGGGCCGGTTCCAAGCCGGCTGTCCGCCCCACTGCTGGTTGCCGCCCTGCTGCTGGCCCTGATTACCCCACTGCTGCGTCACGCATCCAGCGTAGACGCTCGCACCGACACCGGAGGGTCGTCCGGTTCGGCGGCATCGAGACCAACCGTCGCCGATCCGCAACGGCGTCAGTGCGTCCCACTAGTCTGTCTGTTGGCTCAGTCGGACGGTGACCGCCGTCCGCCGGGCGGTAAGGCTGGGAACAGGAGCGGATGATGACACGAACTGGCGCCGGGCGGTTGCTCGCGATCCTGGTCACTGCGTTGGGGGCGCTGCTCTGCCTGGCCGTGCCGGCCCAGGCCGCCGAGCAGGTGAGCACCTACGTGGTGAATGCCACGGTGAACGCAGACGGCTCATTGGCGGTCAAAGCCACGCTCACCTTCGACGGTGCCGCGCCGGCCACACTCACCCAGGCTCTGAGCACCCGCGTCCGGACCGCGGACAACCTGGAATACCGCTTCAAGGTGAGTGGAATCACGGTCACCACCAACGGTCAGCCACTCGCGGCCACGCTCAGCGAGACCGCGGACGCGATCACGATCACCGTCCCGACCGCGCAGGTGACCACGCCGATCGAGATCGCCTACACCGTTCCCCAGGGCGCGGCCCTGCCCACCGCCGGGGATACCACCACCGTGGCCTGGGGGCTGTTGCAGGGCCTGAGCGTGCCGGTGGCCACCTTCGATGCCACGGTGGGCGTGCCCGCGCTGTTCGAGTCCGTCGACTGCGCGGCCGGCGACGTCTCGTCACCGGGAACCTGCGTCTACTACGGCGGGGGCACGCACGACTCGCCGAACCCGTTCTTCCACGACGAGAACCGCGCGGCCGGCGAAGTCGTGGTGGCCACCCTTCGATTCCCGCGCAGCGCGGTGGCTGTGAACGCGAACGTCCGCGAACTCTGGACGGCCGAGCGCGCCTTCTCGGTGGCGCCGCTGCCACTGGGCCTCGCGGCGGGCCTGCTCGCGCTCGGTGGCCTGGGGCTCTGGGCTGCCCATCGACGGTTCGGTAGGGATGCGGTCGCGACCGGTGCAACGACGCCGACGCCGGTGGCGGAGTTCGCCGCGGTCGGTCCGGACCAGAACGAGTTCCGCGTGCTCGACGACGTCCGTCCCGGTGAGGTGGGCACGCTGGCCGACGAACGGGTCGACCCGGTGGACGTGACCGCGACGCTGCTCGACCTGGCCGTGCGCGGGCATCTGGTGATCACCGAGCTGCCGCACGATTCCGCCTATGGCGTCACCGACTGGACGTTCGCCCGCAAGCACTCCGACGACAAGCTGCTGACCTACGAGCACACCTTGCTGGACGCGGTCGCGCCGGTGCAGGGCGAACCGGTGCAGGTGTCGAACCTCGCCGGCAGCGTGGCAGCGGTGATCGGCCAGGTTCAGTCCGAGTTGTACGACGAGGTGGTCTCGCGGGGCTGGTTCACCCACCGTCCCGACGCGACCCGCAACCACTGGGGCCTAGTCGGCTGGGTCGGGCTGGCTGTGGCAGCGGTGCTGGCGGTCATCCTCGCCGGCTTCACCCGGTTCGGCCTGGCCGGGCTCGTGCTCGTGGCGATCGCCCTAGGCCTGCTTTTCATCGCCCAGGAGATGCCGTCGCGGACCGCGAAGGGTGCGTCGATCCTCGGCGGTCTGGACGCGCTGCGGGCGGGCCTGCTGATGCACCCCACGGCCACCGTCCAGGCCGGTCACGACCTGACCGGGCTCTCGTCCGTGTTGCCCTACGCGGTGGTGCTGGGCGGCAAGGAACGTTGGCTGCAGGCTCTGGCCGACACTGATGTCGACACTCTGCCCGACGTCTCCGACCTCGGCTGGTACCACGGCCCGCACGGCTGGCACCTGGCAGACCTGCCGGCGTCCCTGGCGAACTTCATCACCACGGTGCAGGGCACTCTGTTCAGTCGCTGACTGAACCTGTCTGGCCGACGCAGGTTCCCGTCCCCGCTGAGAGCCACCCTTCGGCACTGAGAGCCACCCTTCGGCACTGAGAGCCACCCGTCTTGCCGGACGCCTGTGCGCGGGCGCGGGCCCATGACAGTAACGGAGGCTCTCGGCGAGGAGGGGTGGCCGTCGGTGAGGTGCGGGGGAGGGCTTGCTGCGCCTCAATCGGCCACAATCACCTGCAGGCCGGTCTCGCGCAGGGCTTCCAGGGACGCCTCGCCGATGCCGGCGTCGGTGATCACCCCGGTGACCGCGCTCAGCGGCAGCACGTTCACGAAGCCGGCGCGTCCGTATTTGGAGGAGTCGGCCAACACCCAGGTCTCCTCCGCGCGGGCGGCCATGGCGCGGATGACTTCGGCGCCGTCCGCGAACTGGGTGGTCAGGCCGCGCTCGATGGTGAACCCGTCGGTGCCGATGAAGGCGAGCCGCACGTTGAACTCCGCCATTGATCGGGTCGCGCCATAGCCGACCAAAGACTCGGACTCGGGGTGGAACCGACCTCCGACCAGCGTTAGTCGCAGGCCAGGGTTCAGTCGGGCCGCAGCGAAGGCCAGGGTCGAATTGGTCACGACCTGAACGCCCGACGTGCCGGTGAGGGCGCGGACGAGGGCCGCAGTGGTGGTGCCGGCCTCGACCATGATCGAGTCGTCGTCGCGCACCAATCGTGCGGCGCGGGCGGCGATCGCAGCTTTCGCCCCGGTCTGGTGGCGCTGCCGCTCCAGTACGTTCTGGAAGCTGCTCGCCTGAGCTCCGCCGTGGGTCCGCGACAGCAGTCCGCGCGCTTCGAGTTGCCGCAGGTTCGTACGAACGGTGACCTCCGAGACGCCGAGGTCTCGCGACAGCGCAGCCACCGACAGCGACCCGTCCTCAGCCAGCCGGTCGAGGATGTACGCCTCCCGATCGCGCTTCTCGGTCATCACCCTCCCCCCGCCGACGGAACTGCATCGTAAGCCCCCTCCCCAAACCCGAGTTGTCAGAACTTCACGGCGCCATAGCGCCGTGAAGTTCTGACAACTCGGGGTCGAGGAGCCGAGCGACGAGGCTAGAGGTTCAGGCCGGGGTAGAGCGGGTTGGCGTCCAGGAGTTCGGCGGACGCGGCTCGCGTGCGGTCGGCGACACCGTCGGCGAGGGTGTACTTCGCCTTACCTGGGGCGCCGGCGGCCGTGGTGACCGGAGTGGTGTTGCGCAGCACGTCGGTGATCAACTCGGCGACCTTGTCGAACTCGTCCGGGCCGAAGCCGCGCGAGGTCAGCGCCGGGGTGCCCACGCGGACGCCGGTGGTGTACCACGCGCCGTTGGGGTCGGCGGGCACGGAGTTGCGGTTGGTCACGATGCCGGCGTCCAGCAGTGCCGACTCGGCCTGCCGTCCGGTGAGCCCGAACGATCCGACGTCCAGCAGCACCAGATGGTTGTCGGTGCCGCCGGTGACCAGGTTCACGCCGCGCTTGATCAGCCCGTCCGCCAACGTCTTGGCGTTGTCGGCGACGGCCTGGGCATAGGTCTGAAAAGCGGGCTGGCGTGCCTCGGCGAGGGCGACCGCCTTGGCGGCCATCACGTGGCCGAGCGGGCCGCCCAGCACCATCGGGCAGCCGCGGTCGATGCTCGACGCGTACTCCTTGGTGGCCAGCAGCAGGCCGCCCCGCGGTCCCCGCAGCGACTTGTGGGTCGTGGTGGCGACGACGTCGGCGTAGGGGATCGGGTCCTCCTCGCCGGTGAACACCTTACCTGCTACCAGACCCGCGAAGTGGGCCATGTCGACGAACAGGGTCGCGCCCACCGCGTCCGCGATCTCGCGCATCTTCGCGAAGTTCACCCGCCGCGGGTACGCGGAATAGCCGGCCACCAGGATCAGCGGCTTGAACTCCTTCGCGTCCGCCAGCAGCTTGGCGTAGTCGATCAGGCCCGTCTCGGGGTCGGTGCCGTAGGAATGCTGGGCGAACATCTTGCCGGAGATGTTGTGCCGGAAGCCGTGGGTGAGGTGACCGCCCGCGTCCAGGCTCATGCCCATCACTCGCTGGCGATTGAAGGTGGCCCGAAGCTCCTCCCAATCGGCCTCGGAGAGGTCGTTGACCGTCTTGGCGCCGAGCCGTTCCAGCGTCGGGCTCTCGATCCGGTGGGAGAGGATCGACCAGTAGGCCACCAGATTCGCGTCGATGCCCGAGTGGGGCTGCGCATACGCGTACTCCGCGCCGAACAGCTCGCGGGCGTGCTCAGCGGCCACGGATTCGACGGTGTCGATGTTCGCGCAGCCGGCGTAGAAGCGGTGGCCGATCGTGCCTTCGGCGTACTTGTCGCTCAGCCAGGTGCCCATCGTCATCAGCACTGGCAGTGACGCGTAGTTCTCGCTCGCGATGAGCTTCAGCGACGCGCGCTGGTCGGCGAGTTCGGCGCGGGTGGCCGCCGCGATCCGCGGCTCCACCTGCTCGATCACACTGAGCGCCTGGGTGTAGATGGACGAAACGGTGCTGGCCTGGTCGGTCACGGGTTCTCTCCTGGATCGGCGACCCGCACACTCTATCGAGGGCCACCGCTCATCGCCGAGCGCCTGCAGTCCGGTCGAGAGCCTGTTCCTCGGTACGGGCGAGCGACCGGAACGCAGGCCTTCGGTGAAGAAGGGGGCGGTTGTGGACGGGACACTCCAACCCGGTCCACATTCTTGATACGGTTCAAACCGTCCGATTCGTGACCGAATCGTGACAAAGCCTCGCATAGGAGCGACGATGAGCCCGAAGAACTCGGTGAGCATGCGAGATGTGGCGGCGCTGGCTCAGGTGTCTTTGGGCACTGTATCCAATGTGCTGAATTCTCCCGACCGCGTCTCCGACGCCACCCGAAGGCGCGTGCAGGACGCGATCGCCAAGCTCGGCTGGGTTCCCAACGAGTCGGCCCGACAGCTGCGCGCCGGACGCAGTCGCTCGATCGGCATGGTCGTGATGGACATCGCCAACCCTTTCTTCACCGACGTCGCCCGGGGCGCGGAGGAGCTGCTCTACAGCCAGCATTACATCGTGCAGATCGGTAACAGCGGCCAGGACGCCGATCGCGAACTGACGATCCTGGAGAGGTTCGAGCAGCAGCGGGTCGGCGGCGTTCTCTATGCGCCGATCGACGACACGATCGATCGGGTGCTCGGACTGCGCCAACGAGGCATCCCGGTGATCCTCGTCGACCGTGCGTCCGGGTCCGCCGACTACTGCTCGGTGGGCGTGGACGACCTTGCCGGAGGCCGGATCGCCGGGCAGCACCTGCTCGATCAGGGCCATCGCCGGCTCGCTTTCGTCGGCGGGCCGAGCACGCTGGCCCAAGTGCGTGACCGGCGCCGGGGCCTCGAACTCGTGGTCGATCAGGCCGGGGGTGGCGTGACCCTGCTGGCGATCAGCACGCCCGCGCTCACCATCGAATCGGGGGTGAGCAGCGCTGGCGAGATCGCCGCCCTGCCGGCGGCGGAGCGTCCGACAGCGGTGTTCGCCGCCTGTGACCTGGTGGCCATCGGCCTGTTGCAGGGGTTCGTCACCGCCGGTCTGCGGGTACCGGAGGACGTCGCCATCATCGGCTACGACGACATCGACTTCGCAGCTGCTGCTGCAGTGCCGCTGTCCTCGGTGCGGCAGCCACGCGAAGAGATCGGACGCAAGTCCGCGGAATTGCTGGTCTCCGAGATCGCGGCCGCGGACGGGGTTGGCACGCACTCGCACGAGGCCGTCCGGTTCACCCCGCAGCTGGTGGTTCGCCGGTCCACCCAACCCATGGCGCGCCGAAAGGCTTGACAAGCCAGCGTCGGTGACGAGTATGGTTTGAAACGTTCGTATGGAACGTTTCAAAGCCAATGGAGGCCCGGTGCAGAGCAAAGACGCAATCCCGGTACTCGAACTCAAGGGTGTCTCCAAGAGCTTCGGGGCAGTGGTCGCGCTGCGTAACGCCGATCTGGCCCTCTACGCCGGTTCGATCCATGCGGTCGTCGGCGAGAACGGGGCAGGCAAGTCGACCCTGGTCAAGATCATGGCCGGTCTCTACCAGCGCGACACCGGCACTTTCGACATGGACGGCCACCCGGTCAGTTTCCGCACCACCGCCGAGGCCAAAGCCGCCGGCGTCGCGGTCATCTACCAGGAACCGACCCTGTTCCCGGACCTCTCGGTCACCGAGAACGTCTTCATGGGACGCCAGCCGACCGGCCGCTTCGGCCGCATCGACAAGGCCGCCATGCGCGCCGAGGTGGTCGAGCTGATGCAGCGTCTGGGCGTGGGCATCGACCCCGACCGCCTCACCCAGGGCCTGTCCATCGCCGACCAGCAGATCATCGAGATCGCCAAGGCCATCTCGCTCGACGCCCGCGTCCTGATCATGGACGAGCCGACGGCCGCACTCTCCGGAGTCGAAGTCGAGCGTCTGTTCGCGGTCGCCCGCAGCCTGCGTGACGAGGGCCGCGCGCTCATGTTCATCTCGCACCGCTTCGACGAGGTGTTCGCCCTCTGCGACACCGTCACCGTGATGCGCGACGGCAGCTACATCTCCACCGACGCGATCGTCGACACCTCCGTCCCTGAGATCGTCCAGCGGATGGTCGGACGCGAGGTCAACGAGCTCTTCCCCAAGCAGGACGCCGAGATCGGCGAGCCCCTGCTGGAGGTCTCCAGGCTGGACATGCCGGGCGTCTTCCACGACATCAGCTTCACCGTCCGCTCGGGCGAGATCGTCGCGCTCGCCGGCCTGGTCGGCGCCGGACGCAGCGAAGTGGCCCGAGCGGTCTTCGGCGTCGATCCCTACGAATCCGGGCAGGTCGTGCTGGCCGGGCAGAAGCTCGCGCCGGGCAACCCGGCCGCAGCCATGCGCCAGGGCCTCGCGCTGGTGCCGGAGGACCGGCGCAAGCAGGGTCTGGTGATCGACTCGACCGTCGCCCGCAACATCACCGACGCGATCCGCGGCTCGCTGACCCGCTTCGGGCTGATCACCAGCAAGGCCGAGAACACCGCCGCGCAGGAGTGGGCGCGCCGTCTTGAGGTGAAGACCGCAGCCCTGGACGCAGTCGCCGGCACCCTCTCCGGTGGCAACCAGCAGAAGGTAGTGCTCGCCAAATGGCTGGCCACCGACCCCAAGGTGCTGATCATCGACGAACCGACCCGCGGCATCGACGTCGGCACCAAGTCAGAAGTGCACCGGATGATGTCCGAACTCGCATGCAAGGGGTTGGCGATCCTGATGATCTCGTCCGAGCTGCCTGAGGTGCTGGGCATGGCCGACCGTGTCCTGGTGATGCGTGAAGGCCGGCTCACGGCAACCCTCGACCGTAGCGAGGCGACCGCGGAGACCGTGATGTTCGCCGCCACCCATGCCGCCAAGGCAAGCGATGCAAGCGAGGAAGTCGCATGAGCGCAACCACCGTCACCGTTGAGCGGACCGGCATCGGGGCGCGGCTCTGGTCGCTGCTGAGCTCCCGCGAGACCGGCATCTTCATCGCGTTCGCACTGGTGGTGCTGGCAACGACCATGAAGAACCCGACCTTCCTGTTCAGCGCGGACGGCTGGCGCGACCTGCTGCTCACCCCGGCCATCGTCGCGGTGGTCGCGATCGGCCAGGCCGTGGTGATCATCACCCGTAGCGTCGACCTGTCGGTGGGCTCCATCGTCGGCCTTTCGGCCTATCTGGTCGGCACCCTGTTCATGGCGATGCCGGGCTTCCCGGTGGCGCTGATGTTCTTCGTCGGAATCGCCTTCGGCGCCTTCCTCGGCCTGATCAACGGCGCATTGGTCGCTTTCGGCAAGGTGCCTGCGATGGTCATCACCCTCGGCACGCTCTATGCCTACCGCGGCATCAACGTCGCCTGGACGGGCAGCAACCGCATCAACGCGTCCGACATGCCCGACGACTTCCTGGCCCTCGGCACGCAGCAGATCCTCACCATCCCGGTGCTCACGATCATCGCGCTGGTCATCTTGGGAGTCGTCGGTTGGTACATGGCCAACAACCGCGGCGGACGCGAGTTCTACGCCATCGGCTCCGACCCGGACGCCGCCGAGCTCTACGGCCTGGCCAAGACCAAGCGGGTGCTGATCGCCTTCGTGGCCAGCGGGGCCGCGTCCGGTCTTGGCGGGGTGCTGTTCGCCGCCCGTTACGGCACGATCAACTCCCAGGTCGGCGACGGCTTCGAACTGCAGGCGATCGGCGCGGCCGTGATCGGCGGCGTGGCCATCGTGGGCGGTAGCGGGACGGTGCTCGGCGCCGTCTTCGGCTCCTTCCTCCTGCTCACCATCAACCGGGCGCTCCCGGTGCTGGGTATCCCCGACTTCTGGCAGCGCGCAGTGGTGGGCGCGCTCATCATCGGCGCGATCATCCTCGACCGGGTGCTCGCCGTCCGACAGGCCAAACGACTTCAGTCCGAGAGGAGCCAGGCATGAGCACGGTTTCCGCCGCCCGGCCGACCACGGCCCCGTCCGCCTACGCCAACTACGGACGCCCCGCCTGGCGCCGCGTCCTGTTCAGCCGCGAGATGGCGATCATCGCGCTGCTGGCGCTGGTGGTGGTGGTCGCCTCGGCCATCGTCCCGAAGTTCGCCACGCCGATCACGCTGGGCTACATGCTCTTCGACGTCACGCCGATCCTGCTGATCTCCTTGGCGATGGCACCGGTGATGATCACCGGCGACATCGACCTCTCGGTCGGCTCGATGGTCGGGCTGAGCAGTGTGCTGGTCGGTCTGCTGCACGCCGGCGGAGTCTCGATCGTCGTCGCGGGGTTCGTCGCCCTCCTGGTCGGCGCGCTCGGGGGACTGTTCAACGGCTTCCTGGTGACCCGGGTCGGGCTGCCGGCACTGGCCGTAACGATCGGTACCCTCGCCCTCTACCGCGGCATCGCCGTGGGCACTTTGGGCACCACCGCGATCACCCAGTTCGACAAGTGGTGGACGACGCTGGTGAAGGCCAAGATCGGCGCCACCGGTATTCCGATGGTGATGATCGTGTTCGTGGTGCTACTGGCCGCGTTCACGATCATGCTGCACTTCACCCCGTTCGGACGCGGCATTTTCGCGATCGGGCTGAGCAAGGACGCGGCCGAGTTCTCCGGGGTGAACACCGATCGCACCCGGCTGATCCTGTTCGTGCTGTCCGGCCTGATGGCTGCACTGGCCGGCATCTACTACACGCTCTACTACACGTCCGCTCGTGGCGACAACGCCACCGGCATGGAACTGCAGGTCATCGCGGCGGTCGTGTTGGGCGGGGTCTCCGTCTTCGGCGGACGCGGCGCGCTGCACGGCGTGGTCGCCGGCGTCCTGCTGATCGGCGTCCTCACCAAGGCTCTACAGCTGGTCAACATCACCTCTGACGTGATCAGCATCATCACCGGAGTGCTCCTCGTGCTCTCGGTCATCACCGGAAGCGTCCTTAGCTGGGTGCAGTCGAAACGCGTCCGACCATCAACAACTGCACCCGGCAAGACCGCCTAACCAAGGAACCGGGGTCCGCCCCACCAACCGTCGGGTCCAATGCCGGACCCGACCAACCGAAAGGAACACCCAACATGCTCGGTAAGTCCCGTGCGGGTCTCCGTGTCATGGCAGCCGTCGCTGCTTCCAGCCTGCTCTTCGTGGGTTGTGCGTCTGGCGGCGGCGCTACGTCGGCTGCTCCGGCGACCTCGGCTGCGCCCGAGACCAGCGCTGCTGCTCCGGCCAATCTGACCATGACCTTCTTGCCGAAGAACCTCGGCAATGCCTACTTCGACACCTCGTTCAAGGGCGTCCAGGCCGCGGTTGCCGCGTTCGGTGGCACCGTGACCCAGGTCGGCCCGGCCAAGGGTGATGATCCGGCCGGTCAGGTCTCCTACATCAACACCGCTGCGCAGCAGCAGGTCGGTGCGTTGATCGTGTCGGCCAACGACAAGGCCGCGATCTGTGACGCGCTGAACGAGGCGAAGACCGCTGGTGTGAAGGTCGTCACCTTCGACTCCGACACCAACCCCGAGTGCCGCGACCTGTTCATCAACCAGG
>DAORUI010000082.1:10259-13824 GCA_035433085.1 Propionicimonas sp. | reverse complement strand
GAACCCGCACTGTCAGCTTGGGAAGCTGATGTTCTACCATTGAACTACATCCGCGCGCGCCACTCGGCGGCGGTGCAGCCAGCAGTCTAGCCGCACCCAGGATGCGAGCGCACAAATCGCAGCCCAGGGCCGCTCACCATGCGGGCTACAGCGATTCTCTACTTACAAGATCGATTCCTCTGCCAGACTGCATTGCACAGACACAAGGCAATCCCAGAAGGTAGGCGGGTGAGCAGGGAAGACCGGGCCGTCACCATTGTCGAGTTGATCAACCAGACAATGTCGGTACTCAACGACGGCGAACGTGGTGAGCAGGCGGTTTGTCACGGCCTCGCCAGGGCGACCGGCGCCGACGCGGCCGTCCTTCTCGGAGCGGACGCGGCCCGTCGCATCCGCGTGCACGCAGCATGGCCAAATCCGCGCGCGGCGGGCACCCTCGCCGAAGCAGTCGTCTCCACCCACGGGCACACCAGCGGCGACCATCCGGTGCTCGGCGAGTTGCTGACCTTCGGCACCAGCCTCGCCGGCGATCCGCATCCCGGCTCCCAAGCTCGCACGCTCGTGCTCTCCCGCCGGGCCCGGTTCACGCCGGAAGCTCGAATCCTCCTCTCCGAAGCCAGCCCGGCTTTGCACCTACTCCTTCCCCAGGTCGGCGAAGCGTGCCAATCGGCCGAGCACTCCAAAGCTGCAGCGGACGCGGCCGCGGCACTCAACCTGACCTCCCGCGAGGTAGAGGTGCTTCAACTGCTCTCCGAAGGACTGCTCGCCCGAACCATCGCGGCCTGCCTTGGCCTGTCACCACGAACCGTCCACAAGCACCTGAGCAACGTCTACACCAAGCTCGGCGTGCACGACCGTCTGGTAGCGGTCAGCTTCGCGCGCGACCGCGGACTGATCGACGCCTGACGCAGCGGGCGGCAAACCCGAGCGCGGCCATCGCCCAGCGCCGCTGCAGGCGACTCAGGCCCGGCGTGAACGGGCTTGGGAGACCTTATCCTTGAGCAGCCAGATCGGCAGCAGCCAACCACCGAGCGCGGTCACCAGCCACACCACCAGCGTCGCCCCCAACCAGGGCAGGAAACCACCAACGAAGCTGATCCCGCCCTCGAACAGGCTGGCCACGATCAATGCCAGACCCGTCGAGATCAGGCCAAGGCCTCCGATCAGCGCCTGCCCGGTCTTGCGTCCCAACCGCATCGCCACCGGGGTGATCAGGCTCTGCGCGACGGTGAACACCAACACCGCCACCAGGAACCCGCCGAGCCTCAGCTGCACCCCAGGAACCAGAGCCGCCAGTAGCAGTCCGACCACCGCGGTGCCGAAGAAGATGCCGCCCCGGATCAGCATTCGAATCATGATCGGAAATCTACCCTGCTCAGCGCCTCCCGCGGAGATTCGCGAGGGCTCGTCCCACTGCGTCCTGAGCCGCGCCCACCCGGTTGCTCAACTCAGCCACCTCCTGGCGGGTCAGTGCGTCCACCGGGACGAAGCGCGCATCGCCCTTCAGGTCGGCGGCGAGCACGGTCAGCGTCCGCTGCAGCTTCTCGGCGGACGCGATCACCTGCTTCGTTTCGGCGGCGGACGAGGGTGTCGGCGGTAGCTTCACCACTGCCTTCTCCGCGGCGACGATCCGTCCGGGCACGGTGCAGCCCGACGCCTGGTGCAGCCCGGACGCGGACGCGGCCGCCTCGGTCTGAGCGTCCCGCACGGGCTGCAGCAGGTTCACCTGACCGTTCACCACGAACGGCGCGGCCAACCCGGCCGCCACCAAGTGTGCGTTCAGCAGGTAGCCCTTGCCGTCATAGAGGCCGACCAGGGTGCGGCCGAAACGGTCACGGCCGTAGGTCTTGATCCGCAGCGTCGACCCGGCCGGGGCCAGCTTGGCCAGCTTCGCCTTCGCCTCCTCCGCCAGGCACTGGGCGGGCTCGCCGTCGTGTGCGGTCTCGGGAGCGTCGATGTTGAGCAGCCGCAGCTTCGTCTGGGCACCGTCCAGCGTCGCGTCCAGGGTGTCGCCGTCGACCACTCGCCCCACCTTGACCTTCGCCAAGCCGGACACGTCGATGGTCGGCCTCGGATTCGGCCTGGTCGAACTCGCCGAAGCGGACGGGACCAGGTCGGGGAACCAGCGCGGCAGCGAGCCGACCACCCAGACGGCGAGGCCGATGACGGCCAGCACCGCCAGCATCGGAACCACCAGCCGCCGCAACACGATCCGCACGCTACCAAGGACGGCCGACAACCCGCGGCTCAGGGATCGACCCGAACTCTCCCCCAAACCGACGAACCGAGGTATCCCGAGGCGGCACTCGTGGCCTAACGTCGAAGCATGACCAATCCCATCGAACCCAGTGATGTCGGTCCTGCCGTCGGCGGCCACCTGGCCGTTTCGGACGCGGACCGCCGCCATGTGATCACCCTGCTCAATTCGGCCCAGGCCGAAGGCCGCCTGACCGCTGTCGAGCGCGACGACCGGATCGCCGAAGCCCAGGCTGCCGAGATCTTCGATGACCTGGTGCCGCTGACCCGTGATCTGGTCAGCCCGACCGGCCCAGCGGCCCGTCCGCTCGTGAACTACGACACGGCCAACGCCAGCGACGCCGCCGACCAGATCGTCGCCATCTTCTCCGGCGCCAGCCGAAAGCACGCTTGGCGCGTCCGCCGGAACACCTCAATCATGGCCGTCTTCGGCGGGGTCGAGCTCGACCTCACCCAGGCGACGTACGAGGCCCACGAACTCACGTTCAATGTGTTCTGCCTGTTCGGCGGCGTCGAGGTCACCGTGCCCCCGGGCACCGACGTCGACAGCCAGGTGATCGCGATCTTCGGCGGCACCGAGGTCGGCCGCCTGACCCCACCTGATCCGTCCCTGCCGAAGATCCGGCTCAAGGGGTTCTGCGGCTTCGGCGGCGTCGAGATCCGCAACCCCAAGGCGCGGAGGAATCGCAACTGACCCGCGGACGGTGTTGGATTCAACCATGAGCGACCTGTTCACCCCAACGGCCACCTGGCAGCGCCTGCCCCAGCGATACATAACCGCCCGTCGCGTCGGTGCGGCCGTCACCAACCTGATCGCCACCACGGTTGTGTCGCTCGGCCTCGGCTTCCTGTTCGACTGGCGATGGGCTGGTGGTGTCGCCGGGGCGGGCATCCTCTGGACGATCTGGCGCGTGATCCGGGCCGGACGCTGGGTGCGCAGCTTCGGCTACGCCGAGCGGGACGAGGATCTGCTGATCACCCACGGCCTCTGGTTCAAGCGGCTGACCGCCATTCCGTACGGACGCATGCTGTCGGTGAACGTCGAATCCGGCCCGCTCGACCGCGCCTGGGGACTGGCGAGCGTCCAGCTGGTCACCGCGAGCTCGCAGTCCGGCGCGCAGATCCCGGGCCTCGCCCAAGCGGACGCGGCGACTCTGCGCGACCGCCTGATCGCAGCCGGGGAGACCCAGGCCCTGCCGCTATGACCATGCCCGTCGAACCGCCGGCCCATACTGTCCAAGGTTCAGCGTCCGAGCCCGAGACTGTCGAGCGGCCCGAGCCTCCCACCACGTTCCCCGAGCCTGTCGAG
>DAORUI010000082.1:0-10159 GCA_035433085.1 Propionicimonas sp. | reverse complement strand
CTGTCGAGCGGCCCGAGCCTCCCACCACGTTCCCCGAGCCTGTCGAGGGGCCCGCGAACCAAACCACGTTCCCCGAGCCTGTCGAGGGGCCCGCGACCGCATCTGCGCTCGGGCCGGCGTGGGCGCCCCAGCAAGCACCGGCGGCCAAGGTCACCGAGCGCGCGCACCCGCTGACACCCTTCGTCCGCGGTTGGATCGTCATCCTGGCGCTCGCATTCGGGCTGGGTCGCGAACTCCTTCAGAACCAGTCCGAGGCCGCCCAGCTGCCACCGCTGGAGTTCCTGGCGTCCGGCATCGGCATCGCCCTCCTTGGCGCGGTGGCTGTCGGCTACGTCTCGTGGCGGTTCACCCACTTCGTGATCGACGCGGACGAACTCCGGGTCGACACCGGCGCTGTGTTCAAGCGCTCAGTTCGGGTCGCGTTCGACAAGGTGCAGGCCATCGACGTGGTGCAGCCGTTCGCCGCCCGGCTGATCGGACTGGCCGAGTTGCAGATCGACGTCGGGTCTCAGGAACGCGTCCGCCTTCGCTACCTGAAGCTGACCAGGGCCTATGCGCTTCGCGACTACCTGCTCGCTCGCGCGCGTGGGCATCAGGTGGCCGCGCAGGAGCACGCCCAGGCGGCCTCGGTGCTGACCGACCTGAACGCCCAGGACGAAGTGCTCGTGAAGGTGCCGCCGCAAACCCTGCTGCTCGCGGCGGTGACCTCGCACGAGTTCTTCAGCATCGTCGGCGGCGGCATCGTCACCGCGGCCATCGTGGTCTACTTCGGCTTCGGCTGGGGCTGGCTCGCGGTCGCGCTGCCGGTGGCCAGTGCACTGTTCGGGTTCATCAGCCGGCGTGTGACCGGCCAGTTCAACTACACGCTGTCGCGCCGCGAGCACGGGCTGCGCATCTCGCGCGGCCTCACCAGCCTCACCAGCCAATCCTTGCCGCCGCGGCGCATCCAGGCCGTGCAACTCACCCAGTCACCGATCTGGCGCTGGCTCGGGCTCTACCGGCTCGACATCGCCGTGATCGGCTGGGGAAGCGTCACCAACGACGAGAACGACACGGGCGTCTCGACCATCCTGTTGCCGGCCGGCGGCATCGAGCAGGTCAGGGTTGCGCTGCGCGCGATCTGGCCGCGCACCGACTTCGAGGCCATCGAGTTACGCCGCCCGCCGACGCGCGCGCGCTGGCTGCACCCGTTCGCCGCGCCGTTCATGCGCTGGGGACACGACGGCCAGCTCACCGTCACTCGGCACGGCTGGCTGGTGCGCACCTGGCACCTCGTCCCGCACGCGCGGACGCAGTCTGTGCGCATCTCTCAAGGCCCGTTGGCTCGCCGGCTGCGCCTGGCCGAGTTGGAGTTCCACACCGCGGGCGGCACCATTCAGGCGCGTGCCCGCGGCCTGGACGCGGATTCGGTGCGTGGCCTGCAGACGGAGTTGCTGGAACGCGTCCACCACCTGCCCGCGCTCGACCTCAGTGAGCCGGCCGCGCAGCCTGCTCCCGCTGCCGACTCGTCAGACTCTCGCTCACCCATGGCCCAAGGTGGGTCTGACCACTCGGAGTTGGTCCGAACCGGTCAGGACGCGGGCCCGGACGCTTTCCGCGCCGACCAGGCCGAAGCAACCATCTCGTCGACCGAGTAGCTCATCCGCCAGTCCAGATCGGCGGCGGCCGCCGCGCCCGCGGCGACGATCCGCGCCGGATCGCCGGGACGCCGGGGCGCGATCTCGGGCGCGAAGTCGATGCCGGTCACGCGCGCCATCGCGTCCATGATCTGGCGGACGCTGAGCCCGTCCCCGCTGCCGAGGTTGTAGGCGGGACGCAGCTCACGTCCGGCCTCGAGGGCGAGAGCGGCGGCGACGTGCGAGTTCGCGAGGTCGCCGACGTGGACGTAGTCGCGCACGCAGGTACCGTCCGGGGTGGGATAGTCCGTGCCGTTGACACGCGGCGTCCGCCCGGCCAGCAATGCCTCGATCACAAGGGGGAACAGATTGTGCGGACTCGCGTCGTAGACCTCATCGGTGGCCGAGCCGACCACGTTGAAGTAGCGCAGGCTCACCCCGCGGAAGGCCTCGGTCGCGCGCGCGACGTCGTTGATCAGCCACTCCCCGATCAGCTTCGACTCGCCGTAGGGCGACTCGGGATGGTTCGGCGAATCCTCGGTGACCAACTCGGTGGTCGGCGTTCCGTAGACCGCCGCCGAGGACGAGAAGACCAGGTTGCGCACGCCGGCCGCGTCCATCGCTTCGAGGACGCTGGCCGTGCCGGTGACGTTCTGCGCGTAGGTGTGCAGCGGACGCTGGACCGAGACCCCGGCGTACTTGTAGCCGGCCACGTGGATGACTCCCGCGCAGCCGTGGTCGGTGAGCGCCTTGGTGACCGCCGCGGTGTCGAGGATGTCCGCCTGGACGAACGGGACGCCGTCCGGCACGAACGCCGCGATGCCCGAGGAGAGGTTGTCCAGCACCACCGGCCCCAGCCCCTGCTGCTGTAGCGCCCTGGCCACGTGGGCCCCGATGTACCCGGCTCCGCCGGTAACCAGCCAACTAGTCACGCTCGGGAGTCTAGTGATCCTCGACCCTCCTCACCGAAGCCCCACTTCGCCATCCGCGGTGACCCCTCCTCGCCGAGAGCCTCCGGTTCGGTCGAGGGCCCGCACCCAGGCACGGGCGAATGACCGAACCAGAGGCCTTCGATGACGGGGACGGGCCACTAGGGTGTAGCCCATGCAGAACAGAGTCGTCCTGGGTATAGACATCGGCGGATCGGGCATCAAGGGTGCCCTGGTTGACCTGGACGCGGGCGACTTCGCGTCCGAGCGGGTGCGGATTCCCACCCCGGCGGCGTCCACGCCCACCAATGTCGCCGACGTGGTCGCGCAGATCGTTGCCGAGTTCGCCGACCAGCTCGGTAACGCGCCGGTCGGCGTGACCATCCCGGCAGTCGTGACTCACGGCGTCACGAGGTCGGCGGCCAACATCGACAAGTCGTGGATCGACGCACCCGCCGAGCAGATCTTCGAGGAAAAGCTCGGCCGTGACGTGGTGCTCGTCAACGACGCGGACGCCGCCGGCGTCGCCGAGGTCGTCTGGGGTGCCGCGAAGGGCAACGATGGACTGGTGATCGTCACCACGCTCGGGACGGGGATCGGCAGCGCGATCATCCACAAGGGCGTCCTGGTGCCCAATACTGAACTCGGCCACCTCGAGATCGACGGCCACGACGCCGAAAGCCAAGCGGCCGCGTCCGTCCGCGACAACCTGAAGCTCACCTACGACCAGTACGTGCCGCGGCTGCAGCGCTACTACGAACGTCTGGAGGCCCTGTTCTGGCCCGACCTGATCGTGGTCGGCGGCGGCATCTCGAAGAACGCTGACAAGTTCCTCCCCAAGCTCAAGCTGAAGACGCCGATCGTTGCTGCCGAACTCCGCAACAAGGCCGGCATCATCGGAGCCGCCTGGCTCGCCGAGCAGAAGGCCGAGTCCCACTGAACGAAAAGGGGGACGGTTCCTTTTCCGTCCAACTTATCCACAGTCGCACGCAGAGGACGCGACCAATCGGCCAACTTTTGTGGAGAACCTGAACGGAAAAGGAACCGTCCCCTTTTCATTCAGGCTGGGAATGAAGGCCCGCTACATTCGCTCGGGGGCTTCGATGCCGAGTAGGTCGAGACCGGTCGCGAGCACCTTCTTCGTCGCGGCGCACAACGCCAAGCGGGACGCCCGGACGTCGCCCTCGCTGCGCAGCACCGGGCACTGCTCGTAGAACGAGCTGAGCGCGCCGGCGAGCTCGTAGAGGTAGCCGCACAAGCGGTGGGGTTGCAGGTTCTCACCGACGGCGGCCACCACCTCGCCGAAGCGGCTCAGCAGCAGGGCCACCTGATGTTCGGCGGGTTCGGTGATCACGGTCACGCCGTCGAACCCGATGCCCTCGGCCTCGGCCTTGCGCAGGATCTGGTTCGCCCGCGCGTGTGCGTACTGCAGATATGGTCCAGTGTCGCCGGTGGTCGCGACCATGCGCTCGGCGTCGAAGGTGTAGTCCTTCTGCAAGCCGCTGGACAGGTCGGCGTACTTGATCGCCGCCAGCGCGATCGGCGGCGCGGCCTGCTCCTCGGCCGCGTCCAGCAACGAGTTCAGGGTGACCGCAGTGCCCTCGCGCGTCGAGAACTTCTTTCCGTCCGCGCCGAGCACCTGACCGAAGCCGACGAACTCGGCGGACGTGGCCCCGGGCAGGTAGCCGGCCATCCGGGCCACCGCGAACACCTGCTCGAAGTGGAACGCCTGCGGCGCCCCGACCACATAGATCAGCCGGTTGGCATTCAGGTCGCCGACGCGGTGCCGGATGGCGGCCAGGTCGGTGCAGCTGTAGCCGAACCCGCCCTGGGCGTTGCGGACGATGGCCGGCGCCGGGAACCCGTCCACGAAGACCACCAGCGCGCCGTCGTCCACCACCGCGATGCCGCGCGACTCCAGATCGGCGGCCACCACCGGCAGGTCGGCGTTGTAGATCGACTCCCCGGCCAGGTCGGCGTCGGTGAGCAGCACGTTCATCCGCTGGTAGGTGGCGTTGAAGCCGGCCAGCGAGACATCGATCAGCTGCTGCCAGATGCGCCGGGTGTCGGCGTCCCCGGCCTGCAGCAGCACCACGCGGGCCCGCGCCCGGTCGGCGAACTCTTCGGACGCCTTCAGTCGGTCGTTCGCCCGTTTGTACAGCTCCTCGGCACCGGCCAGGTCGAGGGACGCGACGTCCAGCCCCTCGTCCAGGATCTGCTCGACGAGCATGCCGAACTGGCGTCCCCAATCGCCGATGTGGTTCTGCGGGATCACCGTGTGTCCCTGCGCGCGCAGCACCCGGGTGAAGCAGTCGCCGATGATCGTCGAGCGCAGGTGGCCAACGTGCATCTGCTTGGCCACGTTCGGGGACGAGTAGTCGATCACCACCGTCTTGGGATCGTCGGTGAGCGAGATGCCAGCGGTCGGCTCGGTGAGCACCTGGGTCGCGACGGCGGCCAGCACGTCCGCCCGGATGCGCAAGTTGATGAACCCCGGGCCGGCGACTTCGAGCGGCTCGCACAGGTCGTCCAGCTGGATCTGCTCGACCAGTGCAGCGGCCACCTCGCGCGGCGGACGCCCCTGCGCGTTGGCCAGCCGCAGCGCGACATTGGTCTGATAGTGGCCGAACTGCGGACGCGTGGCCGGGCGCAATTCCGGATCGATTCCGGCGACGGCGGCGACACGTTCACTGAGCAGGGTCGGCAGAGACAGCATGGGCGCCATTTTCGCACAGCGGCCACGGCGAGCCACGTCCAGGCCCAACGCGGCCGCACCGCGTGTGAGGCCCGGCGTTGGCTGGTCGAGCTTGTCGAGGCCTCGCCCATGATCTCGACAAGCTCGATCAGCCGAACGCTCGATCAGCCGGACGCTCCCCCGGCCGAACGCTCGACGAGCCGAAAGCTCAGCGGCGGGTGAGCAGATCCCAGACGAGCTTCAGGTTGGCGGCGAGCTCGCGGCGGACGCCGTACGCCCAGTCGCCGGAGTTCGTGCGCGCCGTCTCGTCGCCGACGCCCCAGGCGTCCAGCCCGAGAGCCCGGCAGATCGCCAAGGCGCGCGGCAAGTGGTAGCGCTGGCTCACCACGGCCAGGCGCCGGACACCGAACTCTTCCCGGGCGCGCAGGCAGGAAGCGTAGGTATCGAGTCCGGCGGGGTCGACGAGGATCGCGTCCGGCTCGACTCCGATGCCTTCCAGATAGCGGCGCATGCCGCCGGTCTCGTCGTAGAACCGGGAGCGGCCGTCACCCGACACCAGCAGTTGCGCCACGCGGCCGTCCCGATAGAGCTCGGCGGCCAGGTCGAGCCGCGACTGCAAGAAAGCGGACGGGGTCCCGTCCGCATACACCTCAGCTCCCAGCACCAGCGCGACCGGCAGCCGGGGCAGCTGGTCGGGACGAGCTATCCGGTCGCGGGTGAGGAGGTGCACCACCGCACCAAGCCCGAGCACGGCCACAATCGGGGACGCGAGCGCGCTCGCCCCAAAGGCCAACCGGGCACCGCGTCGCGACAGGATCACGCCTCGCAGCCTATGCGGCCATCCACGGTTTCCAGCTCGATACACAAACCCCCTTGTCAGAAGAGCCTTCCCCAGCGCGGACGAACGACGGCACGGACCTCGTGGACACACAGTTCCGCGTGCTAAATTCTCCTTGGAATTCAGCGTCTTTGGGACAGGTCAACTGCGTCCATCAGGTGGGGGGTGCGGTGCGGAAGTTAGCGGGTCGATGGGTTCGCTTCGTCGTGCTCTTTGCTGCGCTTGCGCTGCTGCTGACGATGTCCCCGCCGCCCAGCGCAACCGCCGACACCGTCCTGCCGCCGGCACCCGGGGTCGTGACCGTCAGCCAGCGTCCCACGATGGTGATCGCCGCATGGGCAGCCGTCGAGGGGGCCAGCGGCTACGCGATCGAGTTGGACACGCTGCCCTCCTTCTCCGCACCGCGGCGCATCCTGACCGCGGACACGATCTCGCTACTCACCGGCCTCACGCCCGAGACCGGCTACTACCTGCGCATCGCCACCTGGGCCGACGATCCCAACACTCTCGGCGAGTGGAGTTCGCTGTACATGTTCACGACGGGCGCGCGCGAGTTCGCGATGCTGCCGCCGGTGGTGACGACCGAGAGCCTCACCAGTACGTCCATCACCGCCGAGTGGAAGGACTTGGGCGAGGACCTCACCTACGAAGCGGCGATCGGGGAGAACCCGGACGACCTGACGGACCCAAAACCCGCCAAGAAGCTCACTTCCACCTTCGACGAGCTGAAGAAGGTCACGAAGTACTACGTCAGCGTCCGCGCTGTGAACGCCGCGGGTGAACCGGTCACTGCATGGTCCGACCCGGTGGCCCAGAAGACCGCGAAGGAACTGCCCCTGCGGGTGGGCAGCTACAACATTCTCTGCGAGAACTGTTCCGGCGGTAAGGCGAAGTGGGCGTCCCGGCGCGGCGCATTGGTGGAGACCATCCAGGATCAGGACCTTGATGTGCTCGGCGTCCAGGAGGCCTCGATCGGCAGCATTCCCGGCGGCGGCGCACAGTACATGGACCTGATCAACCGCCTCGGCAGCCCGTACAAGCTCACGGAGTACGGACGGAAGACCTCCCCCGACGTGCGGATCATCTACAACGCCAAGCGGCTCGAACTGGTGAAGCAGGGCACGATCGCGCTGCCCCGCGGCAACTCGGCGAGGTTCTTGGGCTGGGCGATCTTCGAACAGAAGTCGAGCGGCAAGAAGTTCTTCTTCACCAACACCCACCTCGAACCGAAGGACGGGAAGAAGTTCTGGAACACCCGCAACCGTCAGACGTCGGCCATCATCTCCGCGACGAAGCGGTTGGCCGGTGAGCTTCCGGTGATCTCAGTCGGGGACTACGCCTCAACCAAGTGGGACGATCCCAGTAACCGTCCCTACGACCTGATGCAGGCCGCCGGCTACAAGGACCCCCTCGGCAATGCCGCGAGGTCGCACAACAGTGCGCCGGGTGCTTTCGTGGAGAAGCGGATTAACACCTCGTACGCCAGCTACAACATGTACCAGCGCAAGGCCCGCAACTTCGCCGGCGATGTGAACGGTTCGAACACCGACTACATCTTCGTCTCCGAGATGCGCGTTCCCGAGTACGAGGTCGTGGTGAAGGTGAACTCGGCCGGTCAGTTCGTGGGCGTGATCCCGTCCGATCACAACCTGATTCGCGCCACGGTGCTGCTGCCGTAAATCCTGTCGAGCATGGTTGGTTCGCCCGAAAGTCGGGCTACGAAGCCACTGGTCGTCGTTGCCGAGGGCGTTTCGCCCGAAAGGGGGGTTGTCGGCTCTCTGGGAGCCCGGATAACCCGCGGATCGGGCGAAGCAGTCTGGTGAAGCGACCACAGCCAGCTGGTATGCCCCCTTTCGGGCGAACGGGCCCATGCTCTGCTGAGGAAGCCTGTCGAGACCACCCATTCGGTTGGCGAGCTTGTCGAGACCCCACCGCGCGAACGCACCCGGAGTCAAGCAACGCTCAAGGGTTCACCTGGGCGGGTTTCGCGACACTGCTGGTCCCGAGTTAGCGTGGAACTCCGCACCCCGAATTCGCAGGAGTTAATCCGATGTCTTCGCACGAGCGCTTGATCGGTACCGCCCGAGCCCTGCTACTCAGCATCGCACTCGTGGTCGGCCTCATGGTCGGCGCTCCGACCCAGGCACAGGCTTCTCCGAAGGCACCGTCCGGGCTTACCCGAGCGAGCTACTCCAACAACGCCGTCCGGCTCACCTGGAAGGCGGTCAAAGGTGCTGCCGCGTACCAGGTGAAGTACGCGAGCAACTCGAAGCTGAAGAAGGCGTCCTACATCACGGTCCCCGCTGCCGTCGCCGAGATCGGCGGGCTGAAAGCCGGCAGGAACTACTACTTCAAAGTGCAGGCGCTCAAGACGGACGGAAAAGCGCTCACCAAGTACTCCAAGACCAAGAAGATCAAGACCCGCTCGAAGAAGTCCTATTCGGCGCTGAGCCCTGCCGGCCTGCGGGCCAGCGAGAACCGCGGCGATGAGCTGACCTTGGTCTGGGCACCGCAGGGCGCAGCCAACCGCTACCTGGTGCGCTGGTCGACGAAGAAGTCGATGAAGGGCGCGAAGTCGCAGGTGGTGAGCGGACCAACGACCTTTGTGGAGGGCCTGAAGCGAGCGACCCCCTACTACCTCACGATCGCCGCCGTGAACGCCAAGAACAAGGTCGTCAGCCAGACGACTTCCCCGCTGAAGGTGACCACCGCGAAGCTGATCACTTTCGGCACACCAAGTTCAATCGCGCTCTCGAAAGTGAATCCGACGGATCTGACCGTCACCTGGGCTACGGTTCGGAAGGCGCCCGCATATCGGGTTGCGTACTCGCCCGACAACTGGAACGAGCCGACCTACATCAACACCGCTGCGACGGCCGTGAGACTCGAAACACTCATCGCGAACACCGACTACCTAGTTAAGGTTCAGGCCGTGGACGCGGCCGGTCAGCCCGCTGGCGAGTTCTCCAGGGTAGCCACTGCCCACACACCGCGACAGGACGCTGAGTTACGCGTGGCGAGCTATAACGTGCGCGCCCACAACAACTCGCCCGACCCTGGGGATGACTCCAAAGTCGAGAAGCCGTGGGTCGTGCGTCGCGACTACGTCGCCGGCACCATCGTTGCCTCGAACCTCGATGTCGTGTCGCTGCAGGAAGCGCAACAGTCGCTCATATATGACTCAAGTAACGTCCGAACGAAGACCACCCAGTTCGAGGACCTCCGTGATCGTTTGGTTGTTCTAGGGCAGCCTTGGGCCCTCACGGACGCAGACAGATACAACTGCAAGAAGTCCACTGAGCAAGAGACGACATCCGACGGCCGGCCTAGTCCAGACTGCGAACCGACCGATCAAGGCGCCTCTCGCGGCACCAAGATCGTGTACCGGACTGATCGGTTGGTTCTGCTGACTAGCGGCTCCATGGGCCTAACCAAGGCCTACCCAGAGGACGACCCCTCCACAACCGTGGTCGGCGACCCGTCCTACACGCGCTTCCTCGTTTGGGCAGTGTTCAAGCAGCGCAGCACAGGTAAGCAGTTCCTGTTCGCTGACATGCACTTGGAACCCGATGACGACCCTGTGGGCTCGAACTTCTACGCGCTGAACCGTCAGCAGCAGGCACGTGATGCTCTGGCCGAGTTGGGTCGGGTGAACACGAGTAATCTGCCCGTCGTTCTTGCTGGCGATGCAGCGGCGAGCCGAGCCGACAAGGACATGGTGACCGGGAAGCTCTGGAATCCGCCATATGAGGTCTTCACGAAAGAGGGAGGGCTCATCGACCCTCTGGGAAACACCGGCTACAACGCTCCAGTGAACCCAACCGTTGAGACTCGCGACAAGACCAACTACAACAGCTATAACCAGTTCAAGCTGATCGCGCCCAAGGACCCGAGCGGACGGCTCAATGGAACCTATAACGACTACATCCTGACAACCCCGATGCGGGTGTCAGAATTCGCGCAAGTCCTTAACGTCGATGCAGGCGACAACTTCATCGGCGTCATCCCGTCCGACCACAACCTGATTCGCGCGAGCCTCTGGCTGCCATAGGGCTGCATCCTCATCGGTTGGTCGAGCTTG
>DAORUI010000081.1:0-13930 GCA_035433085.1 Propionicimonas sp. | reverse complement strand
CCTGCTCGAAACCGGCGGATTCAGGCCCCAGCTACACCGTGGATTGTGATGAGCCTCCAAACCGGCGTCTGCGTTCGGCGCCACCGAAACGACCTGAACTGCCGATCTGCGGATGTCTGGTCAGCGCGTTCTCAGACTCCACATGCGCCCGGGGGAGAAGCTGTGAGCCCGGCAGGGGTCCTCGCAGATGGGACTCGGGTGTCACTTCTGAGCGAAAGCCGGGTCAACGGGTTCGGAGTGGGATAACTCATGACAAGGAGCGAGCGCGCATGGCTGGCCGCGGCGGACGACAGGCTGGCGTAGTCCGCGTAGCAGCAGACCACCCGGTTCAAGATGACGACGTCGGCCGAGGACACGGCGTCCGGGTTCTGTGCGATGTCCAGCCGCAAGCGGGCCATGCGGCCGGCAAGCCCGTAGCGGGCCACCAGGTCGCGCGCCTCATCCTCGTAGTTCGGCGATGTTGTCCGACCCGGCCAGGTCGGCCGTGCCGGTCCACAACTCCGGCATCACATCAGCCAAGGCCCACACGACGTCACCGGACGCCGCCTGACTGGGGTCACCGTCGGCGTCCTGCTGGCCGGTGCTCAGCTGTTGCTGCCCGGGCTGCTCGGCTGGTCAGCGTTGCCGCGACTCCAGGTTGACGAACACATCCTCGATAGTCGGGTCCACCTCCGCTACCAGGGCGTCACCGAATCCGGCCGCCACGAGGCGGCTGCGCAGTCGCGCGTCGTCGAGTGGCGAATCGGCCGGCACCACGGCATGCAGGGACGCCCCCGAGAGGTAGGCCTCGTCGATGCCCGGCGCGGTCTCCAGCCACTGCAGTGCCGGGTCGACCTGTGTGGTGGTGATGTCGAAGATGCGCTGTTCCATGTGGTTGGCGCGGATCTCCGTGGGGCTGCCTTCGGCGATGATCCGTCCCCGGTAGATGAAGGCCAGCCGATTGCAGTTCGCAGCCTCGTCCATGTAGTGGGTGGTCACGAAGAGCGTCACGCCCCGGCTGGCCATGTCGTAGAGCAGGTCCCAGAACTGGCGCCGCGCCACCGGGTCCACCCCGGAGGTGGGCTCGTCGAGGAACAGCAGTTCCGGCTCGTGGATGGTGGCCGCGCCCAGGGCCAGTCGCTGCCGCCAGCCGACCGAGAGGTTCCGGGTGAGTTCGCGCTCCCGTCCTACCAGGTCGGCCATCTCCAGCACATACTGGCGCTGCGCGGCGAACCTCTCCGCCGGCAGGTCATAGACCCCGGCGTAGAATTTCAGGTTCTCATCGACCGTCATGTCCTCGAATAGCGAGAACTTCTGGGACATGTAGCCGATCCGTCGCTGCACCCGGTCGGGGTGCCGCACCACATCCTCACCCAGCACCTCGGCGCTGCCGGACTTGGGCCGCAGCGTGCCGGTGAGCATCCGGATGGTGGTGGTCTTGCCCGACCCGTTCGGGCCGAGGAAGCCGAAGACCTCACCGCGGGGAACGTCGAGATCGATGCCGTCGACGGCTGTGAAGTCGCCGAAGGTCTTGGTGAGCCCCCGGACGGAGATCGCTGGGGAGGGGTCGGCGGCCCTTCGTGGCGCGTTCGGTCGCTGTGCTCCCGAACGCTCCTCAGAGACCGTTTCCCTACTCATGGGTGCTCCTACTCCGATATCCGGCGGCGGGTGGCGACGATCGCTGCGCCGAAGATGACAACGGCGAAGCCGACCAGTGCCAGCATCGGCACGGCGAGGGCCTCGAAACCACTGCCCTTGACGAAGGCGCCGCGCAGCACCTGCAGCGCGAACGTGAGTGGGATCAGGTTGGTCAGCGGCTGGATGATGGCCGGCATCGACTGGATCGGGAAGATGAAGCCGGAGAGCACCATGGTCGGGATCATGATGAACATCACGGCCTGCTGGGCCTGGTGGCGGGTGCGCGACACGAGGGAGATCAGGAGCCCGAGCCCCAGGCAGGTGAACATGAACAGCGCGAGGCCGGTGAGCACCACCCAGATGCTGCCGTTGAACGGCACCTCGAACCAGAACAGCCCGCCGGCGGCCACCAGCAACATCTGGGCCGTGGCAAGGGCGGCGTAGGGGGTGAGCTTGCCGATCAGGTACTCGGTGGCCTTCACCGGGGTGACGAACATCTGCTCGAGGGTTCCCGACTCGCGCTCCTTCACCACGGCCTGACTCATGATCGCCAGCAACGAGATCATCATGATCGCCGCGATCAGTCCGGGGATCATCGTATTGATCGGGTCGAGGGTGGGGTTGAACATCACCCGCACCCTCGCGTCGATCCCGGGCGCTGCCAGCTGGATGCCAAGGGCGTCGCGCCGCTCGGTATTGAACTGGGCGACGATCTGTGAAGCGTAGCCGCTGCCGACTGCCGAGATCTGCGAGTCCGAGCCGTCGACAATGATCCCGATCGGCGCGGTCTCGCCTCGGGTGAGCCGGTCCTGGGTGCCTTCGGGAATGACCAGGGCCACCTTCACGACACCGCTGTCCAGCAACGGGCGAAGGTCGTCCTCACTGGCAACATGCCCAGTGATGGTGAAGTAGCCCGAGCTGCCGAAGGCCGACTCCAGGCTGCGGGAGGTGGCCGTCCGGTCGAGGTCCACCACAGCTGTGGAGAGGTTGCGCACGTCGACGGCGACGACGTAGCCGAAGAGGATCAGTTGCAGGACCGGCATGAGCAGCAGCAGCCGGATCAGCAGCGGATCGCGCCTGAGCTGGATGAATTCCTTCCAGATCAGCAGCCGGATTCGTTTCAGGCTCATCGGGAGGCCCGCCGTCCGTAGAGGAGCGAGGAGACCAGCACCATCACCAGGGCGTAGAGCGCCAGGGCGGCCATCTCCGGCCAGAGCTCGGTGAACCCGGCGCCCTTGAGGAACACGCCCCGGGCGATCGTCACCATGTATCTGGCGGGGAAGCCGTAACTGATCCATTGCAGCCAGACCGGGATCTGGTCGAGCGCGAAGGCGAAGCCGGACAGCAGGAACGATGGCAGGAAGGCGACCAGCAGGGCGATCATGTTCGCCGAGTCCAGTGTCGGTGCCAGCGCCGAGATCAGCAGGCCCATACCGAGGGAGGCGAACACGAAGAGCATCGCGCCCAACGCGAAGGCCAGGGCAGTGCCCCGTAGCGGCACACCGAAGATGGTGCGACCCAGCACCGTGATCAGGGCCACGTCGAGGAAGGCGATCAGCGTCCAGGGCAGCAGCTTGCCGACCATCAACTCGATCCGCCGCATCGGACTCACCTCGAGTTGCTCCTGCGTGCCGAGGTCTCGCTCCCTAACCAGGGTGACGGCGGTCTGCTGGACGGTGACGATCGCGATGATGACCGCCATCAGGCCGGGGATCAGGAAGTCGGAGGAGCGTCGTTCCGGGTTGTACCAGGTACGGATCCGCGGCTCCAGCAGGCCAAGGCTGGACAGGTCCATCCCCTGGGCGTCGGCCCAGTCCCGGGTCAACTGCTGGCCGTAGAGCTGGTTGACGGCCACCGAGTACGCCCGCGACACCTTGGCAGCGTTCAGCTCGCTGCCGTCCACCAGCACCGAGACCTGGGCGGACTCGCTGGCGGCGAGGCTGCGGGAGAAGCCGGACGGGATCACGATCGCCACTCGGGCGGTGTTGTGGTCGAAAGCCGAGTCCACGTCGGCCAGGGAGCTGCCGCGGGCCACCACGTCGAAGAACGGGGAGGCCTCGTACTGGCGCAGGTAGCGCTGGCTGGCCGGGCTCTGGTCGGAGTCGATCACGATCGTGGGCACGTGGTCAACGTCGAAGCTGATCGCATAGGCGAACAGCAGCAGCTGGATCACCGGCATCATCACCACAGCCAGCAGCATCCGCGGATCCCGACCGAGGTGCCGGAACTCCTTGCGCACGATGGCGCCGATCCGGACCAGGGCCTGCCTCATGAGGCCACCCCGGTCGCCAGGTCGGCAAGGTAGGCGAACACGGACTCCATGTCCGGCGCGACCTCACGGGTGGTGGCACCGGGCACCCCGGCTGCGGCGAGTGCGGCTCCTAGTGCCTGCTCGGGCTCGGCGGAACCTGACCACAGCACGCGCACCACGTCGCCGAGCAGGTGCGCGGACTCCACCCCGGGAACGGCCCTGACGGCGGCCAGAGCCGCTCGGGGCTGGGCCGCGGACACCTCCATCAGCCGGCCGGGCACCTGGGCCTTGATCTCGTCCGGGGTGCCGTGCTGCTTGATGCGTCCGGAATCGAGGAAGGCGATGTGTGTGCAGCGTTCGGCCTCGTCCATGTACGGCGTGGCGACAAGGACGGTCTTGCCGGCCCGGTGCAGCCCGGCCAGGATGCGCCAGAACTCGCGACGCGACACCGGGTCGACGCCGGTGGTCGGCTCATCGAGCAGCAGCAGGTCGGGCTCGTGCATCAAGGTCGTGGCCAGCATCAGCTTCTGCTTCATGCCGCCGGAAAGGTGCTGCGCCTGCCGTGTGGTGAACTCCGCCAGGCCCATGCCCTCCAGCAGGCTGGCTGCGCGGGTGCGCCGATCGGCCTTGCTGACGCCGCGGATGGTGGCGAAGAAGTCCAAGTTCTCCGCCACCGACAGGTCGGGATACATCGAGAACCGTTGCGACATGTAGCCGATCCGCGGGGTCACCCGGTCGGACTCTGTCCTCACCGAGTGGCCGAACACGCTCGCCTCGCCCGCGTCCGGACGCAGCACGGTGGCGAGCATCCGGATCAGGGTGGACTTGCCGGCCCCGTCCGGCCCCAGCAGCCCGAACACGGCACCCTCGGCGACCTCCAGGTCGAGGTCGTCGACGGCGAGGGTGTCGCCGAAGCTGCGCCGCAGCCCTGAGGTGCGGATGGCCGGGCCAGCCGTGGTGGTTGCGGTCATGGTCAGGCGAAGGTCACGTCCACCGGCATGCCGGCCTTGAGGGTGCCGCTGCTGTCGCTGACGCGGACCCGCACCTCGTAGACCAGCTTCACGCGCTGCTCCTTGGTCTGGACGTTGTTCGGCGTGAACTCAGACTGGCTGGCGATGAAGCTCACCGTGCCCTGATAGGTCGTGGTGCTGGAGTCGGTGGCCAGCGTCGCGGCCTGGCCGTGCTTCACATTTCCGATCTCGGTCTCGGGCACGAAGACGCGGACGAACAGGTCGGTGGGATCGATCATCGTCAGCAGCGTTTTGCCGGGGCCGGCGTTCTGGCCGGTGTTGGTGGTGAGGGAAACGACGGTCCCGTCCCGCGGTGCGGTGACGACGGTGTAGCCCAGCTGCACCTTGGCGAGCTTCACCGCAGCCTCTGCCTGCTTGAGCCGCGCCCGTGCCGCGGTGATGTCGGCCTTGGTGGAGTCGTCATCGTCCTTGGCGTTGGTGAGCGCAGCCTTGGCGGCCGTCACGCCCTGGTTGGCCTGGTCGAGCACGAGCTTGGTTGCCGACTGGTCGAGCCGGACCAGTTCCTGGCCTTTGGTCACCTTGTCGCCCTCGGCAACCTTGACGTCGGTGATGCGTCCACTGAGCGCCGCGGCGACCTGGTACTCGTTGGCCTCCACCGATCCGCTCACCTGCTCCTGGGCGCTGGTGGTCGCGGACTGCGTCGAGGTCCACCACCACCAGGCGCCACCGCCGATCAGCAACGCCAGGACGGCGACGATCACCGGGATCGGGGGGTGCTTGCGCTTCTCGCCTGCCATGTTCCTCACCTGTCCGTATCGGAATTGCCTGCTGCCGGATGGCAGCTGTTGATGTGGAGCTCCACCGGCACGCCGGCCGGGAGCTGTTCTGTAGCGGTGAACTCGACCTCGACCGCCCTGGTCAGGTGGACTTCTTCTGTAGCGACCGAGGTCGGCGGGTAGTCGGAGCGGGTGCCGATGCGCGTCAGCGTCGCGGGGACGCCGTCGCCGGTCATCCAGTCACCGACGATCGATGCGGAGTCACCGGCACACACCCGGGCGAGCTCAGCCGGTGCGAGCCATGCCGTCACCGTGCTGGGACGGGACGCGCGGATGCTGACCGCCGTCGCGCCGGGGGCGAGCTCGGAGCCCGCCAGGACTGCGGAGACAACCACGCCGTTCACGGGGGAGGTGAACTCGCCGAGGGTGACCTGCAGCCGTGCCAGGTCGACCGACACCTTGAGCGCATCGGCCTGGAGTGACGCCAGCTCCTTCAGGTCGCGCAACGAGCCGCGGGCATCGGCGATGGTGACCAGGGCGTCGTTGAGCTTGCGCAGGCCAGACGTGGCCTTCCTCAGGCCCTTGGCGAGCGTGTGCAGGGTCGAGTTGATCTTCCGGACGCCGGCGTCCAGCTTCCTGATCCCCGCCTTGAGTCCGGCGATCATCGCGGGAAGGCTTTCCTTGGGTGGAAGGTTGGTGCCGGGCGGAACCATCGGCGGGTAGTTCGCCAGCAGTTGCTCGGCGTCGTGCAGCTTCTTCACCAGATCAACGCGGGTCTTCTTCGCCGAACTGCGCGCCTTCAGCAGCTTCTTCTTCCCGTCGTGGATCTTGTCGATCGCATCGAGGACCTTCGCTTTGGCCTCCTTGACGTCTGCCTGCTTGTCGTACGTGGTGTCGATCGCATCGCCCAGCAGGCCCACTTGGGCTGAGGCGACTGCTGCGTCCGCCTCTGCCGCGGCGATCTGGGCAGCGAGGCCCCTGGTGTCGACCCGGCCAACGGGCTGGCCGGCGGTGACGGTGTCGCCGACGCTGACGCTGACTTCTGCGAGACGGACGAAGGTGCCGATGCCATAGGTGGCCCCGACGGTGCTCAGGTTGGCGCCCGTGCGCCCGGTGACAGGATTGGTGGCCCCGGTGAGGGTGGTGAACCCGGCGTCCAGGTTGACAGCGGGCACGCTGACCGCAGGAACGGCCACCGTCTCGAGCCGGTCCTCGACGGTGCCCGACACCACCAGCGCGGACGGAACTGCCGTGCAGCCGGCCAGTGCGACGGCAAGGGTACCGACCGTCGCGGCGGCGAGGAGCGAGCGCAGGTTCATGGGGTCACTGCCACCATCGTGAGGAACAAGTCGACCATGCGTTCGAGCTTGTCAGCCGATGGTTGCACGACGGGCTCCGTGGTGAGGAGGCCGTCGAGGGCGACGTAGCTCATGATCGGCCCCAGCAGCATCCGGGCGGTGAGGTCGGTGTCGGGCGCCTCGATAAGGCCGAGTTCGTCCGCCCGTCCGACGATGGTGGAGATGCCCTGCAGGGCGCGCATCGGAAAAGCCTGGCGCACGGTGCCGCGCAGCTCCGGGATACGGAAGGCCTCGCCCAGCACCAGACGGACGAGTGCGATCGAATCGGGATGAAGCAGGGTCTGGGTGAGCCGAGTGGCGAACTGGAGAAGCAGTCCGCGCAGCTCGGGAAGGGTCTGCGGCTCGGGCAGGGGCCCTTCGAGCGCGAAGCGAGCGAGTTCGCGATCGAGAATCGCCTTGAGGAGGTCGACCTTCGCCGGGAAGTAGGTGTAGAGGGTTTGCTTGCTGACGCCGGCTTCCGCAGTCACTGCGTCCATCGAGGTGCCCGCGAAGCCGTGGGCGAGGAACAGCCTCCGGCCCGCCGTGGCGATCTGTTCGCGCTTGGCGACCTGGCGCTTGGAGAGCGTGCCGGCGGTCATAAGTCAAACTGTACGGTTCAGTTCAGTTGAATGCAAGACGAGTCCTTCACCAAGGGATGCGTTGTGACCAAGGCGAGCGGCATCCTGCAGGTACTGCTGCCCTTGACGCAGAAGTTCCGTGGCGGCCCCCCACGAGGCCGTAGCGTCCCGGAAGGTACTGCCGAGCCGAGGCTACGGTCGCCTTCCCACTTCAAGGGCCGTCCACATGGCAATATCGACGGCCGCCGTTGCGTTCTCAAGTCGGTGGACGTGTGCCGGGTACGGCACCGCAGCACGCAGCGCAGGGTGCAGCATCGGGTCTCGGAGTCCCGAATCCCGGATGGACAGCCTCGTTGCGTGCCTGGAATACGAGGCGAATCTTTCGGCGCCACTCGCTGAACTGTTTGGGCGACCTACGTCATCCACGAGCCTCCTAGCGGTTCCGGCCCAGCAGTGGGACGGCGATCTCGTCGACCACGCTCACCACGAAATCGTCCTGAATGGGGGGGCCGTGGGTGAGCAGGTGGTGCTGGAGGATCGCCCCTGGCGCCTGCAGCCGGATCAGTGCCGGATCGGGGTCGACCGGCTCGCCACGCGCGACCGCCCGGCAGACGACCCCCCGCACCAGCCGCGCACCGTTGCCCTTGGACAGCTCCGCGACGCGGACGTCATCGGCGCCGAGCGACTCGGAGATGATCCCCCGTAGGGCCTCTCCGGCGGGCCCGGACATCTGATGGGCCATGTGGCGCAGCAGGACGAGCAGCTCCTCACGCAGGGTGGTCGGCTCGAGCAGCGCCGGGGGCTCGCCAATCAGCCGATAGGCCGCCGCCATGGCGAGCTCGACCCGGTCGGGCCAGCGGCGATACACCGAGATCTTGCCGGCACCCGCCCGGCGGGCCACGGAGCCCATCGTCATCGCAGCGAAGCCGACCTCGCGCAGCTCCTCGATCGTCGCGGCCATGATCGCATCCTCAAGGGCTCTGCCGCGGCGCCGCGGCCGGCTGCGATGGTCAACGGTGCCGCTCATGGCCGCCGGCTCTCGTCACAGCCCGGCGTGATCGGCGCCACGTTCACCCTCAGTCGGCAGGACCACGCCACGGTCGCCGTCGACCAGCACGCGCCGACCGTCGGCAAGTGCGGTCGTTCCGGTTACGCAGCCCATGACCGCAGGGATGCCGTACTCGCGCGCAACGATCGCCGCGTGGGAGGCGAGCCCGCCAAAGTCGACGACGACCGCGGCGGCACGGGCGAACAACGGCGTCCAGGACGGATTGGTCGCCGTGCAGACCAGCACATCGCCGCTTTGGAGCAGGTCGAAATCGTCCGGCGTGCGGATCACTCTCACTGGCCCGGCGGCTCGTCCTCCGCCGCCCCCGACACCGGCCACCAACGCGTCCTCGGCGTTCGCACGGTCCGGGAAGAGCGTGGCGGTGGCGATCAGCGGGGCTCCGGCGAGCTCGGCGTACGCGGCCCGGCGTCGCTGGACGCTCTCGCGGAGTGTCTCACCCGGGGCCGTCCGCGCTGGGTCGGCCAGCACACTCACCTCGGGCCAGGTCAGGTACCAGACGTCGTCCGGATCCCCGAGTGCGCCGGCTTCGGCCAAGCGGACGCCGATCTCGACGACGGCGCGGTAGACGACCGGCATCAGCCTGGTCGCCTCGTAGTGGGTGTCCTCGCGCAGCGCCGTCCCGGCCGCAGCCTTGGCGACCAGCCGCCGCACCCGGTCCTGGGAACGGGTGCGCCGGACCAGTGGGTGGGCGAGCAGACGGTCGAGGGCAGCCCGTGAGGTTGCCGGACGAGGCTCGGTCGGCGCCTCGCCGGCGAGCACCTTGATCAGGGCGAGCACGGTGGTCGGGGACTCCCGCCAGGTGGGATCGCGCAGCAGCAGGATGCTCGCCGTCTCGCGGTGCCCGAAACGGTCCAGGAACGCGGAGAACCGCTCCCGGAAGCCGTCGGCCGCCACAGCGGACTCGACGAAGTCCAACAACTGTTCGCCGCTTTGGTCGGCGAAGGCTCGGCTCAGTGCCTGATCGTTCCGAACCCGTCGAGCGAGTTCGGTGAGCGTGTCGTTGGCCTCCTGCGTGATGGTGGGCGCATCGACGATGAGGTCACCGAAGAGTCCGTCGAGTCGGCAGGCCTTGAGCAGCAACCGCAGCCGGAGGAGCGCCCCACCCGCCGCGGGCAGGTACTCCACCCGCAGATCGGTGACCAGGTCGGTCAGTCGTGCCGCAGCAGTGGGGATCTCGAGCAGCTCCGCCCACGCCGCCCTGGTGACGTCGAGGACCGACAGCCGCGAAGCCTGCGCGACATAGCGCAGCTCGACGGGGTCGTCGGCCCAACCTCCGGGATCGCGGCCCATCCGCGCAATCGAGCGGATGACCCGGACCGGAAGCATTGCCGTGGGGTGCGGCCGGGGCGGCACGAAGGCCTGCACGACGCCGTCCTCGGCGGGCACCACGTCGGCGAAATCGAACGAGACGCCGACCAGCCCCGATCCCAGGCGCTCCACGATCGGCCCGACGGTGAGCGTGATCCAGGCCGTCAGCTCCATCGGGTACGGACGCCGGGGCAGCAGCTCGAGGACCACCTGACCGACGAACCGCTGGAATCTGTTCAGCGGGATCGGCGGTGGCGGCAGGGCCGTCATCGGTCGTGCCTGCAGGATGGCCAGCTCGTCGCCCGCAATCGCCCACTCGATGTCCTGCGGGCGACCGAAGTGGCTCTCGATCCGCCGTCCCACCTCCGCCAGCCGGGCCAGGTCGGCCGCACTGATCGGGTCGATGTCCTTCGCGCTGGCGTTCTGGGCCGAGAAGGTCTCGGTTCCGCCGGCGGCGCCGGCCCGGATCACGGTTTCGCGCCGCCCCGCGCGCCGCTCGGCGATGTGGCCGTCGGCATCCAGAACAGCGTGATCCGGTGTGACCAGCCCCGCCACAACGGCCTCACCGAGGCCTGGATTGGAGTCGATGACGACCTGATCGCGCGCTCCAGTCACCGGATTGGCGGTGAACATGACACCGGCCTGGTCGGCGGGCACCATCCGCTGAACGACGACGGCGATCGCCACGGAGGATGGCTCGATGCCGAGCCGCTGCCGGTAGGAGATCGCCCGCTCGGTCCACAGCGAGGCCCAGCAGTTCCTGACGGCGTCGAGCAGCTCGTCATCGCCCACCACACCGAGGAGAGTGTCCTGCTGGCCGGCGAACGTTGCGCCCGGGAGGTCCTCGGCCGTCGCGCTGGACCGGACCGCCACGAGCCCATGTCCGAGGGCGGAATAGGCGGCCAGGATGTCAGCCCGGACCTGCGGCGGCACCGGCACCTCCAGGACGTTCCCCCTGCTCGGTGCGGCGACCTCCGCGATTGCACTCCGGTAGGCCGGTGTGGTCACCACGAACCCGGCCGGAACGTTGAAGCCGGAGTTGACGAGCTCGCCGAGGTTCGCGCCTTTGCCCCCGGCGATGGCCAGGTCGGCGGCGCTCACGTCGGACAGGGGCAGGCAGAGCGGCGTAGACATGGCGTCCACTGTATCAATAGTGAACGTGGCGTTTACAATGAGTGGTGACTTCGCGGCCTGCAGCACCTGCACCCTCCCCGGTCACCCGGCGTCTGGGCCTGGCCGCCATCCTGATCGGGATAACGGCCTCAGTGCTGATGCAGACGATGCTGGCGACGGCCATGCCCCAGGTCGTGGTGGAAATGGGGGACCAGTTTCTCTACGGCTGGGTCTTCGCCGCCTACCTGCTCGCCTCGACCGTTCCGCTGCCGGTGTTCGCCCAACTCGCCGACCACCACGGCCGCCGGCCGATGTTCCTGATCGGCATGGCCGGCTACGCCGTTGGAACGGCCGCTGCCGCGCTCGCCGTTTCGATGCAGGTGCTCGTCGTGGCGCGCGTCGTGCAGGGCATCGGCGCGGCAGCGCTGGTGCCTGCTGCACTCGCTGGGATCGCGGACCTGGCCGGCGGGCCGGCCAGGGGGCGGCTATTCGGGCTGATCGGGGTCATCCAGGTGGTTGGCAACATCGCGGGCCCCCTGGTCGGAGGATGGTTCACCGATGGGCCCGGCTGGCGGTGGGGGCTTTGGGCGGTGGTGCCCGTCTCAGTGGCCGCGATCGGGTGTGCGGCGCTGGGCCTGCCGAAAGCGTCGGTGTCGGGATGGTCCGATGCCTGGCGTCAGGTGGACTTCGCGCAGCCGGTGCGGACGCTGCACCGCAATGCTGAGGCGCGCCGGATCTCCGTCGGAGCGTTCCTGCTGGGCGTGACGCTCATGTCGGCTACCGCCTACCTGCCACTGCTCGTCCAGGGCGTCTTCGGCCGGCCGGCGTCCTGGTCGAGCGCGGTGCTGATCCCGCTGATGGTCGGCGTGGGCGTCGGGAGCATGCTCGGCGGGAACCTGTCCGCCGGGCGCGGCCGGGTCGGGTTGGTCGCCGCTTGGGCCACTGCCGCGATCGCGTTCGGGGTGGTCGCGATGACCGCCGCCAGCGGGACCGGCGGGCTATGGCTGGCCGGAGTGGCCTCGGCCTTCGCGGGTGTGGGTATCGGCACCGTGCAGCCGATCCTGCTGGTCGACGCCCAGGACGACGCTGCCCGCGGAGCCGCTGCCTCGGCCAGTTCCATGGTCCAGCTGTCCCGAAACCTCGGCGGGGCGGTGGGCACCTCGGTATTCGGGCTGCTGGTCACCGGGGCATCCCTGGCGACCGGGCTGGCCTGGGTCTTCGCCGTCCTCGCAGTCATGGCCGGTCTGGGTGTTGTCAACCACCGAGTCCGATGAAAAGCCGACCTGAGCCGTTCGGCGGGTGGCACCGCGAAGACGCCCGGGCAGGGTCTGTTGCAGCCTTTGCGGCACGGTAACCGTCCGTCGGGCTCACGCACGGTGCCCGGAACTTCTGAATCGTCTGCTCGGCAACACGATCGCGCGGACGGCGGCTAAAGTCGGGTGTCTCGCTCCGGCGTCGGACGCGGAGCGCGACTGCATGCGGTCAAGGTCTGCAGCCTCGTGCTCGGCGGGGTGACTCGGGACCGGCTGACCGCGAGGATGGGTGGGTGGTTGATTTGAGCGCCCGCATGACACGCCCGGCCCGCTTGGTGGCGGTCGACATGGACGGGACCTTCCTGGATGCCGAGAGCGCGTATGACCGGGTCCGCTTCGGCCGATTCAATCAGCGACTCCAGGCTGCCGGTGCCCGTTTCGTCGTGGCCAGCGGCAACCAGTACTGGCAGTTGCTGACCTACTTCGACGGCTTCCCCGACGTTTTCTACATCGCCGAGAACGGTGCATTGGTGGCTACGGCGGAACGGGTGCTGAGAGTGGCGCCGTTCGAGCCAAGCGCGGTGGCTGCCGCGCTGGACTTCGTGGACCGCCTGCCCGGCGTTTCCACCCTGGCATGCGGCGTGAAGGCCGCCTATGCCCGTTACGACACCGATCCCGGTGTGCTGGAGATGATGCGCCGGTACTACGTGCGGCTCGAACTCGTGGATGGCTGGGCGGAGGTCGACGACGACGTGGTGAAGCTCGCTCTGGCTTGCCCGGCGGAGCGGACCGGCGCACTGCTGGCGGAGTTGGCCATTGGGCTGCCCCGTGGAGTCGTTCCGACCTCGAGTGGGCACGGGTCGATCGATCTGGTGAGCCACGGGGTCAACAAGGGCGTGGCGCTGGCCTGGCTCGGCGAACGGTTGGGCATTGCGGCGGAGGAGATGATCGCCTTCGGCGACGGTGGTAATGACGTGGAGATGCTCGCGCTGGTCGGCCTCGGGGTGGCTATGGCCAACGCGCCCGACGATGTCAAGAAGCACGCTGACGTCGTGGCTGGAGCCCACGACGACAGCGGGGTGCTGGAGTTCCTTGAGCACCTTCCGGGCCAACCGTGGTCGAATCGCTCCTGACCGCCGGATTGGGATCCACCCTCCAATACGTGCGAATCCCAGCGGAACAGCCTGGGTCCTGAGAACCAAGTGTCGGCCAGCGGCAGCCACGCCCATAACTCGCCGTCTTCGGCAGATCCGGTCGTGGCACGTGCATAGCCTCGACGAGCGGGCGGAGGTCGGGAGACCCGAACGTTGTCGAGACTCCCCCAGGACCGGCCAGATTCGGCTATTACCGGGCAATGAGAAGAGGTCATTCTCAATTCTCGAGCTGACGTTCCGCGCAGGTCGCGAGGGCAGCTTCCCAAGGCATTTCCCCTAGCCAAACGCCGCTCTCGCCGCTCGAGGCCGCCGGTCACCATGACCCGTGTTACCTCAAATGCGACCTCATCAGGTAACAATTTCAGGTAACACGGTCCACGAACCGCACCTGTTCGATTTCGGAAGGTGCCCCTGGCAAGGCCTTTTACTCGAGCGGATGACGGGAATCGAACCCGCACTGTCAGCTTGGGAAGCTGATGTTCTACCATTGAACTACATCCGCG
>DAORUI010000080.1:13160-14399 GCA_035433085.1 Propionicimonas sp. | reverse complement strand
TTAGCTAGCATACTTGGAGCGCTCCAAGCCTGCAATCAGAACCCGTCCCTATCAACCTGGGGCTTGTCAGCCAGCTTGGAGGTCTTCGAAGGCTGCAGAACCCTCGTGTCGATGCCCGGACCCGCTGGTACGGGACCCGGAATCGACGCCGGTCGGGGAGGCCTAGGCTGAGGTGGAAGGAGGGCGGCCGATGACTGAAGCGGGCACACCGCCGCACGTACCGACGATTCGCGATGTCGCGGCGCGCGCCGGCGTCTCGAAGTCGCTGGTCTCGCTGGTGCTGCAGGACGACCCCCGGGTCAGCGCTGCCCGTAGGGAGGCTGTGCAGGCAGCGATGAGCGAGCTGGGCTATCGGCCTAGCCGGCGCGCGCGGGCGTTGTCGCGCAGCCGCACCGACACTGTTGGCGTCCTGCTCAATGACCTGCGCAACCCTTGGTTCATCGATCTGCTCGCGGGGCTGGCAACCACTCTGCGAACCGCCGGACTGTCGCCGATCCTGGCGGACAGCCACACCGACCATCGCGTCGGGATCGATTCGATCGAGATGCTGCTGGGGCTGGAGGTCGACGGCATCATCGTGGTCGGCACCACCGAGGAGGAGTTGCGGATCGCGTCCGCAGCCGAACAGGTTCCGGTAGTACTGGCCGGCACTCGCGAACCGCACCTGCCCAGGCTGGACGTTGTGGTGAACGACGACCTGGCCGGCGCGCGCTCAGCCGCCCGGCACCTGATCAGCCTCGGCCACACGCGCATCGGCCACATCGCCGGGCCGGACGAGATCGGCGCGCTTCGCCTGCGGGGCTTCCGGGAGACCTTGCTGGAGGCCGGGTTGGACGCCGACCAGTACCTGGAGACCGGCGGCTTCAGCGAGGAGGGCGGCTATGCCGCCGCCCGGCGTCTGCTCAGCCGCCCGACACCGCCCACCGCCATCCTCGCGTTCAACGACGTCGCTGCTATCGGTGCCCTCTCGGCGGCCGACGACCTCGGCCTGCGCGTACCCCACGACCTCTCGCTGATCGGGTACGACAACACCCACCTGACCCGAATCCGGCACATCTCGCTGACTTCGGTCGACAACGGCAGCTTCGCCGTCGGAGTGCAGGCCGGACGCTTCCTCATCGACCGTCTGCGGAATCCGTCGCTGGACGCCCGCCTGTATCTGGTGCCAACCAGCCTGGACGTCCGATCTTCCACCGCGGCGCCGCCGGTTCTGTAATCCCGGCAGACCGCTCCCTGAGG
>DAORUI010000080.1:0-13060 GCA_035433085.1 Propionicimonas sp. | reverse complement strand
GGCGGCCCTTCGTGACGCCTCCCGGCTCGTTCCTCGCCGGGAGGCTCCTCAGGGACCGGTCAGGGATACAGCTCGTTCCTCGCCGGGAGGCTCCTCAGGGACCGGTGCAGCTGCGTCAGTAGGTGATGGGCTCGCTGACCCCGGTGTGGAGGCTTCGGGTGGCGGCTTCGGCGATCGCCTGTGCCTTCAGCCCGTCGCGCAGCGAAGGCTCGATGGGCGCGCCGGATTCCAGGAGCTGCACGAAGTGGTCGAGCGCCTGGTAGTAGGTGGGCTGCATCCGTTCGAACCAGCCGGGGTAGAGCTGCGACTCGACCACACCACCAGCCTGGTAGTGGGCGACCTGACGGACGCGGTGCCGCTTCGACTCCACCAAGCCCGTCGAGCCGAGCACCTCGATGCGTTCGTCGTAGCCGTAGCCGGTGCGCCGGTTGTTGTCGATCTGCACCAGGGCACCGTCCGGCAACTTGAGCACGCACACCGACGTGTCCACGTCGTCGTATTCGGCCAGCCTCGGCTCGGCCAACGCCGATCCCGCCGCGAAGACCTCCACCGGATCGGCCTCGGCGATCCAGCGCGCCAGGTCAAAGAAGTGGACGGTCTGATCGCGCATCTGCCCACCGGACACCGCCACGTACTCCAGCGGCGGGACGACCGGGCCACGGCAGGTCAGCTGCACCAGTTCGACCCGGCCCACTCCCCCACCGTCCACGATCCGCTTCAGCTCGGCGTGGTCGGGGTCGAACCGGCGGTTGAAGTTGACCATCACCCGCGCCTGCCTGGCTTCCGCGTACTCGACGATCTCGCGGGCACGATCCAGGTTCAGGTCGATCGGCTTCTCACACAGGGCTGCGACCCCGGCGTCCACTGCTGCACGCAGGTTGGCCGCGTGGGTATCGGTGGACGAGGCGATGAATACCGCGTCCACACCGTCGAGGGCCGCTGCCACCGAATCGGTGGCCAGGGCCCCGTGTCGGGCCGCGATCGCCTGGGCACGCTCGGCCGACACGTCATAGACATGGACGAACTCGACGTCCGGATGGGCGTCCAGGTTGCCGGCATGCACAGTGCCGATGAAGCCTGCGCCGAGAAGCGCGAAGCGTTGCATCATGCACCTGCCTTCGCAGCACTTGCCGGGACGACCCAGGCGCCGTCCGCGTCGTTGGACGCGAGCGCTGCCTCCACCATCTGCACTCCGATCAGGCCGTCGACGCCGGTCGGGAAGGACAGTTCGCGGATCGTGGTCGGACGACCGAAGCGGCGCGCGTCCAGTTCGTCGGCGAGGTCGCGGTAGAAGTTGGCGAAGGCCTCGAGGAAGCCTTCCGGATGGCCGAGCCCCACGCGAGTCAGCCGTGCCGACTCCTCGGAGAGAGTGCTCATGCCATGGGTGAGGATGCGCGTCTCGCCGGCCAGATCCTGCAGGTGCAGGTGGTGGGGGTCCTCGTGCTGCCATTCCAGGCTGCCCCGGTCGCCGAAGACCCGGATTCGCAGGCCGTGGTTGTGGCCGGTGGCGACCATGCTGGCCCAGATCCGTCCGGTCACCCCCTGCGCCCAGCGGATGTTCACGGTCGCGTGGTCGAAGACGCGACGCTCGGGCACGATCGTCCGCAACTGCGCCGAGAACTGCTCAGCCTCCAGCCCGGTGATGTAGCGCGCGAGGTGGTAGGCGTGCGTGCCCAGGTCGCCGACCACAGAGGCCGGGCCGCCCACTGCAGGATCGGTGCGCCAGGCGGCCTGCTTGTTGCCGGCCTTCTCCAGCGCGGTGGCGTTCCAGCCGGACGCATGTTCGACGTCGATGAAGTTGACCTGGCCCAGCGCGCCATCGCGGATGAGACGCGCAGCCTCGCGCACCATCGGGTAAGCCGAGTAGCAGTGCGGTACGGCCAGGATGAGGTCGCGCTCTTCGGCGATTCGCACCAGTTCCGCGGCCTGTTCGGACGCCAAAGTGAGCGGCTTCTCACAGACCACATGGACGTCGGCCTCAAGGAGCGCCTTGGCGATCTCGTAGTGGCTGTCGTTCGGGGTGGCGACGATGACGACGTCGATGCCGTCCGCACGTGCGGTCTCGGCACGGATCAGCTCGGGGTAGTCGGGGTAGATCCGCTCTTCGGCCACACCGAGCGCGCGGCCCAGGTCGAGGGACGCCTCCCGGTTCTGCCCGAACACCCCGGCGTCAAGGGAGTAGCGGTCGTCAAGGCGCATGCCGTTGCGGTGGGTCTTGCCGATGTCGGCACCCGGCCCGCCACCCACCATGCCTACGCTGATCTGCCTGCCGGTCGTGCCCACGGTCGCACTCCTCTGTGTTCTGGACAAGTCTGGACCGGTCCAGAGTATGCTCTGACCAGACCCGAAGGCAACCCCTAGGCTGGGCCCGAAAGGCGGTGGCGCATGACTGGACCGGAGGCACGACCGGCCCCGACGATCCGGGACGTCGCCGCACGTGCCGGGGTCTCGAAATCGCTGGTCTCGATGGTCGCCCAGGGCGATCCTGGAGTGAGCGACGCGCGCCGCCAAGCTGTCGAGACCGCGATGGCCGAGCTGGGCTATCGTCCCAACCGGCAGGCCAGGGCGCTCAACCGCAAGCGCACCGACACCGTGGGCGTGCTGCTGAACGACCTGCGCAACCCCTGGTTCGTCGACCTGCTCGCCGGGCTCGCCACCACCCTGCGCAGCGCTGGCCTGTCGACCATCATTGCCGACAGCGACACCGACCATCGCGTCGGGATCGCCTCGGTGGCCACCCTGCTCGCCCAGGAGGTCGACGCCCTGGTCGTGGTCGGCACTACCACCGAGGCGGACGCGATCGCGTCCGCCGCCGAGAAGGTGCCGGTGGTGCTGGCCGGAACCCGCGAGCCCGACGTGGACGGGGTGGACGTCGTGGTGAACGACGATTTCGCCGGGGCCCGAGCGGCGGCTCAGCATCTGGTCGCGCTGGGCCACCGGCGGATCGCCCATCTGCGCGGTCCCGGCGAGATCGGCGACCTTCGGTTGGCCGGCTTCACCGAAGGCCTGCGCGAGGCCGGGCTGGACGCCAAGACATACCTGGAGACGGGCGGGATGAGCGAGGAGAGCGGTTACGCCGCCGCCCGCCGACTGCTGACCAGACCCGACCGTCCGACAGCGATCCTGGCGTTCAACGACGTGTCCGCGATCGGCGTCCTGTCGGCTGCGGACGACCTCGGACTGCAGGTACCGGACGACCTGTCCCTGGTCGGCTACGACAACACCTACCTGTCACGCATCCGGCACATCTCGCTGACTTCGGTGGACAACGGCAACTTCCCGGTGGGCGCCCAAGCCGGCCGCTTCGTGATCGAGCGCCTCGCCAACCCGCGTCAGCCGAAACGACTGCACCTTGTGCCGTGCACCCTAGAGATCCGCGCCTCCACCGCCGCACCAACCCCAGCAGCGTCCTGAATATTCGGGGACGGTTCGCCAAGGTCCACAGGTCAGAAGAAGACGAGGTAGAGCGCGGAGACGGCGACGAAGATCGTCACCAGTTTCTCGAAGGTCGCCTGGTCGATCCGTTTGATCGTCAGCCGGCCGATCCAGGTGCCCAGCAGTACCAACGGGATCATCACCGCGGCCAGGACGGCCGTGTCCGGACGCACGATTCCGATGCCGATCGAGACCGGGAGTTTGGTCAGGTTCACCGCGAAGAAGAACCAGGCGGTCGTGCCGAGAAACCGCCACTTGTCGTACTTCGCGGCCAGCAGGTAGAGGTTCATCGGCGGCCCGCCGGCGTTCGCGACCATCGTGGTGAAGCCGGCCAAGCCGCCGTAGGCCATTCCGACCGACGGACGGTGGGTGCCCAGCTTGTCGGGCCAGAACCCGATCACCAGCAGCACCAGCAGGATCACGCCGATCGTCCGCTTGAGTGTGGCCGAATCGACCCAGCCGAGGAAGACCGCACCCAACCCGATGCCCAGCAGCACCGGCACCACCAGCCGTCCGATCAACTTCCAGTCGACGTCGTGACGGTAGGTCCAGATCGCCACCAGATCGCCCACGAGAAGCATCACCAGCACGACACCGGTGGAGTCCTTCGCCGGCAGCACGATGGCCGCGAGCACCACCGCGATCATCGCCACCCCGCCGATGGCGGTCTTGGCGAAACCGATGAGCAGGGCACACAGCGCGAGGACCAGCCAGCCCCAGAGGGGCAGGCTGGTCCACAGCTCGGTCAGGAAGGTCACCTACAGATAATGGCGCTGGGCGGCCTTCTCGGCCACGTACTCGCCATAGGCCTGTTGGGTGCTCTCAAGCTCCGAGACCTGTGATACCGGCACATCCCACCAAGCGCTGCCGGGCGGGTTCGGCCCGTACAGGTTGGTCTCGATGTAGAGCACCGTGGTGCGGTCGCTGGCCGCGGCCTTGGCGTAGTTCTCGCGGAACTCGGCCATGCCGTTGCAGCGCAGCACGTCGGCACCCCAACTGGCCGCGTTGGCCGCCAGGTCGAAGGGGACGTCCTCGCCGTCCAGGCGTCCGGAGGTGGACCGTACCTTGTACTTCGTGCCGAAGCGCTGCGAGCCTCGCGACTCCGACAACGCACCGATGGACGCGAACCCGTGGTTCTGTAGCAGCACCAGGATCACCTTGATGCCCTCCTGGGCCATGGTGGCGATCTCCATCGGCAGCATCTGGTAGGTGCCGTCGCCGACGATCGCGACCACCTCGTGCTCGTCCCCCACCGCCAGCTTCACACCCATCGCAGCCGGGATCTCGTAGCCCATGCAGGAGAAGGCGTACTCCAGGTGGTACTGCTCCGGGGTGCGGGCGCGCCACAGGGCCTGCAGGTCACCGGGCATCGAGCCGGCGGCGTTGATCACGACGTCGTAGTCGCCCATCAGCTCGTTCAGTGCGCCGAAGACCTCGGTCTGGGCGGGCAGTTCCTGATCGTGCGGTGCGTAGCACGTGTCGACCACCTGCTGCCATTCGGCGTCCAGCTGCCCGGCGCGCGCCTGGTACTCGGGGTCGGTGCTCCAGCCGGCCAGTTCGCCGGTCAGCGCCACCAGCGCTTCGCGGGCGTCCGCCACCACCATGGTCGCCGCGTGCTTGGCCGCGTCGAAGGCCAGCACGTTGATGTTGACGAACTTCACGTCCGCCTCGGCGAAGATCGTATGGCTCGCCGTGGTGAAGTCGGAGTACCGGGTGCCGATTCCAATCACCAGGTCAGCCTCGCGCGCCAGTGTGTTGGCTGCGGTGTTGCCCGTGGAACCGACGCCGCCGACCGCCATCCGATGGTCGAAGTTGATCGCGCCCTTACCGGCCTGGGTGTCGGCGACCGGAATGCCCGTCGCGTCCGCGAAAGCCCGCAGCGCCTCGGACGCACCGGCATAGATCGCGCCACCGCCGGCCACGATCAGCGGCTTCTTGGCGGCCTTGATCGCCGCCACCGCGCGCGCCACAGCGGCCGGCTCGGGCACCGGACGAGCGACGTGCCACACCCGCTTGCCGAACAGCGCAACCGGGAAGTCCCAGGCCTCGGCCTGCACGTCCTGCGGCAGGCAGAGCGTGGCCGCACCGGTCTCGGCCGGGTCGGTCAGCACCCGCATCGCCGCCAGTAGGGACGGAACCAGCTGCTCGGGACGGTTGATCCGATCCCAGTAGCGCGAGACCGGCTTGAAGGCATCGTTCACTGAGATGTCGAGGGAGCGCGGGTCCTCGAGCTGCTGCAGCACCGGGTCGGGGAACCGGGTGGCGAAGATGTCGGACGGCAGCAGCAGCACCGGCAGCCGGTTGGTCGTGGCCAGCGCCGCGCCGGTGATCATGTTGGTCGCACCCGGGCCGATGGACGAGGTGACCGCCCAGGTCTGCAGCCGGTTCTTGGTTTTGGCATAGGCGGCCGCGGCATGGACGGCGCCCTGCTCGTTGCGCACCAGCACGTAGGGCAGGTCGGGAGCGTCCGGGTTGCCGTCAAGCTGTTGGAGTTCGGCCTGCAACAGCGCCTGACCGATGCCGGCGACGTTGCCGTGACCGAAGATGCCGAAGCAGCCGGCAAAGAGCTTCTGCTCGATCCCGTCCCGTTCGGTGTACTGGTTTGCGAGGAACTTGACCACCGCCTGGGCGACGGTGAGCCGAACGGTCTGGGTCATCTTTGGCTCCGGTTTGGTACTTGGTGGAATAGAACCGCCGGCACCCGTGAGGTGGGTGCCGGCGGCACGATCAGGGGCGGGTCAAGCGGGGATCAGGATGTCGCGGACGATCTGGTCGAGTTCCTCGTCCGCGCCGAGGAACTGGCGCAGGGTCTTGCGGGTGGCGCCGAAGTCGGCGAACTCTTCGGGCGTCATGCCGTCCACGTCGTAGGCCTTGCGGAACTCGGGCATGGTGTAGAGAGCCTCGATCACCTTCGGATCCACCGGCAGGTCGATGCGCTCCTCGGGATCGATCCCGCTGTTCTGGAAGCGCTGCTGCCAGGCGAACGGCGGGGAAAGCACCAGGTCGCCACCGACCAGTTCGGTCCACTGCAGCGCGTTGCGGTAGGCCGCCACCAGGATGCGGGCGCGCAGGCCGCGCTTCTTGAACTCGGCGTAGGCCTTCTTCACCGCGGCCACACCGGCCCATTCGAGGTAGCCCGGATCGAACACGTGGCCGTCCTTGGCGTAGACCGACTTCAGCCAGTCGTCGAGGCGGCCGACCATGATGGTCACCACGGGACCCATGGTCGAAGTGTCTTTGCCTTCGGCCTCGCGGCGCTTCAGGCCCCGCTCGATGGCCTCACCGGTCGCGACAGCCTGGGCGACGGTGAAGGAGACGGTCACGTTGATGTTGACGCCGCGGTAGCTCGCGTCCTCGATGGCCTCGACGCCGGTCTTCGTGGCCGGGATCTTCACGATGATGTTCGGGGCCAGGTTGGAGAAGTACTCGGCCTGGTCGGCCAGGGCCTTGGCGCTGCGGGCCAGTCGCGGGTCGGTCTGCATGGAGAGGCGGCCGTTGTAACCGTTGTACTTCTCGAACGCCGGGAGCAGCAGCTTGGCGGCGTCGAGGGATACCTCCTCCACCACCTTCCAGCCGATCTGGGACTCGGTGGCTTCCGGCATCTCGGCCGCAAGCTCCTTGATCCGCGCGGTCCAGCGCGGCAGGTCCGCGCGAATCGCGGCCAGAGCGATCACGGGGTTGCAGGTGGCGCCCACCGCTCCCCAGGAGATGGCCGTCGAGAGCTCGGTGTAGGTGGCCGAGTCGTTCCACAGCACGGTGGGACCGCGCTGCGTCATCAGGCCAAGTGGGGAGTGTGCATCAGTCATGGTTTGACCTCTTCGTCGAGACACGTCGTACTGCTTGCCAGTCGGTAAGACCATTCAATCCCTGCTAAGACCAGAAGTCAACACAATGTCCTGACATTCTGCCTTGGCTTGTGAAGGTGCCTCAGTCCTGGCGTGACGCGCGGCGGTTGCGGTCGATGTCGACCACCAGTACCTCAAGACAGGTGACGGGCTCGGCCAGTGCGCCGGCGAGTTCAGCGGCGCCGGTGATACGCATCGCGGGAACGCCGAAGCCAGCCGACAGCGCCACAAGGTCGAGCCCAGTGGGAGTTGCGAAGACCCGCTCGAACGCGTCCGCGAACGGCTCATTGCCGTATTCGAGCGTCGCGAAGATGCTGCCCCCGGCGTCGTCGGCAACGACGATGCGGAGCTGCGGACGGGGCTCGCCCGGCCCGATCGTCAGGGCGCCGACGTCATGGACGAAGGACAGGTCGCCGCACAGCAGCGTGGTCGGCCGGCCAGAGCCGAGCGCCACGCCGACGGCGGTGGCCAGCGTGCCGTCGATGCCCGAAAGCCCGCGGTTGGCGTACACCGGAGGGGACGCTGGGCGCACCTGGGCCAGGTCGGCGTCCCGGATCGGGTTGGAGTTGCCGAGGCAGAGCACCTGGTCGGCTGGGACCGCTGCGACTACGAGCGCAGCTACCTGCGGGCCGGTCGGCAGTGCGGCCTCGACAGTCTCGACCAACCGATCGCAGGGTTGGGCGACACGGTCGGCCTGCTCGCGGTCGGCCTGCTGCCAGGATGCGAGCCAGTCGGCGGGGCCAGGTTCGACGCTCACCACTGAGGCGATCAGGCTCGCCCGCCAGCCGGGATCGACGAAGTCCGGAGAAGTCGCGACCACGACCACCTCGACGTCGTCGCGCGAAAGCAGCCGGGTCACCGGACGCGACAGGGTCGGCCGCCCGTACACGATCACCCGCTCGATCCGAGCGGCGAGGTCACCGGCCAACAGCAGGCGTCCGGCAGCCAAGGCATTTGCACCGGTACGGGCGTTGCTGGACGGCTCGGCCAGCAGCGGCAGGCCAGCGGCTTCGGCGAGTTCGGTCGCTGTCCGACCGACCGCAAGTGTGGCGTCACCGCAGACCACGAGCGTGCGCGGTGCTCCCGGAAGCGCACAGCTACCCGGGGCTGGAGCCGCGCCGACGACGACCGCCGGCAACTCGGGCGGTGCTCCTACGGCCGCAGCCACCAGAGGCTGGCCGAGTTCCACATTGAGGTGGGCCGGTCCGGGGAACCTCGACAACGGCCCCTCGGCTGCGATCACCGCACGGGCCGCCTGCGCGAGCCAGGACTGGTCGGAAGCCAACGAGCTGACCCGCGCTCGGTACCGCAGGAAGCCTGCGAACAACTGGCTCTGCTCGGTGGTCTGGTTGGCGCCGAAGCCGACGAGCGACGCGGGCCGGTCGGCCGAGACCACCAGCAGCGGGACGCCACAGTGGTGGGCCTCCATCACCGCGGGCAGCAGGTTGCCCACGGCCGTTCCGGACGTGGTGACGATCGGCACGCAGCGTCCGGACGCTTTGGCGATGCCCAACGCGAGGAAACCCGCCGAACGCTCATCGACACGAACGTGCAGCCGTAACCGGCCGTCGCGGGCGGCGGCGTACGCGACCAGGGCCAGCGGTGCGCTGCGCGAACCGGGCGCCAACACGAGGTCGGTGACGCCTTGGGCGAGCAGCTGGCCGATGACCGCGCTCGCGCAGGCCACAGAGTCGGTCATTCGGGCCTCCCGGGCTCTGTGATCAAGTCCTCGGCCAGCGGCCCGAGCCGGGCCAGCCAGCGGGCGGTGGCGGCGTCTCCGGCCTGCCAGGTGGGGGTTGTCTTGACCGGATCCACGGCCGACGGCGCCCTTCGTGACGGTCGCAGAGCGACCTCCTCAGGGAGCGGTTGGGTGGTGCTCTCGGGTAACGGCTCAGTGGTGCTCCCAAGGGACCGCTGGGCGATGCTCCCAGGGAGTCGCTGGGCGGTGCTCTCAAGGAGCGGCTGGGCGATGCTCCCAGGGAGTCGCTGGGCGGTGCTCTCAAGGAGCGGCTGGGCGGTGTTCCCAGGGAGCGGCTGGGTCGGCTCGACCCTCCGCACCGGGATCGAGCCTTCGACCGCGACCAGCGGGTGGCTGGTGACGTCCATGGTGAACATGGTGGCCGTGTTCAGGCCGCACGCATAGGGCAGTTCGGGCAGGGCGGCGGCGAGCGCGACCCCCGCGGCGAGTCCGACCGAGCTTTCCAGCGCGGACGAGACCACCACCGGCAGGCCGAGTCGCTCGGCCAGCTCCAGGCAGGCACGGACGCCGCCGAGGGGCTGCACCTTGAGCACGGCGATGTCCGCGGCCTCGAGCGCGACCACCCGCTCCGGGTCGCCCGAGCGGCGGATGCTCTCGTCAGCGGCGATGAGGATGTTGAGCCCACGCCGAGCGAGGATCCGCCGCAACTCGGCCAGTTCCTCGACGCTCGCGCACGGCTGCTCGACGTATTCGAGGTCGAACTGGGCGAGTTCGGTGAGCCGGGCCAGTGCGGTGTCGACGTCCCAGGCGCCGTTGGTGTCGATCCGGAGCCGGCCGGACGGGCCGAGCGCGTCGCGTACCGCCTCGAGGCGCGCCGCATCCTCGGCGGCGGCCTGGCCAGGTTCGGCCACCTTGACCTTCGCGGTGGCGCAGCCGGAGGCCGCGACGATGGCGTACGCGGTCTCCGGGTCGACCGCCGGTACGGTCGCGTTCACCGGCACCCGGTCGCGAACGGGAGCAGGGAAGCCCCGGTTCGCGGCCTCCCAGGTGGCTCGCCACCAGGCGTCGATCTCAGGACGCGTGTACTCCGCGAAAGGGCTCCACTCGCCCCACCCTGCCGGCCCTCGCACCAGCAGGCCCTCGCGGACGGTGATGCCGCGGAACCGGTTGACCAGGGGCAGCGCGTACGCGACCGGCGAGACGGCACCCATGAGCTCAGCGAGCGATCAGCAGGCCGACGAAGAGTCCGGCGGCACAGGCGAGTTCGGCCAGACCCGTCCGCTTGAGCACGTGGATCAGACCATGACCGCTCACGCCACGCAGCACCTCGCGCACGGGTCCGACGAGCAGCACGAGCATGAACCAGCCCAGCAGTGCCCACCACGAACTGGTGGCGGCCACGCCGAACACACCCACCGCGGCCAGAGCCACCATGCCAACGAAGAATCGGCGGGTGCCCGCGTCGCCCAGCCTCGTGGCCAGCGTCCGCTTGCCCGCGGCGCGATCACCTTCGAGGTCACGCAGGTTGTTGGCCACCAGAATCGCGCAGGCGAGCGCGCCGATCGCGATGGCCGTCCACCACGCCGAGGCCGACACCGTGCCGACCTGGATGTAGACCGTGCCTGACACCGCGACCAGCCCGAAGAACACGAATACGAACAGTTCGCCCAATCCCAGGTAGCCATACGGGTTGCGTCCGCCGGTGTAGAACCATGCGGCGAGGATCGCCGCCGCACCGACGCCGAGGAGCCACCAGTACCCGGTGAGCAGCACCACGGCCAGTCCGGCGACGGCAGCGACGGCGAAACCCGCGAATGCGGCCGACTTCACCTGCGCCGGCTCGGCGGCGCCGGAGCCGACGAGCCGCATCGGACCGACGCGCGCCGCGTCCGTGCCGCGGATGCCGTCCGAATAGTCGTTGGCGTAGTTGACGCCGATCTGCAGGGCCAGCGAGACCACGAGCGCCAGCGCAGCCAGCAGCGGCTGGAAGCCGTGCTCGAACCAGGCCACCGCGCTACCGGCGAGCACCGGCGCCAGCGCCGCGGGCAGGGTGCGCGGACGGGCACCCTCGACCCACTCAGCCAACGTCGCCATGGTCCCCCGATTCCCGCCAGGACAGCGCCAGCGCCGTCCGATCGATCTTGCCCAATGATGTGTACGCCAAGTGCTCGACCCGCCGCAATTCCTTGGGCACCGCGGCGCGACCCAGTTCTGGCTCCAGGCGCGCGCGCACGTCCGCCAGGTCGAAGTCGTCGATGGTCAGCGCGACGACCTTGGTGCCCCAGCGCCGGTCGGGGACTCCGAGGGCAGCGAGCCGACCGACGCCGAACGCCGCGTCGCAGACCCGCTGGACGGCGGCGAGGTCGACGTTCTCGCCACCGGAGATGACGATGTCGTCGGCCCGGCCGAGCACGCGCAGCCTTCCGTCCGCCCACGCGCCGCGGTCGCTGGTGCGGACGAGGTCGCCGGCGAGCACCGTCCGGGTGAGGTCGGGACGGCCGCGGTAGCCGAGGAAGGCCATCGGCCCACCCAGGCCGATGCGCTCGCCGTCCAGTTCGACCCGGACGCCGTCCAGCGGCACCCCGTCGTAGACACAGCCGCCGCAGGTCTCGCTCATACCGTACGTGGCGACCAGGTTCACCCCGGCGGCGGTTGCGCGCTCGCGCAGCCCGGTGGGCAGCGCGCTGCCGCCGACCAGTACGGCCGCGTGATCGCGCAGTCTCGCTGTGGTCTCGGGTTCGGTGAGCGCGCGGTCGAGTTGGGCGGCGACCAGGGAGATGTACGTGCGGGCGGACGGGATGGGCAGGTCGGCGAGGTCGGGACGGGCGAAGCTCAAGATGGAGCCGGCGTGCACCGCCCGGACCACGGTCATCAGGCCCGCGACATGACGGACGGGGAGCGCGCAGACCCAGTCCCCGGCGCCGCCGAGCCGCGAGTGGGTGGCGTCGGCGGAGAACCGCAAGGACGTCCGCGACAGCACCACCGCCTTGGGTTCGCCGGTCGAGCCCGAGGTGCTGACGACCGCGGCGGCGTCCGGTTCGGTGACCGGTTCGTCGGGTAGGAGCGCGCGCAACTGGCGGGGTTCCGGGACGGGGGCGATCGGTGCGCCGCCGGCAAGGGCGGACGCGACCGCGCCGATCACTTCCTCGCCCACCACCAGTCGCAGCTGCACCCCTCAACCCTATGACGCGGCGGACTCGCCCGATCATGGCGAGGAATCCGTCCGCGAACACACCCGAGAACGGACAACATGTCCAAGAACAAACTGAGTTTTACCTGAGAGCCACTCTCATGAGAGACTCCGCTGGTGTTCCTGGGACTGAAGCTGCGCGCGGGCGCTGTGGCTTTGTCCGCGATCGCCGGTCTCCTCCCAGTGTTCGCAGCCGACCACGCCGTGGCGATGCCGCTGGCCGACGGCGGCGCGAGCAGCGCGACGCCCGTCGCGAAGACGACCATGGACACCTCCGAACTGGCTGCGTACCGCGAATCCCTGCTGAACAAGCAGTCCAACGCGATCGCGATCCGCAACGCGACCATCGAGGCGATCCACGCCGAGACCGTCGCCGAACTCGGATACGAGCCGGGCACCACCGATCCTCGTGAGATCGCCCGGCAGATCATGCTGAACAAATACTCGTGGGGCGAGGACGAGTTCACCTGCTACGACGACATCATCATGCGCGAGAGCAAGTGGATCGTGACCGCCGACAACCCACACTCGACCGCGTACGGCATTCCCCAGGCACTGCCCGGCAAGCGAATGGCCGCATTCGGTGACGACTGGCTCACCAACCCGGCCACCCAGATCCGCTGGGGCCTCGACTACGTCGACGACCGCTACGGCACCCCCTGCCAAGCCTGGTCCTTCAAGCGCTCCCACGGCTGGTACTGAGCCCTCGCACCGCAAGACCGGTCTCTGACGAGCCCCGCGAGGAACGAGCGTCCCAACACAGTTCCCCTAGATCCACGCGAGCGCGGTCTCGACAAGCTCGACCAGCCGATTGGTGGATCCGGGCGGAGGAGCCGCGCGAGGAACGAGCGGGGCGTCACGAAGGGCCGCCGCCCGCCTCGCGTCCACCAG
>DAORUI010000079.1:0-14498 GCA_035433085.1 Propionicimonas sp. | reverse complement strand
GCATCCAGCCCATCGGGATCATGGCCGGGAAGTTGTACGGCGCGATGCCGACGAACACGCCCAGCGGCTCACGGAACGAAACCGTGTCGTAGCCCTTGGAGATGTTCATCGTGGTGTCGCCCTGCATGAGGTAGTGCGTCGAACACGCGCACTCCACAACCTCGATGGCCTTGAGTACGTCGCCGCGAGCCTCGCCCACAACCTTGCCCATTTCGGTGGCCAGCAGCACGCTCAGCTCGTCCAGGTGCTCGTCCAGCAGTTGCTTGAACCGGAACATCAGCTGAATCCGCTGCGGCAGCGGCGTGGCCGCCCAACCCGGGTACGCGCGAGCGGCGGACGCCACCGCGGAGTCGACCTCTTCCTGGGTGCAGGTGGGGGCCTCAGCGATCTGCTCGCCGGTGGACGGGTTCATCACCGGCATGTAGGAGGTGGTCTTCGACTCCCGCCACTCGTTGTCCACCAGATAGCGCAACCGCTTCAGGGTGGCCGCGCTCTGGGGTGCGCTGGCCTGCTCGGTGATAGTCATCTAGGTTCCTTTCTGGGTCGACCGGTCCGGTCGGTTTGTCGGCGGCGGCTTGCGGATTCGCTCGGCGGCGCCACGGTTTGGTCGTGTTCAGTTGTCGGTAAGTCGGGGGTCGATCGCCTGTCCGGCCCAGGTTTGGCGTACCCACGCGTGCTCCGGGTCGTCGCAGATGAGCCACGCCCTGGTGGCTCCCGGGCCGGCCATCACGTTCAGGTAGTACATGTCGTAGCCGGGAGGCGCCATGGCCGGGCCGTGCCAGCCATGCGGCACCAGCACGACGTCGCGGGAGCGCACTTCGGCGAGCACGTCGATCGGACGTTCCGCGGTGCCGTAGACCCGCTGGTAGCCAAAGGCATTCTCCGCTGAAACGGGGCTGCCTGGCTCCTGGCGGAGCTCGAAGTAGTAGATCTCCTCCAGCGACGTTTCGACGCCTTCGCGCTCCTCGTCGTGCTTGTGCGGCGGGTAGCTGGACCAGTTACCGGCCGGGGTGATCACCTCGCAGGCGATGATCGAGTCCGCGTCCAGCACGCCTGGCGTCCCGAAGTTGCGGACGCGGCGACTGGCCGTCCCCGCACCGCGCAGTTCGTCCGGCACCTCACTGGCCGGAAGGTGCCGGACGGGCAGCTCGCGGGACGCGGTCGCAGCACAGAAGGCGTAGCGCCCACCGTCGACGCTGGTGATCGTGAAACTGGCCCCGCGGGGCACATACAGCACATCGGTGGCGGCGTCGAAGACGTCCGGACGGCCGGCCAGCTCGTAGGTCTCGCCCGCGACGGCCACGCGCGCGGCCCCGGACAGCGGTACTACGATGTACTCCAACTCACCGGTGTCGATCGTGCGCGACTCCCCCGCCGTCAGGTCGGTGACCAGCAGACCGGTGTGCGCCAGCCCGCTCCCCGAGCCGGTCGAGGGGTCGGGGAGAACCCTGGTGTCGAACTCGCCGTCCGCGCTGCTGCCTGCGGGCAGTACCCACTCACTCATGCCACTCCTCGATGAACCAGACCCACTGCGGCGTCCACCGCCTGGGCTACGTCTCCGCCACTCGGGTAGAGCAGCGCCCTTCCGATCACCAGCCCCATCGCGGTGGGATGAGTGAGCGCTTCGCCCCACTGCCGGTAGGTCTCGTCCGGATCCCCTGATGGGTCGCCGCCGAGCAGCAGGCTGGGCAGCGTGGTCGAGTCGAGGACCCGATGCATCTGCGCCACGACCGGCAGCTTCAGCCAGGTGTAGGCGCTGGTCGCGCCCAGCCCGGCCGCGATCTGGATCGACTTGATCACCGAATCGGCATCCAACTGGTTGCGCACCTGATCAGGGGCCACCCGGACGGACAGGAAAGGTTCGACCATCGCCATCAGCCCCTTGCGGGACAGCGCGGTGACGGCGCGTCCGGTTGATTCGAGCACGCGGGCGGTGTCCTCGTCCTCAAGGCAGATCCGGGTGAGCATCTTGCCGCCGTCCAGGCCGTTCGTGGCGAGAGTGTCGGCGTCGTAGCCCGTCCAGCGGTCATCGAACTCGAACTCCGCACCCTGCAGACCGCCGCGGTTCATCGAGCCGATCACCATCTTGCCTTCGAGCAGGCCGGCCAGCAGCAGGTCCTCGAGGATGTCCGCGGTGCCGAGCACCCCGTCCACGCCCGGACGGCTGAGCGCGACCGCGAGCCGTTCGAGCAGCTCGGCCCGCGACGCCATCGCGGTGGCGTTGCCACGCACCCCGAGTGCCCCACGAGCGGGGTGGTCCGCGGCGATGATCATCAGCTTTCCGTCGGCCGGTCGGACGGAGCGTCGCCTCGCACCCCAGGCCCCATCGACAGCGCCGGGGTCGGTGGCCCTTCGTCGGGTGAGTGCGCCGGTGTCGATCCTGGTCATTGGGCCGACCTCGCCAGCAGGTCCTCGACCTCGGCCTGGGTGGGCATGGCCGTCGAGCATTCGAGTCGCGAGGCCACCAGCGCACCGGCGGCGTTGGCGAAGCGCACCACGCGATGCAGGTCCCAACCGTTGAGCAGCCCGTGGCAGACCGCGCCGCCGAACGAGTCGCCGGCACCGAGTCCGTTGACCACTTCGACGCGGACGGGCGGCACCTCGACGGTCTCGTCGGCGGTCATCGCCAAGACACCCTTCGGACCCTGCTTGACGATCGCGAGTTCGATGCCGCGCTCGAGCAGGGCGCGAGCGGCGCGCTCGCGCTCGATCTCCCCCACCGCAACACGGCATTCCTCGCGGTTGCCGATGGCCACCGTGCTCTGGGCGAGCGCCGCCTCGGCCTGGCGGGTCGCCTCAGCCTCGGTCTTCCAGAACATCGGACGGTAGTCGAGGTCGAGGATGGTGTGCGGACGCCGGGCCCGAGCCCGCCACGCGGCGAGATGGGCCTGCCGGCTGGGCTCCGCCGACATGCCGGTGAGTGTGGACCAGTAGACGCCGGCCTCGCTGATCTCACGCAGTGGCAGGTCGGTCACCTCGAGGCGCAGGTCGGGGGCCTGGGGGTAGCGGTAGAAGTAGAGCGGGAAGTCGTCCGGGGGGAAGATCTCGCAGAAGGTCACCGGGGTGGGCAGCCAGGGGTCGGTGCTGACGTAGTCGGTGGCGACACCGAGTTCAGTGAGCTTGCGGCGGACGAATCGTCCGAACGGGTCGTCGCCGGTCTTGGTGATGATCGCGGACCGGCGTCCGTACTTGGCTGCGGCGACTGAGACGTTGGTCGCGCTGCCGCCGAGGAACTTGCCGAAGGTCGTCACTTCCTCCAGCGAGACCCCGATCTGCATGGGGTAGATGTCCACACCGACGCGGCCGATGCAGACCACTTCGTAGGCATCACCCATGAGACCTTCCTTCGACAGGGGCGGCCAGGACGTGGCCCTGGCTTCCCTCACCAGTCTGCCCAGCGATGCCCCGCCCTGTCAAGATTTGTTAGGACATTAGGCTATTCAGGCAACCGGTGTTTCGGGTGTTTGCAGAAGTGCGCTTTAGGCTATCGTGCCCCCATGGCCACCCAGATCCAGGTGAGTATCGATCGAAACAGCCCCGTGCCGCTGTACCACCAGCTGGCAGAGCAGCTCGCCGCGGCCATCGACACCGGCGTGCTGAAGCCAGGGGACGCGTTCGAGAACGAACTCTCCATCGCCGATCGCCTGGACCTGTCCCGACCCACCGTCCGGCGGGCGATCGTCGAGTTGGTGACGCGCGGACTGCTGGTTCGCCGGCGCGGCATCGGCACCACGGTCGCGAACGAGGTGATCCATCGGCGTAACGAGCTGACCAGCCTGTTCGACGACCTCAAGCGCAACGGACGCAAGCCGCTGACCGAGGTGCTGGAGTTCAACACCGACTTCGTCGACCAGCGAGCGTCCCAGATCCTGGGGCTACCGGTCGAGACCCCGCTGGTCTACCTCGAGCGGCTGCGGTCGGTCGAAGAGGGTCCGATGTCCATTCTGCGCAACTGGCTGCCGCCGATGTGGGCCGACATCGACATGGAAGTACTTTCCAGCCAGGGGCTCTACAACGCGATGAAGGCCCGAGGCGTGGTGCCAGCGGTCGCTCACCAGACCATCGGAGCTCGCCCGGCGGAGCCGTCGGAGCGCAAGCTGCTGCAGCTCGACAAGACCGACCCTGTGCTCACGATGTCGCGCAAGGCCTACGACTCCGCCGGCAACCCGGTCGAGTTCGGCGACCACTGCTACCGCTACGACCGCTACCTCTTCGACATCACGGTCTACGCCAGCTGAGGGTTCACCCACCGCCTGGCCCGCTTCGAATGGTCAGGATTCGGTAGCCACCGCGTGCCCGAACCCAGTTCTGGATGGTTATGGGAGCCGACCACGCACCGTACAGTTGCCCAACCCAGTTTCAACCGGTTATCGGACCCAATTCGGCGCTGATATCCAGTTGTTTTTGGGTTGGCCCTCAGACCGCCGCCAAGTGCGTCGTGATAACCGGGTGAAAGTGGGTTGAACGCGTGCGACTCGCGATCCGGCGGCCCGTTCAGGCTGCGAGTTCGCTCTGAAGGCGTGCCAGCATTCGGCGGTTGATGTTGTCCGCGTCCTCGTGCCAGCCGAAGACACAGACGCTCACCACGCCGTCGAAGCCGATCTCACGCAGGGTGGCGAACACCCGGTCGAAGGGCACCTCGCCCTTGCCGATCTCGGCGTGCTGGTGGACGCGCGCGTCCACGCCGGGCGGGTTGACGATGTAGCGGTTGCCGTCGTTGGCGCGATGGTTGAGCGCGTCGGCCACGTGCACTTCCCGCAGCTTCGGCGCTGCGTCGCGGATCATCCGCTCGACATCGCCGGCGCCGTCGGAGAGGTGGAAGGCGTGCGGGCAGCAGAACTCGTAACCGATCCAGTCCTTGTTCACTCCGCGAATCAAGCTGTAGGCGTCGTCATGCAACTCGGCGAAGTCGTAGGGGTGCGCCTCCATGTTCAGCTTGATCCCGTACTGCTCGAACGCCGGGGTCAGTTCTTCGATCGACCGGTACCACTGGGCTTCGCACTCACGGTACGTGTTCGGGTTGCCGGAGAACTCGGACGTGATCTCGCGGCAGTCGATCGCATCGGCCAGCTCCAACAGCCGGCGCCAGTTGCGGACGTGTGCCTGCCGCTCCACCTCGTCCGTGCTCGACCAGTTGAACACCGGGTTCAGGGTGCGCACCTTCACCCCGGTCTCGGCCTGAGCCCGGTTCAGGCCGCGGACGAACTCGTCGTCGGCCTTCGGGTAGCGATGCCAGAAGTGGAACTCCGTGTTCGGCGACAGCTCGACGAAGCCGAAGCCGAGTTCGGCGGCCTTGCGCAGCGTGTCCGCCGTCGACATGGACGGGTAGTACATGTTCGGGTCAAGGGCGATATCGACCATCTCTTGCTCCTTCGCCTAGGGTCAGCCGCCGACTTGTCAGAACTTCACCCGGCTATAGCGCCGTGAGGTTCTGACAAGTCGGGGAATGGGGATGTTGGGTGTAGGTGGGTGCTGGTTGGGGGCTCAGTCGTAGAACGTGGGCTTCTCGATCAGCTGGACGGCGACCTCGCGACCGTCACCGGCATCGAGGGAGGACAACGCCGCTTCGACCACGGCGACAGCCGCGTAGCCGTCCCAGGCCGACGATCCGGTGTGCTGGTCGCGCTCGACGGCGCGGATCCACTGCTGAACCTCGGCGTTGAACGCGGCGTGGAAGCGGTCGATGTGGCTGGCGCAGATCGGATTGCGGTTGCCGTACTGGTCGCGGACGTGGGTCTGCTCCTGGTCGCCGAGGCGGATGGTGCCGGTCTCCATCACCAGCTCGCACTCGATCGAGTAGCCCCACTGCAGGTTGACGTTCACCTCGTCGTCGATCCGCACGCCGGAGGTGGTGTAGGCCACCAGGACCAGCGGGTCCTGCAAGTGATCGAAACGGTGGGACGTGGCCCGCGGCGCCTCCACCCGTACCCGGACGATCTCCTCGCCCAACAGGTAGCGGCAGATGTCGATCTCGTGCGAGGCGGTGTCGTCGATCATGTTGCGGGTGGTGTAGTTCTCCGGCACTGACGGGTTCCGGTGCCGGCAGTGCACCAGCGTGGCGTAGCCGTGTTCGCCGGCGACCAGGGCCGCCCGCATCTGTTGGTAGCCAACGTCGAAACGCCGCATGTAGCCGACCGTGACCAACTTCTTGCCGGCCCGTTGTTCGGCTTCGAGCACGCGCAGTGCGTCGGCGGTTGTGGTGACCAGCGGTTTCTCGCAGAGCACGTACTTCCCGGCCTCAATGGCGGCGAGCAAGTCCGACGCATGCACCTTGCCGAAGGTCGCAATCAGCACGGCGTCCACGGTTGGGTCCGCAATCAACTCGGCGCCCGTGCCGTAGGCCTTCACACCTAGCGGTTCGGCCACCGCGCGAGCGGCGTCGAGGTTCACGTCAGCGACCGCGACCACCTTCCCACCGGCCAGTTCATTTTCGATTCGCTCCAGGTGCGCGCGACCCATGCCGCCCGCTCCGATCAGGCCAATCCGTACCGTCATCGCTTTCCCACTCTCCGCTCCAATGCCGCCTACTCCGTCCGCCCCCGCTTCCCCGACTTGTCAGAACTTCACCCGGCTATAGCGCCGTGAGGTTCTGACAAGTCGGGGAATGGAGGGTGGGTTACTTCTTCTTGCTGAAGATGACGTCGACCGCGACCGCGAGGATCAAGATCGCGCCCTTGAACATGCCCTGGTAGTACGGGTTCACACCCATCAGCACCAGACCGCTCTGCAGTGCCATCAGGATGAGGATGCCGATCAGGGTTCTCGGGATCGAACCGAAGCCGCCGGACAGCTTCGTGCCACCGATGACCACAGCCGCGATCGAGTCGAGTTCGGCACCAGGCAGGGCGACCGGCGAGGCGGTACCGAGGCGGGCCGTCAACATGACGCCCGCCATGCCGCCGACCACCGCAGCCACCACATAAGCGGACGCAAGCACGTTGCTGGACTTGATGCCGGCCAGCCGCGCGGCTTCCTCATTGCCACCGACCGCGTAGATGTGGCCACCCCAGCGGGTGTAGGCGAGAGCGATATGGGTGATGATCGCGATCACGATGAACCAGTAGACGATCCCGGGCAGCCCGAACAGTTGCCAGGAGGTGAGTCCGAGCAGCCACGGCGGGAGGTTGATGACCGAACCACCGTTGTTCATCAGCAGAGCCACCGAGGTCAGGATGGTGTACATACCGAGGGTCACGATGAACGGGTTCACCTTTGTGCGGGAGATCAGGATGCCGTTGACCAGGCCGACCACGATCGTCGCGATGATCGAGAGGACAAGGGCGAACGGACCCATCCCCGCAGCCATCGCGACCACCATGCCGGCGACCACTGCGGTCTTGGCGATGCCGATGTCGAAGCCGCCGGTGAGGATCACCACGGTCTGGCCGAGCGCCAGCACCCCGACCACCGATGCGCTGAGCAGGATGTTGCGGATGTTCGCCTGGCTCAGGAACTCCGGTCGGGCGATCGTGAACACGACCAGCAACAGCGCGAAGAAGATCAACAACCCATTGCGCTTGAGGGTCGGCCCGAGTTGGGCCCAGCGATTCGGAACGGCGGTCGCCGCCTTGGTCGGCGCAGGGTTCACCGGGGTTGCGGTGGGTGTGCTCATGATGCTGCCTTTGCATTGTCGGTACGGATCCGGGCATGCAGGACGGCCTCTTCGGTGGCGTCCTTGCCTGCCATTTCGGCGACGACCTCGCCGTCGGTGAAGACCATCACGCGATGGCTCATGCCTTGTAGTTCAGCGTGGTCCGCGGAGACCAGGATCACGGCCATGCCAGTTTCGGCGAGGGCGACGATCTGGTCGTAGATCTCTCGGCGGGCGCCGACGTCGACACCCAGCGTGGGCTCATCGAGGATCAGGAGCTTCGGGGTGACCGCGGCCCAGCGAGCCAGCAGCGCCTTCTGTTGGTTGCCGCCCGAGAGTTCACCGATCTCCTTGTTCGGAGAGGAGGTGCGGACGTCGAACTGCTTGATCAGTTCGACCCCAACCTTCCGCTCCCTCGCGGGAATCAGGAAGCCGGCGACCGACAGGTCCTCGGACTTCACCACGGTGGCGTTGCGCCACACCGGAAGAATCGGGAACAGGCCATCCTTCTTCCGGTCACCGCTGACGTAGCCGACGCCTGCCTTGACTGCGAGGTCGGGACGGCCGTGCGGAAGTGGTTCGCCAAGGAGTTCGACCTTGCCGGTGCCTGGATCTGCGCCGAACACGATCCGGGCGAAATCGCGCTGGCCGGCACCAATGGCGCCCGTGAGGCCGACGATCTCGCCGGCGTGGATCTGCATCGAGACGTTACGAAGCAGCTTGCCGGACACGTTCTCTGCTCGGAACACCACCTCGTCGGTCATGTGCGGCAGGTCCGGGAACAGGTTCCCCAGCTGCCGTCCGACCAGGAGCGGAATGATCTTGGCCGGTACCGAGTCCTCCTTGTTCAGGCCACCGACGTTCTTGCCGTCGCGCAGCACCTCTACCCGGTCGCAGATCCGCGGGATCTCGTCCAGGCGGTGGCTGACGTAGAGCACCGGGATGCCGGTGGCCTTCAACGTGCCGATCAGCTCGAACAACTCGTCCACCTCAGCCGGGTTGAGCGCCGCGGTGGGCTCGTCGAGGATGATCATGGTGTCGGCCTCGGACGCGGCTCGCACGATCTCGACCCGCTGCTTCTGGGCGACGCTCAGATCGTCGACCAAGGTCGTCAGCGGGAGCTCGATCCCGAAACGTTCGGTGATCTCGCGGGCCTTGGCCAGGATGGCCTTCTGCCGGATCCAGAACGGCAGCCAGGACACGCCCGGCTCCCGTCCAAGGATCAGGTTCTGTGCGACCGTCAGGTTGTTGGCCAGCGAGCTGTGCTGGTGCACAGTGGCGATGCCGCGGGCCAGTGCGTGGATCGGTTCAGTGAAGTGCACCAACTCGCCGCGCACCTTGATCTCGGCCTTCTCCGGGATGTAGACGCCGGCCAGCACCTTGATCAGCGTCGACTTACCGGCACCGTTCTCACCGAGGAGACCGACGACCTCCCCCGCGAACAGCGTGAGGTCCACGTTGTCCAGGGCAGCGACACCAGCGAAGATCTTGGTCACCCCGCGGGCTTCGATGCGGGGGAGGTCGTCAGTCATTCAGATCACCAGTCCCCGGGGTTGTCGGCTGCGTTGTCCTTGGTGATGATCAGCGCGTCGACCACGACGGTCGGACGCTCACCGGTGGTGTCCACCTTGATCTCCTCGCCACGAACGAGGGCTGCGATGGTGCGTACCGAGGTCGCGCCGTCGTCATTGCCGGAGACCTTGACGGTGCCGAACATCTTGCCTGAGGCCACCGCCTGCGTGCCCTCGAGGGAGCCGCCGATGCCGATGACACCGATCTTGCCCTCCAGGCCCTGTTCCTTGATCACCGTCGCCGCAGCGAGGGCCTCAGGGTCAGTCTGGGCGAGCATGAAGTCGATGTTCTTGTCCTTCTGCAGCATGGTCGCGGTGACATCAGCGGCCTTGACCGGGTCGAAGTCGTTGGTCTCCTCCATCACGATCTTGATGGTGGGCACCGAGGCGATCTTGTCCTTAAGGCCCTTGGAGCGAGCGACCTGCGGGGTGGCACCGAGCGTGCCCACCTGAAGCGCGACATTGCACGGATCCTTGCCTTCACACGCCTTGATCAGCAGGTCGCCCTGGAATCCGCCCATCTGGACGTCGTTGAAGCCGGTGTGCACGATCGGGTTCGCCCCGCCCACACCGCCGTACGCCATGTCAAGGGTGCGATTGGACGTGATCATCTTGATGCCGGCGTCGGTGGCCGCCTGCGCCGCAGGCTTGTTGGCGGTGGGATCGACAGAGGCCACGGCGAGTCCCTTGATGCCGCTGACGATCATGGTGTTGACTTGGTCGTTCATGGTCTGGGCGTCGTTCTTGGCGTCGGTGATCGTCAGGTCGACGTTCAACTTCGCGGCTTCGGCCTGGGCACCCTTGATCCAGCCGGTCCAGAAGGTCTGGTTGCCAGCCGGCAGGGCGATGCCGATCTTGATCTTCTCGCCGGCACCGCCGGCCGCTGAGCTCTCGCCGCCGGCTGCTGAGCCGGTCGCACCCGGCGTGGCGCCGGTGCTGCAGGCGGTCAAGGCGACCGCGCTGATGGTGGCCAGGGTGGCCGCCAGGATCTTGCGCATCTGAATCTCCTTCATTGGGGATTTCTTCACTCGTTGGTTGCGAGGTAGTGGTGCTGCCTTTGCTCCAGCCGGGTCCGGGCCGGACGGGGTGCGCGCTCCCCGTCCGGCGGGTTGGTTTCTGGGGTGGGGATCACTCCCCCTGGAACGCCGCCCAGGCGTCGAGGAGGACCTTGGCGGCCACCTCGATGCCCTCGACGCGGCCGAGTTCGGTGTCCTCGTGCTCGATGTTCAGGCACATGTCGGGATCGACTTCGTAGAGGGCGCGGATGAACTCCGTCCAGTAGGCGGTGTCGTGGCCCTTGCCCAGGGCGACGAAATCCCAGGAGGAGTCCTTCGGCCACTCGTTGGCCCACTCATCGCCGCCCAGGTTGACCCGGCCCTCGTCCTCACGAAGACGACGGAAGCCGTTGTCGAGGACGCCGTTCAGCTGCGCGTTCGCCGGATTGATCCGGATGTCCTTGGCGGCGGCGTGGAAGATCAGCGAGCCGAGCTCACGCACCACGGCTACCGGATCGGCCTGCTGCCAGAACAGGTGCGAGGCGTCCATCTCGACGCCGACGTTGGTGGCGCCGGTCAGCTCCACCAGCTTGCGGATGTCGCGGGCGTTGAAGACGATGTTCTGCGGGTGAAGTTCGAGCGCCACCTTGACCCCGTGGTCCTTGGCGAGCTGATCGATCTCGCTCCAGAACTTGGCCGCGATCTCCCACTGGTAATCCAGCACGTCGAGGGCTGCGGAGTTCCAGGCGTTCACGATCCAGTTCGGGTGGGTGGCTCCGGGCTCGCCGCCGGGCAGGCCCGACATGGTGACCACGCGGTTCTGCCCCAGGGCGGCGGCGGCCCGGATCGAGCGGCGGACGTCTTCGGCGTGCTTCTCGCCGATCACGGGGTTGGGGTGCAGCGGATTGCCGTTGCAGTTCAGACCGGCGATCTCCACCCCCGTTCCCTCGAACTTCGCCAAGTAGGCCTTCGCGGCCGCCGGGGAGGAGACGATCTCGTCGATGTTCGGGATGTGGGTCGGGGGCAGGAAGCCGCCGGAGTTGATCTCGATACCGTTCAGGCCGAGACCACCGATCACCGCGAGGGCGTCCTCGAGGGGACGGTCGTGCAGGACCGCGTTGTACAGGCCAAGCTTCACAGCGTCACGCTCTTTCCGTTGTTGGCAGCCGACTCAGCGACGGCGGCAAGGATTTCCATGTTGTGGACGCCCTCATCGAGGGACGCATTGCGGGGCAGGGACTGCTCTTCGGGGATCCCGGCCACCTCTTCGAGGAAGGCGCGGGCCTGGAAGGCGAAGCCCTCGTTCTGGCCGAAGCCCACCCCGGAGACGTCGATCGGCATGCCGCCCGAGACGTAGGGGTGGTCGCCACCCAGATCGACGGTGCGGTAGCCGTTCTTGCCCGGTTCGTCGTCGTGCAGGTACAGCCGCACCTGGGACGGGGTCTCCTGGGTGAAGCTGGCCGCACCGTTCTCGCAGAAGACCTCGAAGTTGAGGTTGTTCGGGTAGCCGGCGGCGACGCGGGAGACTTCGAGGCTGCCGGTGGTATCGGCGTAGTGCGCGGTGAAGGTGGCGTAGTCGTCATTGGTGACCGGCTCGTAGGTGTCCGAGACCGCGGCCAGGCCGTGGCCGACGACCGCACCCAGCGGCAGCGGACGCTCTTTGATCGCGGTGGTGAAGCCGCCGCCGGAGACCGCCTGCATGGGGCCGCAGAGGAACTCGGACAGGTAGCTCAGGTGGCTGCCGATGTCGGCCAGGGCGCCCGAGCCGTTGGGGCCCTGGAAGCGCCAGCTCATCGGGCCCTTGGGATTGCAGCCGTAGTCACACCAGTAGCGACCGGAGAAGTGCAGCACCTTGCCCAGCGTCCCGTCCGCGATCCAGTTGCGGATCGCGCTGATGCCGGGTTGCCGGCGGAAGGTGAGGCCGATGCGGGCGATGGAGGACGCCTCCTTGGCCAGCCGGGCCATCTCGCGCGCCGACTCGAGGGTGTCGGCCAGCGGCTTCTCGCACAGCACGTGCTTGCCGGCGTCCAGCAGGCCCTTGACCACCTCGAGATGCAGGCTGTTGGCGATGACCACGCTGACCACATCGATTTCGGGATTGGCCGCGATCGCGCGCCAGTCGGTGTCGCTGCGCTCGTAGCCGTAACGCTTCGCCGTAGCCGCGGCCAGTTCGGCGTTCACATCGCCGATCGACACGTATCGCAGGTCGGGAAGCGTGGATTCGTACAGGGTGGGGGCGACCCGGTAGGCAGCGATGTGGGCCTTGCCAGCCATTCCCGCCCCGATTACGGCGATGCCGATGCTCATTCATCCTCCTTGATGTAAACTTGGAGCGCTCCAAGCAACATCAGAGTAAGCACGGAAGAATGTCCTGTCAATAGGGGGTTATGGAATCGTGACAGAATCGCCGCGAATACCATGAACAAGCAACCAAGACCATGAACGAGCGACCAAGAGCCGCGCGGCCGACGATCTATGACGTCGCCAGGGAAGCCGGCGTGTCCAAGTCCCTGGTGTCCCTTGTACTGAACGGCTCCGCGCTGGTCAGCGAGCCCAAGCGCGCAGCCGTCCAGGCAGCGATCGCGAAGCTCGGTTACCGACCCAGTCGCGCAGCCGCCAACCTGGCCGCCGACCGTACCCACACCGTCGGCATGGTGATCGACGACTTCTCGAACCCGTGGTTCGTCGAAGTGCTCCACGGACTGCGAACGGTGATGGGCCCGCGCGGCTTCCACGTAGCGATTCGCGAGCACTACCTGGTGGGAGACCAACTCGTGAACGCGATCGACGGTTTCCTCGACACCCAGGTGGACGCCCTGGTGATCGCCGCCGAGCCGGGACGCGAGTTCAGCGACCTGGGCATCCCGACCGTGGTCGAAGGCACCCGATTGAACGACGTGAGCGGCGCCGACCACGTCTCGAGCGACCAGTCGCTGGGCGTCGGGTTGATCATGAGGCATTTGCAGTCGCTGGGCCATCGCCGCATCGGCCACGTCACCGGCGCGGGCGGTTCGGCACGGCACCGCCGGGACGCGTACATGGACGGGATGCGCACCATCGGCGAGGCGGCCCGCTACGCGGGCGAGCGCAACCCGACCAACGAGGACGGCGGCTACGCCGGTACCGTCGAGTTGCTGCGCCGCCACCCGGAAGTCACCGCGATCTTCGCCGCCAACGACACCATGGCCCTGGGTGCGCGCGCGGCATTGCGCGAGGTGGGTCGCGAGGTGCCGTCCGATGCGGCCCTCGTCGGCTACGACAACTCCCAGCTCGCCCGAAGCCGGTTCCTGGATCTGACTACGGTGGATAATCGCGGTTTCGACGTCGGGGTGGCCAGTGGCGAAGCATTGCTGCGCCGGCTCGCCGACCCGGGCGCGGAGCTGCAGAACGTCGTGATCCCGTCGCGGTTGGTGATTCGCTCCTCTTCCGCCGCTGCACCTCGCTGAATCGCCACGGACGGCAGCCAGCGCTCAGGTCGCGTGTACGGTCACGTCGAACTTGTAGCGGTCGGCTCGGTAGCAATGGTCGCCGAACTCCACCGGCGTGCCGGCCGAGTCGTAGGCCCGCCTGGTCATGGTGAGCACCGGATCGAGCCGACCGAGCCCCAACAGCGACCGCTCTTCGGGCAGTGACGGCCGACCACCGATGGTCTGGTGCGCCACGACCGGCGCCACGTGGTGTCGCCGGAACCAGTCGTAGAGACCGCCGGCCTCCAGCTCCGAGGCCGAGATGTCGCTGAACGTCGGTGGCAGCCAGTTCTTCAGAAGCGCGATCGGCGTGCCTTCGATCACCCGCAATCGCTCGAGGTAGACCAGCGGAGTTCGCCGATCGAGTTCGAGCATGCGGGCTGCGCGGTCGTCGGTTTCGGCATAGCTCATTCTCAGGACGCGGGTGCTCGGCTTGCGTCCATCCGCGGCCAGGTCGTCGTACAGGCTTGTCAGTTCGTTACGCCGGTGGACCGCCTCGTGCGCGACCGTGGTGCCGATGCCGCGTCGTCTCACCAGCAAGCCCTTGGTGACCAACTCACCGATCGAACGTCGGACGGTAGGACGCGAGAGGTCGAGCCGCTGGGCCAGGGACACCTCGTTCTCGAACGCGTCGCCCGGCTTCAGCACCCCGTCCGCGATCGCCTTGGTGAGCTGCTCAGCCACCTGGTGATAGAGCGGCACAGGGCTGTCGCGGTCGACGATGAGCGGCACCTTCACCGCAGTGAGGTCGTGTGTGCGCTCCAAGGTCGCTGTCATCGCCCTTCCCTACTCACGTAACTAATGCCAGACAAGCTGACATTAGCTAGCATACTTGGAGCGCTCCAAGCCTGCAATCAGAACCCGTCCCTATCAA
>DAORUI010000078.1:12068-14535 GCA_035433085.1 Propionicimonas sp. | reverse complement strand
GAGCTGTCCGCGAAGGAGACCTCGGCGATGGTGGTGCCGCAGACCTCGCAGGGTTGGCCGGTGCGTCCGTGCACTCGCAGGTTCGCCTTCTTGTCCCCCTTGAGGTCCTTGGCGGTCAGGCCGGCCGAGCGCTCGATCGCCGCGGCCAACTCGCCGCGGATCGCATCGAACAGCGTGGCCCGCTCAGCGTCCGACAACGCGTTAGCCGGTTTGAACGGGCTCAGCTTGGCGGCATGCAGGATCTCGTCTGAGTAGGCATTGCCGATGCCGGCGATGATGCGTTGGTCGCGCAACACGCCTTTCAACTGCGAGCGTCCGGCCGTGGTGAGGATCGCTGCCAGAACCTCCGGTGTGAAGTCGGACGCCAGGGGGTCCGGGCCCAGCGACGCGATCCCCGGCACGTCCTCCAGGCGGTTCACCAGATAGACCGCCAACCGCTTCTGGGTGCCGGCCTCGGTGAGGCGGAACCCCGAGCCGTCGTCGAACAGCAGCCGGAAGGCCAGCGGACCGCGTCCCGGGCGCACGGGAGCGTCCGGCATCGCGTCCGACCAGGTCAGCCAGCCGGCCCGGGCGAGGTGGAACGCCAGCCAGAGCCCGCCGATGCTGATGCAGACGAACTTGCCGCGGCGCTCGACCGCGTCCACTTCGAGCCCAGCCAGCGCGGACAGCGGAATCGCGACCGTCTTGAGGCACGCGAACGCCGCCAGTTCTGCACGAGCAACGCTCTTGCCAACGCAGTTGCGCTCCAGGAACGTGCGCAGGGCTTCGACTTCGGGTAGCTCAGGCATGCGGCTCCTCTCTGGCCGGCCAGCTCGGCTCGGGGACGACGAGTGCCTCGTCGAGCAAGGTGAGGTACTCGCTGCGGTCGATCTCGATGACACCAAGGGACGCCAGGTGGTCGGTCTGCCACTGCACGTCGATGATGCGCTCCTCAGCATGCTCGTCGGACAGGAACTCCACCAGGGCGAGCAGTGCCACCTTGGACGCGTCCCGCCCGTGCTCGGGGTCGTGGAACATCGACTCACCCGCGAACAGCCCCCCGATCGAGACCCCGTAAAGGCCGCCCACCAGGCGTCCGGATGCGTCCCAGACCTCCACCGAATGCACCCTGCCGCCGCGCTGCAGCGCGGTGTAGATCCGGCGGACGTCGGCGTCGATCCACCCGTAGGGACGTCGCGGGTCGGCGCAGCGTGCGAGCACCTCGTCGAAGGCGGCATCAATGGTGGTGGCGTAACGCTTGGCCGACTTCCGTAACGACCTCGGCACCCGCACGGCATCGAGCGGCAGCACGCCCCGCCGTTGTGGCGACCACCAGCCCATCTCGGCCCGCCTGGCGTTGCCGATCGGCATCGGAAACACGCCGCAGGCGTACGCCTCCAGCACCAGGACTTCGTCAAACTCCGCGGAGAAGGCGATCAGGTCCTGATCCGGCCAGTCCGCGGGCGTTCCGAACAGCCCAGAGCGTGCCATGGGCCCGATTCTGCCAGCCGGGTGCGACAACTCACCTGGTCGCCCGGCCTGCCCGGGCAAACCATGACGTGATTCGGACCCGCAACCCGCGCGCAACTCGAGATTCTCGACCTGGCGACCGTCCAGGGTCCGAATCACGTCACGTTGTTCGGGGACCGCTCAGGGACGCCACCGGACGCGGCCGCGGAGCGACCCGCCTACGCTTGGGAACGTAGGTGTCGAGAGGAACGCAATGACCAACGATGGGATCGGCAAACAGGTTGTCGCCCGCACGCCGGCGGTGGTTGGCGGCATGCTGCGCAACCTGGTCGAGTTCGCCATCGACGGGAACACCACCTTCCCCGGCGCCAAGGCGACCGCAGTGAAAGCGCTGCAAGCCAAGGGCGAACGTGAACTGGCCATCGATTCGCTGGTCACCCAGCACATCGGTCTGGCGTCGGCCCAGGGATTTCTCACCAGCGTCGGCGGGCTGCTGACCCTGCCTGTCGGGCTGCCCGCCAACATCGCCGGAATGGGCGTACTGAGCGTCCGGATGATCGCCTCGATCGCCCACCTCCGGGGCTACGACGTGGACGATCGGCGCGTGCGCGCCGCGCTCACCCTGGCCATGCTCGGGGACGACGAGGTGCGCCGGCTCGTCTCGGACGGGAAGCTACCCAGCACTCCTCTGGCGATCGCCACAGCCCCGATGTTCGATCCGGCGCTCGACCAGAGCATCAACGAGCGTGTGATGGGTTCGTTGGCCGGACGACTGGGCGGCAAGCACCTCGCCGTCGTCGTGGTGCGCCGGATCCCGCTGGTCGGCGGCGGCGTCGGTGCCGCCGTGGACGGCTGGCTCACTTTCGGCCTAGCCGCCTATGCCAAGCGCGAGTTCGTGCCTCGGCATCAGGTTTCGATTCCCCGGCAGTAGCCGGACGCACGGCTTCGTCAGGCTCAGGGACCGTCCGGCTCAGGGCCCTTCGTCAAGCTCAGGGACCGTCCGGCACAGGACCCTTCG
>DAORUI010000078.1:8546-11968 GCA_035433085.1 Propionicimonas sp. | reverse complement strand
CAAGCTCAGGGACCGTCCGGCACAGGACCCTTCGTCAAGCTCAGGGAGCGTGGGCCGGGCTCAGGGAGCGTGGGCCGGGCTCAGGGAGCGTGGGCCGGGCTCATCGGCGGTGAGTCAGCCGATTGTCTTGCGCGCGACGCGTGCGGTGATCAGACAGGTGACCTCGTAGGGGATCGTGCCCATCAAGGACGCGATCTCGGACGTGGTGATCTCCTCATTCCCCGACGAGCCGACCAGCACGGCGTCATCACCGACCTCCACGCTCGGGTCGGGACCCACGTCGATCATGGTCTGGTCCATGCAGACGCGTCCGACGACCGGGTAGCTGCGGCCCGCGATCAGCACCCGGCCGCGATTCGAGAGCAGCCGCGAAAACCCGTCCCCGTACCCAACCGGGAGGGTGGCGATCCAGGTGTCCCGCGGGGCCGTCCAGGTGCGGCCGTAGCCGACGGTCTCGCCGGCGCGGATCGGCTTGACGAAAGTCACTCTCGTGCGCCACTCCAGGCCCGGCAGCAGTTCGACCGAGCGCACCGACTCCGGGTCGGGGTACGCGCCGTAGATCATGATCCCGGGACGCACCAAGTCGAACCATGCGTCCGGGTGCCCGAGCACCGCACCCGAGTTCGCCAGGTGCTTGAGCGGGATGGGCCCGTGCGCCGCCTCGACCTCGCCAGCCGTCCGGGCGAACAACTCGACCTGTGACCGGGTGAACGCCACTCCGGCGGGGCTGTCTGAGATCGGCAGGTGCGAGAACAGCCCGCCCAGCCGGACGCCAGGGCTGGCATCAACGAGTTCGGCCAGCCGGACGGCGTCCGCCGGGTCGCAACCGATGCGCCGCATGCCCGTGTCCACCTTCAGGTGGAGTTCGGCCTCAACCCCACGGACCACGGCCGCAGCGGACGCCTCTGCGATCGAGTTGTCGTCGACCACACAGAGAGCGAGCCCTGAGTCCACGGCAACCTCCACTTCGGGGCCCCGGGCCACCGAAAGCTTCAGGATCGGCAGTCCCACTCCCGCATCGCGCAGCGCCACGCCCTCGGCGACCGTCGCCACGCCCAGCCAGTCGGCCGCGCCGGTGCGCTCGATCATTCGGCACACCTCGATCGCGCCGTGGCCGTAGGCGTCGGCCTTCACCGCGGCGAGCACCTGCCGATTGCCGACGCGCGCGCGGATCGCTTCCAGGTTGGCGTGGATGTGGTCCAGCCGGGTAGTGGCCAGGGTGGGCGGTTCGAGCATGGCTATCCGCCTACCGCAACCGGACGGTCCGGGTCGGCCGACCAGCCAGACCACGACGGCGGGTAGAGGGCGGCATCAATGCCCAGACTGGCGAGGGCGAGGACGGCCTGCGCTGCCGAAACCCCAGAACCGCAGTAGACGGCGACCGGCTTGGCGGTATCCAGATCGAAGTAGGAACGTAGTTCATCGTGGGACGGAAGGCGCCCGTCAGTCGTCCACAATGCACCGACCGGGCGGTTGGTCGCGCCTGGGATGTGTCCGGCCTTCGGATCGATCGGCTCCACCTCGCCGCGGAAGCGCTCGGGTGCGCGGACGTCAACCAGTACGCCGTTGAAAAGCGCGACGTCGCCTGCGTCCAGGGTGGGCAGGTGGCCGGTGCTGAGTTGCAACTCGGTGGGCTCGACCGGCGGAGCCTCGCCACTGACCAGGTCACCGCCTTCGGCCATCCAGGCCTTGATGCCGCCGTCGAGCACCCGCGCGTCCAGACCCGCCCAGCGCAGCACCCACCAGGCCCGGCCGGCGGCGAACGATCCGGGCTCGTCATAGACGATGATCGGACGCGTCGGGTCGATGCCGAGCGCGCCTAGACCGGCGGCGAGGCGGTCGGCGTCCGGGAGCGGGTGCCGTCCCTGTGTCGGGTCGATGAGCGGCCCAGTCAGCACCGACTCAAGGTCGAGGAACCGGGCACCTGGCAGATGGCCCTTGCGGTATTCAGCCCGACCTGCGCCGGCTTCCTCACCCAACCGCCAGCGCACGTCGAGCAGTTGCGCGCCGGCAGAGAGCGCGTCCGGCAGTTCGTCGACAGTGATCAGTACTTCGCTTCGACTGGACACGGAAGCACTCTATTCGGGCGCCGCCGCTTGAGCCTCAATCCGTGAGGTGTTGGCTGGCGAGGGCTCGTCAGAAGAGCAGCGACAAACCCGGGTCGGCCATGATCGTGGCCACGTCGGCAAGGAACTTCGAGGCGGCCTCGCCGTCGACCAGGCGATGGTCGAAGGTGAGTGAGACCGTGCAGACCGAGCGCGGGACGATCCGCTCCTCGTCACCAACACCGACCACCCAGGGCTTGCGGCGGACCGTGCCCAGGCACATGATCGCGGCTTCGCCCTGGTTCAGGATCGGCGTGCCACCGTCCACCCCGAACACCCCGATATTGGTGATGGTGAAGGTGCCCGAACTGAGATCGATGGGCTGGACGCGTCCCTCCTTGGCCACTGCGACCATCCGGTTCAGCGCCTCGGCCAGTTCCAGCAGGGTCATCCGGTCGGCGTTCTTGATGTTCGGCACGACCAGTCCGCGCGGGGTGGCCGCGGCGATTCCGAGATTCACCGCCGAGTGGAACACGACCTCGTCGGCGATCTCGTCGTAGGAGCAGTTGATGGACGGATTGCGCGCGATCGCCATGCACGCCGCCTTCGCGAACACCAGCAGCGGCGAAACCCGTAGTCCGGTGAACTCCCGTCGCTGTTTCAAGGTGTCCAACAGGTCCATGGTGCCGGTGACGTCGGCCTCGACGATCGCGGTCGCCTGGGGCACCTTCAGCGTCTCGGTCATGGCCAGGAACATCTGCCGCTGGACGCCGCGCAGCGGCACCCGGCGATCGCCGACCGCTCGTCCGCCCGCGGCAGCGACCACGTCCGCTGCGGTCACGATGCCGCCCGGACCGGTCCCCATGATCGTGTTCAAGTCGATCCCCAGGTCACGGGCGATGCGCCGCACCGGCGGCTTCGCCAATGCCGGACGGTCGGACGCAGCCGCGGCGTCCGGACGTCCCGGCGGTGGCAGTTGTGCCCCGCTGGCCGTGGCCGACACCCGCTCGGTGGGGGTGACCTCGTCCACCTTGCGCGAGACGGGGTTGGCGGTGTCGTACGACTCGTGCACCTGGTCAGTCTCCGGGACGGCCACGATGCCGGGCGCCTTCCGCGGACGCCTGGCGACGGCCCCAGCCTTCACGCCGTACCCGACCAGCATCGAACCAGACTCGCTCGCCCTGCCGATCTCGACGGGGCCGGTGACGATCTCCGCGGGCGGGACCTCCTCCACCGATCCCTGAGCCCCACCCAACGATCCCTGAGCCTCACCCAACGATCCCTGAGCCCCACCCAACGATCCCTGAGCCCCACCCAACGATCCCTGAGCTTGACGAAGGGTCCCCGGGGCTTCGTCAAGCTCAGCCACCGTCCCCG
>DAORUI010000078.1:5817-8446 GCA_035433085.1 Propionicimonas sp. | reverse complement strand
GCTCAACCAACGTCCCCGGCTCAACCAACGTCCCCGGCTCAACCAACGTCCCCGGCTCAACCAACGTCCCCGGTTCTGCCATCGTCTCCGGCTCGCCAAGATCGGCTATCCGAATGATGGGCGTGCCCACCTCGACGGTGTCGCCTTCGACAACGAGCAACTCCGAGACCACACCGGCGAACGGCGAGGGCAGTTCCACCAGAGACTTGGCGGTCTCAATCTCAAGCAGGATGTCGTTCACGGCCACGACGTCACCGACCGCGACCCGCCACGCGACGATCTCGGCCTCGAGCAGGCCCTCACCCGGATCGGGCAGCTTGAACTCACGCATCGCCATGCCTCTCAGTAGCCCATCGACCGGTCGACCGCGTCCAGCACCCGATCAAGATCGGGCAGGTAGCCATCTTCGACCCGGCTGGGCGGATAGGGAAGGTCGTAGCCGGTGACCCGCAGTACGGGCGCCTGTAGTTCGTAGAAACACTCGGCCTGAATCCGCGCCGCCAGTTCGGCCCCGATCCCCAGCGTCCCAACGGCTTCGTGGACGACGATCGCGCGCCCCGTCCGCCGGACGGAGTCGAACACCGTCGCATCGTCCAGCGGCGCGAGGGAGCGCAGGTCGACCACCTCGAGGTTGCGGCCTTCGGCCTCGGCGGCAACCGCGGCCTCCACGCAGGTGCGCACCATCGGTCCGTAGGCAAACAGGGTGGCGTCCGTCCCCGGCTTGACCACGCGCGCCTGGTAGAGCGAGAGCGGGGCCGCGGGGCCGTCCAGGTCGACCTCGCCCTTCTCGTGATAGCGGCGCTTGGGTTCGAAGAAGATCACCGGGTCGTCGGCCGCGATGGCCTGCTGGATCATCCAGTATGCGTCGGACGGGCTGGACGGCGTGACCACCTTGAGCCCCGGGGTGTGTGCGAAGTAGGCCTCCGGGGACTCACTGTGGTGCTCGATCGCGCCGATACCGCCGCCGTAGGGAATGCGAATGACCATCGGGACGCTCAGCCGGCCATGCGACCGGAACCGCAGCCGGGACACCTGCGAGACGATCTGGTCGAACGCCGGGTACACGAAGCCGTCGAACTGGATCTCGACCACCGGACGGTAGCCGCGCAACGCCATCCCGACCGCGGTGCCCACGATGCCCGACTCGGCGAGCGGAGAGTCGACCACGCGGTCGCGTCCGAACTCGGCCTGTAGACCCTCGGTCACCCGGAAGACCCCGCCGAGCTTGCCGATGTCCTCCCCGGCGAGCAGCACCAAGGGGTCGGCGCCGAGAGCCTTGCGCAGGCCGGCGTTCAGCGCCTTGGCCATGGTCATGGTCGTCATCGAACGCCCCCTGAGCCTGTCGAAGGGCCGCACTCCACAGCGGTCCCCGAGCCTGTCGAGGGGCCCGAGGCTTCGTCAAGCTCAGCCATCGTCGGGGCAGTCATCGGCCGGGCAGTCATCGAACGCCCCCTGAGCCTGTCGAAGGGTTCAGGAACGACTCTTCGTAGGCCACAAACTCGGCCCGCTGCCGATGCAGTAGATCGGGAGTGTCGACATAGACCTTGTCCCACAGCTCGTCCAGCCGCGGCTCGGGCAGGCTCACGCAACCGGCGCGCAGCCGCTCGGCGAGAGCGTCCGACTCAGCGGCGAGGGCGTCCAGCCAGGCCTGGTCGATGACTCCGGACGCGAGCAGGTAGGTGCGCACGCGCTCGATCGGGTCCTTGGCCCGCCACTCGTCGAGTTCGGCGGCGTGCCGGTACTTGGTGGGGTCGTCGGACGTCGTGTGCGCGCCCATGCGGTAGGTGTAGGCCTCGATCAGGGTCGGGCCGTCGCCCCGCCGCGCCCGCTCCAGCGCCCAGTCGGTGACTGCCTTCACTGCGAGGACGTCGTTCCCGTCCACCCGGACGCCGGGGAAGCCAAAACCGGACGCCCGCCGGTACAGCGGGATCTTCGACTGCAGCTTGATCGGCTCCGAGATGGCCCACTGGTTGTTCTGGCAGAAGAACACCACCGGCGCAGCGTAGGACGCAGCAAAGATGAAGGCCTCGTTCACGTCGCCCTGACTTGTGGCGCCGTCGCCGAAGTAGACGACCGCCGCCCCGTTCTCGGCGGGGTCTGCATTGCCCACGAGCCCGTCGCGCTGCATGCCCATCGCCATACCGACCGCGTGGAGGGTCTGGGTGCCGATCACGAACGAGTACAGGTGGAAGCGTTTGCCGACGGAGTCCCAGTCGACCATCGCGGTCCCCCGGAAGGTGCCCAGCATGTCTAGTGGATCGATACCCACGCACCAGGCGACACCGTGCTCGCGATAGGACGGGATGATCTCGTCGGGGCTGCGGGTGGCGCGGGCCGAGCCGACCTGTGCGGCCTCCTGACCGAGCGCCGGCGGCCAGAGCCCGAGTTCACCCTTGCGCTGCAAAGCGGTGGCTTCGGTATCGATTCGCCTGGCCAGCACCATGTCGCGCAGGTAGCCGGCGATGTCGGCGTCCGTGCCGGTGAAGGCGAAATCGGGGTGCTCGACGCGCCGTCCGGACGGGTCAAGGAGCTGGATCGGTACGTCGCCGGTGGCCGCCCGTGGGCGATGTCCGTCCGGCTGGTCGAGCCTGTCATGGCCGCGCTCTGATCCGCTGGTCGGCCGGTCGAG
>DAORUI010000078.1:4317-5717 GCA_035433085.1 Propionicimonas sp. | reverse complement strand
GGTCGAGCCTGTCGAGACCTCTCTTGGGCGCCGACTCAGAGCTGAACCCGTCCGGACCGAGGCTGGCTGCGGGGTCTCCACTGTTCACCTCGGCCCGACGGTATGGGCTCGCGGGAATGGTGTTGCTCGCGGGCTCGGTCAACGGGCTCTCCTGGGTTGCTGACGCTCCTTCGGTAAACCCTAACTTACGGTTACGTAACCATAGGTGTCAACGAGAGGGGGCCCGCCGCCTGCGATCAGGACGCCCAGCGGCCGGTGAAGAAGAGCCAGGCCCAGATCACCTGAACGACCAGAGCGACCGCCACGAGCAATCCGATCAACACCGCGCGCCAAGTGGGCAGTTTCCGCTTGCTCTCACCGAGCTCGCCGAGCAGCGTCCACAGCGGGAACCACAGCAGCACCGCTCGGTTCACGCTCATGAACCAGTACGAGACCGAGAACGCTCCGACCTGCAGGCCTACCCAGGTGGCCTCGGCCCAGCGGCGTCGCACCAGGCACACCAGGGTCACCACCACCCCGACCGCCATGCTCACCACCTCGGCGCGGAACACCCACGCCCACTCCGGATGGTCTGCGTAGGCACCCGGCGCGAAGGCTTCGAAGGTGTGCCGCAGCGCGTCCCACGGCCAGGTGAACCCCCGCGACCAGCCGGTGGCCTGAGCGTCGTACCAAGCCAGCCAGTTGCCGGTCATCGAATACAGGTAGGCCAGGTACGCCACCACCACGAACACCGGGAACAACAGCCAGAGCAACCGTTTGCCCTTGTCCCGCGAGGATCCGCCGGAAGTCAGTGCCAGCACCACCAGCGCCACGATCAGGAAGACCCCGGACACCCGGACGGCCGCAGCCACCGAAGCGAGCACCGCTGCAGCTGCCCACTGCTTGGCTGTGGCCCGCTCCCACGCCCAGAACGCCGCCGCACAGAACACCGATTCGGTGTAGGGCACCATCGTGAACACCGCGGTCGGCGCGAGCAGCCAGGCGATCGCGGCCGGAGCCCCCGCCAGCCGGAAGAGAGCCGCCGCTGCGAAGCCGGACGCGAGCAGCGCAAGGAACGTGCCCATGACAACCATCGAAGTACCCGGGACGGACGCCAGCCGCAGGAGCAGCGGCCACCCTGGGAAGAAGGCGATGTCATCCGGCGCCGCGTAACCCTTGCTGGCGATCGCCAGGAAGTGCTGGACGTCCCAGTTGCCCACCAGGTCGGTGAACTCGCGGCCTTCGCTGACCATCAGCCAGAGTCCGACCAGTGCCATCAGCAGCCGGGTGACGAACCACGTCTGCACTACCAGCCGCGCGTCCGCGTGGCGACGGGCGCCAGCCGTCATGAGGCGCCTTGTCCTGGGACGCGGCGGCGGCCCTTCGTGACGCGATGCTCGTTCCTCACATCGCTCCTCAGG
>DAORUI010000078.1:0-4217 GCA_035433085.1 Propionicimonas sp. | reverse complement strand
AGGCGCTCGTTCAGGCGCACCAGCCAAGGGGCGTCCGGGGAGCGATCGAAGATGCCGCCATCCGGGTCGTCCAGGCCGCCGGCACGCACCACGTCCCGCTCCGGACGCACCATGTCCAGGGCCACACGGACGCAGAGCCACAGCTGCACCGCGATCCGCAGCAGCACCGAAAGCCAGTAGATCCGGTCGTGGCCGTCGCCGGCGGCGCTGCGTCCGTCGAGGTGCGCCCAGATGGCCACGAAGTAGAAGCCCTCGGCGACCGAGAACACCGCCCAGTCCAGCCAGCGTGGCCGGGCGAGCACGAGCAGCGGCAGCAGCCACAGCACGTACTGCGGCGAGTACACCTTGTTCACCATCAGGAACAGCGCCACGATCAGGAACGCGCCCTGCGCGAACCGCGGACGCCGGGGCGCCAACAGCAGCAGCCCGCAGATCACGAGCGTGCCGGCCACCATGATCGCGGCCACCAGCTTCGACACCGAGCCCACCTCGTACCCGGCCAGGCTGAGCACGTACCAGATCGAGCCGAGGTCACCGCCCCGATCGACGTTGAAGGTCCAGAAGTTCATCCAGCCGCTGGGCGTCGCCAGGTACACCGGCAGGTTCACCGCGACCCAGGCCGCAACCGTCGTCCCCAACGTGACGAAGAACGGCCGCCATCGGCCGGACCGCAGGCAGAGCACCGCCAATGGCACCAACAGCAGCACCGGATACAGCTTCGCCGCGATCCCCAGTCCCAGCCAGACGCCCGTCCACACCGGCGAACGGCGCGCCCAGGCGAGCATCGCCAGCGCGGTCAGGGCGATCACGAGACCGTCCCAGTTGATCAGGGCGGACGTCCAGATCGCCGGGGCGACAGCGATCATCAGCGCGTCCCACGGACGGTGGAACTGCAGGTGCGTCCAGACCACCAACGCGAACAGCGCGAACAGCAGCACGATGTTGATGCCGAAGAACAGGCCGGCCGCGTGGGTGGTGTCCGTGCTGCTCAGGCCGGGCTCGCTGCGTCCGCCCAGTAGGACAACCAGTCGGCGGCCGAGCTCCATGAAAGCGCCGGTGAGCACCGGGTACTCCACTTCGCTGTCGAGGTAGGGGATCTTCCCGTCCTGGAGCCCGCGCCAGTAGTAGAGCACCGTGATGTCGGAGTAGCACATGTTCGGGAACATGTCCGAGCTCTTGCGGCAGGGCAGTTGCCGCAACGCGAGCAGCACCCACGAGAGCGTGAGTGCCAGGTAGGCCCAGGGCGCGGGGTTGAACCACATGCCGCCGGGCTTGGCGTGCCTGCCCAGCGCGCCACCGAGGACGTTGGTGAGCGCGGCTGGAGTCTGGGTCACCCAGCGATCCTAGGGGGACGCGGACGCCGTTTGGGCGCCCACGTCCGCGACGCCGGCGGCGCCCTCCGTAACGGCGGGTTGCTCGGTCGGCGGCACCACGGTCTCGGTCGGCGGCGGTGGCGGCGGCTCGGTGGGCTCCACGGGTACGGTCTCGCTAGGCACGACCTCCGTGGGCACCGTCTCGGTCGGGACGGGCGTCACGGTCTCCGGGTCCTTGGTCTTGGACGGCTTCGCGGTTGGCGTCTGCGTTGAGACTCGGACGGTCGGCGGATCGAAGCTCTCGTGCTCCATGCCGTCCATCGCGGTCTTCATGTAGGCCAACCAAGTGGTCAGGGGCCAGCCCGACCCGTACCAGCCATAGCCGAGGTCGTCGGTCCCCTGGTCGCCCTTGACGAACATCACCGCAGTCGAGATCTGCTTGGTGAACCCGACGAACCACACCGCCCGGGTCTCGGATCTCCCGTTGTCACCCACGTAGTAGGTGCCGGTCTTGCCCGCGACCTCGTAGCCCAGCTGCGAGGCGCGGTACCCGGTGCCGTCCTGAGTCACCTTGGTCAGCGCGTAGGTGACGTCGGTCGCGATGTCGGTGTCGATCGTCGGACTGCCGACGGTGTCGGTGGCGTAGATCGATCGACCCTGGGCGTCGAACACCTCAGCAACCACGTGCGGCGTCCGGTGCACGCCCTGGTTTGCGAACGTCGAATACGCGGACGCCTGGTTGAGCGGACTGACCTCGGTGCGTCCCAGCGGAATCCGGTTCGAAGGGTCCCAGTCGGTGGACTCCGGCAGACCGGCATCCATTGCCGCCGAGATCACTTCCTCGGGTCCGTTCTCGATCTGGCTCACCAGGTCGGTGTAGGCCGTGTTCACCGACTTCGTGGTGGCGGTCTGGAGGGTGATCCGGCCATAGTTCGCACCGCCGGCGTTGCGCACCGGACGGGAATCGCCGTCCGGCGTGAAGGTGTTGCCGTTCAGTTTGTCGTTGAGGGTCCACTCGTTGCGCAGCGCCGCAGTGAGGGCGTACGGCTTGAACGTTGAGCCCGTCGGACGCGGGTTCGTCGCCCAGTTCCACTGGCTCTTCACATAGTCCGCACCACCGTAGAGGGCGACGACGCCGCCGGTCGCGTTGTCGATGGATGCGATCGCGGGGTGCAGCTTCGCCGCGGCCTTCTTGTTTCCGCTGGCCGCCTGCAGCGCGCTCGCCTGGGCTGCGTCCACGGCTGCGGCCTGTGCCGCTTTGTCGAAGGTGGTGACGATCTTCAGGCCCTGGCCCGAGATCTCCTCCTCGGTGAAGCCGGCACGCAGCAGTTCCTTCTGCACCATGCTGAGCAGGAAGCCCTTCGTCCCGCCCATCTGTGAACTGCTCTTCGCCTCGGGGAACTTCGGCAGGCTGGAGTAGATCTCGCTCTTCTGGGACTCGGTGATCATGCCCAACTCGACCATGCCGTTGAGCGTGTACTGGTAACGCTCGAGCAGATCGGCGGCCTCGGTCTTTCCGTTGGCCGGATCGAGGTTGCCCGGTGAGTTCAGGATGGCCGCCAGTGCCACCGACTCGGCGAGGGTGAGCTTGCCGGCCGACTTGTTGAAGTAGGCGAGCGCCGCGGCCTGGATGCCATACGCCCCGCGTCCGAAGTAGACGGTGTTCAGGTAACCCTCAAGGATTTGCTCCTTGGTCAGCTCCTGGCCCATCTTGGCGGCGAGCAGGATCTCCTTCGCCTTACGGGTGAAGCTCTTCTCCTGGGTCAAGTACATGATCTTGATGTACTGCTGGGTGATGGTGGAGCCACCGCCGGATTCAGTACCGCCGGTACTGATTCCGACCAGGCCCAGCGCCGCCCGGAAAAGACCGGTGACTGAAATGCCTGGGTCCTCCCAGAAAGTACGGTTCTCAGCGGCCACCACTGCGTCTTTCACGTACTGCGGCATTTCCTCGTAGCTGATGCTCTGCCGGTTCTGCACCTGGAACGAACCGATTTTCGCCGAGCCGTCGGCGTAATAGACGAAGCTCGTGTTGGTCTGGAAATCCCGATTCGGATCGGGCAGTTCGAGCGTCGAATACGCGTAGGCGATCACCCCGACGCCGGCGAGGCCGAGCACCAGCAGGATCGACATGGTCCAAGCCAGGATGCGCAGCCAGAGGCGACGCTTCTTGCCCTTGGGGTTCGTATTCTTCGGGCTCGCCGCTACCGCGGCGCGCTTCGGGTTAGCCATAGATGTCCTCGACGGTCTGCTGTCGGCGAGGTGGGCGGCGGCTGACCCCGTCGCCCAGCAGGTAGCTGGAGATCAGGTGGTTCCAGCCACACTGCACGCACACCTCGACGACGCGGACCTTGAATTCGCCGTATTCGGATTGCATTCCTTCAAGCTCGGACGTGGATTTGATCCGGCCCGAGTACTGCCCCAATTGGTCGCCGAACACATAGTTCAGATTCAGCACAGGCCTTGCCTGACAAACCGGGCAGGGCACTGGGGATTCTTCGCCGTGATGCTTCGCCGACCGAATCAGGAGGGGGTCCGCGTCACAGAGACTGAGGGCCTCGAGCGAGCACTGGGGTCGTCGCAGCAACTGCAGCGAATTGCGTCGCTGAAGTGCGTAATCGACCTCTTCCCGCTTGGACCACATGACTTCAAGGGTAGAGGCCCGTCCCAATCCGATGAAACTGCAAAGCCCCCGACGCTCTCGGACCCACCCGATGAGCCGGGTCTCGACAAGCTCGAAGCGCCGATCAGGTGGATCGGGGCTGGTCGAGACCCGTCCACACCCGCATTTGGGCACCGCCCTGGGGTAGTGCGAGAATGATCGACCGTCGGGGCATTAGCTCAGTTGGTAGAGCACCTGCTTTGCAAGCAGGGGGTCAGGGGTTCGAGTCCCCTATGCTCCAC
>DAORUI010000077.1:11676-14574 GCA_035433085.1 Propionicimonas sp. | reverse complement strand
CGGCGGAAGTCCGAGGAGGCCCGCTGCACCAGTTCGGGCTCGAAAAGCGTGTGCGGGTGGTCGGTGAGCAGTAGGTCGGCGGCTGCCCAGCCGAGCTGGCGCATCGGCTGGCGCACTGAGGTGAGCGGCGTCATGAGCTCGGCAGCGAAGTACAGGTCGTCGTAGCCGACCACCGCCAGATCGGCCGGGATGCTCAGCCCGTGCGCCCGGATCTCCCTCATCGCGCCCAGCGCCACGATGTCGTTCATGCAGAACACCGCGGTCGGACGAGCGCCGCTCGCGAGGATCTCGCGCATGCCCTGCTCACCGTCCGCTGCGGTCAGGTTGGGCAGGTTCAGCACCCGCAGCACCTCGTGCGGCTCCAGCCCGGCGGCCTGGATCGCTTCGATCGCGCCCTTCAGACGGTGCCGGGTCTGCTGCAGGTCGGCGCGTCCCGCCAGGTAGGCGATGCTGCGATGCCCTTGGGCCAGCAAATGCGCGATCGCCTGGCGCCCACCGGAGACGTGGTCGACGCCCACGGCTGCGTGGCTGCGGCTGCTCGCGTCCATCAGCACCGAAGGGATACCGAGGCTGCGCAGGGACGCGAGGCGCTCCTTGGTAGTGGACATCGGCGTCACCAGTACGCCGCGGACGCCCTGCTCGGCGAGCAGGCGCAGGAAGTGGGCCTCACGCGCCGGATCCTCGTCGGAGGAGCAGAGGATCAGAGTGTGATCGTCCTGAGCCAGGCGGTCCTCGATGCCACGGGCGAGTTCGGTGAAGTAGGGGTTGCCAAGGTCCATGACGATGGCGCCGACCGTCCGCGACACCCCGGCACGCAGTTGCCGGGCGGAGGCATTGCGATGGAAGTTCAGGTCGGTCATGGCCTGCTCGACCTTGGTGCGGGTCTTATCCGTCACCGATTCGGGACGGTTCAGCACGTTCGACACCGTGCCGACTGACACCCCAGCGAGCACAGCGACGTCCTTCACGCTTGCGCGCTGACGCTTCATCGGGGCCTCCTGCCGAGTTGGTGCACTGAGCATAGCCAGCCAACACCCTGAGGCCGAGCGAAATCGCCCGAACTGCTGAATCGATTCATGGTCGCTGTGGTCACCAGCCTTCCCGCCCCCGCAAAGTGGACGGTTCTGCCCCGTCATGGGACCAAACTGTCCAGCTTGTGAGAGTTGGGGAGCAGGTGTCAACGGCGGTAGGTGAGCTCGCCCTTCCAGATGGTCGCGACGACCGGGTCGGGTAGATCGCGGCCGTGGTAGGGGTTGTTCCGCGCGCGGGAGCGGGAGGCGTCCCGGTCGACGGTGGAGCGGGCGGATGAGTCAACCAGCACCAGGTTCGCCGGTTCGCCGACAACCAGCGGACGACCCTGACCGGCGACCTTGCCGATCCGTGCCGGGGCTGCCGACATCCGTTCGACCAGCGTCGGCCAGTCCATCCGTGAGGTATTCACCATCACTTCGATGACCACCGACAGCGCCTGCTCCAGGCCGAGCATGCCCGGCAGCGCGACGTCGAAGGGGTGGTCCTTGTCCTGGCGGGCGTGCGGGGCGTGGTCGGTGCCGACGGTATCGATGGTGCCGTCGGCGAGCGCTGCGCGCACCGCTTCCAGGTGCTCGGACGTGCGCAGCGGCGGATTCACCTTGAAGGTGGTGTCGTAGCCCGCCACCAACGGGGTGTCGAGCAGCAGGTGATGCGGGGTGACCTCGGCGGTCACCTTGATCCCGCGGGCCTTGGCCCAGCGGATCACGTCCACGCTCTCGGCGGTGGACACGTGGCAGACGTGGACGCGGGAGTCGGTCAGTTCGGCCAATTGCACGTCGCGGGCGACGATCACGCTCTCGGCCTGCGAGGGCCAACCGGGCAGCCCGAGGCGTCCGGACCACTCCGACTCGTGGCAGCACGCTCCCGGGCCGGCCAGCCGCGGATCCTGCGAATGTTGGGCGATCACGCCGTCGAAGGCCTTCACGTAGCTGAGCGCGCGGCGCATCAGCAGCGAGTCGCCCACACAGCGTCCGTCGTCGGAGAACATGGTTACTGCGGCGGAGGAGGCGTGCATCAGGCCCAGTTCGGCGAGTTCCTCACCGGCCAGGCCCTTGGTGACAGCGCCGACCACCCGCACCTCGCAGTGGCCCTCGCTCGCACCGAGGGAGCGGACGTACTCCGCGGCCTCGGCGGTGTCGGTGACCGGATCGGTGTTGGCCATCGCGTGCACGCAGGTGAACCCGCCGCGGGCGGCCGCAGCGGTGCCGGACGCGACCGTCTCGGCGTCCTCGCGTCCGGGCTGGCGCAGGTGGGTGTGCAGGTCGACAAGTCCGGGCAGGGCCAGCAGGCCGTCCGCGTCGATGCGTTCGACCCCGGCAGGGGCGGACGCGGGGTCGGCCAGCAGTCCTTCGGCGACGTAGAGATCGCCACGGGTGCCGTCGGCCAGGGTGGCGCCAGTGATCAGCAGGCTCACTTCAGGGCTCCTTCGTCGCTTCCGAGCAGGTGGTACAGCACGCTCATCCGGACGGCCACGCCCGCGGCCACCTGCTCGAGCACCAGGGAGTTGGCGGCGTCCGCTGCGGCGCTGGAGATCTCCACGCCGCGGTTCATCGGACCAGGGTGGCAGATCGCCGCACCCGGTTTGAGCGCGGCCAGCCTGGCTTCGGTGAGCCCGTAGCTCTCGGCGTACTCGCGCTCGGTGGGGAAGAACCCCCCGGCCATCCGTTCCCGCTGCACCCGCAGCATCATCACGATGTCGGCGTCGGCCAGGGCTGCATCGAAGTCGCCGGTCACCGGGCATCCCCAGGTCTCAACGCCTGTGGGCAGCAGGGTCGGCGGCGCCACCAGCGTCACCTGCCCGCCCAGGGTGCGCTGCAACAGCACATTGCTGCGCACGACGCGGGAGTGCAGCAGGTCGCCGACGAT
>DAORUI010000077.1:0-11576 GCA_035433085.1 Propionicimonas sp. | reverse complement strand
GCTGCAACAGCACATTGCTGCGCACGACGCGGGAGTGCAGCAGGTCGCCGACGATGGCGATTTTCTTGCCGGTGAAGTCGTTCTTGTCGGCGGCTTGCGACCCTTCGTCAGGCTCAGGGATCGTGGCTTGGGGCTGAGGGATCGTGGTTCGGGAGCGAGGGGTTGTGGACCCTTCGTCAGGCTCAGGGATCGTGGTTCGGGAGCCAGGGGTTGTGGACCCTTCGCCAGGCTCAGGGGTCGTGGACCCTTCGTCAGGCTCAGGGATCGGGGCTTGGGGCTCGGGGACCGTGGCCAACCGGCGGAAGTGCTGGCGCATGGCGTAGGCGTCCAGCAGGGCCTGGGTGGGGTGCTCGTGCTGTCCGTCGCCGGCGTTGATCACCTGAGCCTTGACCCACGACGCGACCTGGGCGGCAGCGCCGGAGGAGGAGTGGCGGATCACGAAGGCGTCCACGCCCATCGCGTCCAGCGTCATCATCGTGTCGCGCAGGGATTCGCCCTTGGAGACCGAGGAACCTTTCGCCGAGACATTGATCGTGTCGGCGCTCAGCCACTTGCCCGCGATCTCGAACGAGGTGCGGGTGCGGGTGGAGTCCTCGAAGAAGATGTTCACGACGGTTCGTCCGCGCAGCGCGGGCAGCTTCTTCACCGGACGGCTCTGCACCTGCTGCATCTCGACGGCGACGTCGAGGATCGAGGTGGCCTCGGCGAAGCTCAGGTCGGCAGCGCTCAGCAGGTGTCTCATTACGACCTCCCTGGACGCGAGATGGTGACCTCGTCGCGTCCGTCCAACTCGGCGAGCAGCACCTGGACGCGTTCGTCGGCTGCGGTCTGCATCGAGCGGCCGACGTGGTCGGCTGCGATCGGCAGTTCCCGATGTCCGCGATCCACCAGCACGGCCAGCCGGACGGCCCGCGGCCGGCCGAGGTCGCGGAGGGCATCGATGGCTGCGGCGATGGTGCGTCCGGAGTAGAGCACGTCGTCGACCAGCACCACGATCGAGTCGTCGATGCGTCCGGGGATCGACGTGCGGCCGACCCGTCGGGTGGGGTTGGCCCGCAGGTCGTCGCGGTACATGGTGATGTCGAGAACGCCCAGCCGGACGGGGCGTCCCTCGATCTCGGCGATCAGGTCGGCCAACCGCCGGGCGAGTTGGACGCCGCGGGTCGGAATGCCCAGCAGCACCAGGTCGTCGGCGCCCCGATTGGCCTCCAGGATCTGGTGTGCCATCCGCGCAAGGGAGCGGGCCAGTTCAGGCGCATCGGCAACGACTCTGGGAGCCTCGCCGTGTTGGTCGGTCGCATCAGTCACGCAGGGCGCTCCTCAGTGCTCGAAAGCGTGGCCGTCAATCTACGCCACCGAGAGCCACCGTTTCGGTCATTGGCCCGTACGTGGGCACGGGCCTTCGACCGAATCGGTGGCCTTCGAGCCCGAAGGGTGGCCGTCCAACGGAGGGAGTGGGTCGATCGGAAGGCGGCACCCTTCGTGGCGCGGAGCTGTTCACGCGAAACGCTGGTCGGCTAGCCTTTGGCCATGCTCTCAGGACTCGCACTCATCCCGCTGGAGACGCTGCCCGGCTGGCCGGCGGTGAACGACCCCACGGTGCTCGAACTCCTGACTCTCACTCTGTTCATCCCGTTGGGCGTGTCCGCGGTGCTCGCCCTGCTGATCCTCGGCCCCGGCTGGAAGTCCCAAGACCCCAGCTGACGGACTCTCTCCTCCGCGCAAGGTGGACACTTCCGTCCCGTGGCGGGACACAACTGACCACCTTGTTGGTGGCGAGACACACCTCAGCGTGCGGCGGCAGCCTGGCAGAACAGCGCGCGCTCGGCGTCGTCCCGCTTCTCGGCGAACTGGCGTGCCACAGCCTCGGTGAGCTGGACGCCGGCCCGCCACTGGTCGATCACGTCCAACGTCGGCCGATCGGCGAGCGGGCTGGGGAACAACAGCGAGAGCACGTGCTGGCGAATCGTCGAACTGCGCTCGCCCCAACCATCCCGGCCCGCGGAGATCGCCTCGGCGACATCCAGGTAGCGCTGCACGTAGGGGCGTAGCACGTCGTCCTGACCGAACTTCCAGAAGTGCTGCGCGACCTGGAAATGGGTCTCGTTGGCGATGTCCGCGTCCGCCGTGGCCAGCCGCCAGGCTTCCGCTTTCGCCTCAGCTAGGGGTTGGGCGGCTCGCGCACCGGCGGCCTTCTCGGCCCCGGCCGCGGTGGCGTCCCGGATGAGTTCGGCGCTGATCTCGTCCTCGCCGAAGACGCCGAGGCGGGCCAGGCTGGTCACGATCAGCCAGCGCAGATCGGTGTCGACCGCCAGCCCGGACGGAGCCTCCTCGCCGTTCAGCCAAGCGCGCAACAGCTCGGCCACTGCCTCCGAGTTCGCCGCCTGGACGAGTGCCCGGGCGAAAGCGAGCTGGTGGTCGGAGCCGGGTTCGGCGTCCTTCAACAGCCGGGCCAGCCCGGCGACCAGGTGCTCGTTGAGCTCGAGGCGGCTGTCGCGAGGCTGGTAGTAGTCGATCGCCGTACGGGTCTGGCCGAGAAGCGCCTGCACCGCGGTCAGGTCATCCTCAACCCCGGCTCCGCTCAGCACCAAAGTCACATAATCGGACGCTGGGAGCTCGCCGTCGCGGCACATGTCCCAGGCCGCACCCCAGCACAGGGCGCGACTGAGCGCGTCGTTGAGGCTGCCGATGCTGCTCACCAGCGTGCTCAGGGACCGCGCATCCAGACGGATCTTGGCGTAGGTGAGGTCGTCGTCGTTGAGCAGGATCAGGTCGGGCTGGGGCAGGCCGACGAGTTCGGGGATCTCGGTCAACTCCCCGGAGATGTCCACTTCGACCTGGCGGACGCGGGCCAGGGTCGCGTCCGATTCGACGTAGAGGCCGACAGCAAGGCGGTGGTGGCGCAGGGTTGGCCACGCCGAGATGGCGCTCTGCCGGATCGCGAAGCGGGTGAAATTGCCGTCGGCATCAGTGTCGAACTCGGGGCGCAACGTGTTCACCCCAGCGGTCTGCAGCCACTCGGCGGCGAAGTGCGACAAGTCGCGTCCGGACGCCTTGGCGAGCGCGGAAAGCAGGTCGGACAGTTGGGTGTTGCCCCAGGCATGCTCGGCGAAGTAGTCGCGCACGCCGGCCAGGAAAGCGTCCTGGCCCACGAAGGCGACCAGTTGGCGCAGGACGGACGCGCCCTTGGCGTAGGTGATGCCGTCGAAGTTCAGCTCAACCGCGGGCAGGTCGACCATGTCGGCGGCCACCGGATGGGTGGACGGCAACTGGTCCTGGCGGTAGGCCCAGGTCTTGCGGCTGTTCGCGAACGTTGCCCACGGGTTGTCGCCGGCACCGCCCTTGGCGCGGATCTCGACCTGGCAGAAGTGGGACGCCCACTCGGCGAAGGACTCGTTGAGCCACAGGTCGTCCCACCAGGTCATGGTGACCAGGTCGCCGAACCACATGTGCGCGAGTTCGTGCAGGATCGTGTTGTCGCGGGCTTCGTAGGAAGCGTTCGTGACCCGCGAGCGGTAGAGGTACTCGTCGCGGATGGTCACGCAGCCGGCGTTCTCCATGGCTCCCGCGTTGAACTCGGGGACGAAGATCTGGGCGTAGTCGGCGAACGGGTAGGGCAGGCCGAAGTGCTCCTCGAACACCTCGAAGCCGGCCTTGGTGGTGCCCAGGATCCGGTCCGCGTCCAGGTAGGGCACCAGCGACTGCCGGCACGAGACGGACAGCGGGATCTCGACTTCGCCGTTTGAGTAGGTGTCAGTGACGGTATGGAACGGTCCGGCGATCAGGGCCGTGATGTAGGTCGAGATCGGAGGGGTCGGGTCGAAGGTCCAGCGCGCGAGACCGTCCGCTTCGGGGACGGGGGTCACTGCGGCCGAGTTCGAGAGCACCGTCCAGTCGGCGGGCGCGATCACGGTGAACGCGAAGGTGGCCTTCAGGTCGGGCTGCTCGAAACAGGCGAAGGCACGCCGGGCGTCCGCTGTCTCGAACTGGCTATAGCAGTAGACGCGGTCGTCTACCGGGTCGACGAAGCGGTGCAGCCCTTCGCCGGTGCGGCTGTAGCGGCACAACGCCGAGACGCTCAGTTCGTGCTCGCCCGCGCCGGCGGTGAAGTGGACCTTGTGGTCGGCGAAGGCACCCTCGGGCAGGGGTTGCCCGTCCAGGGACGCGGCGAGCACCCGATCCGCGATCAGGTTGATGTGGTCTTCCCCGCCGATGGTGCTGAACCGGACGGTTGACGTGGAGACGAAGGTGGCCGTCGGGTCGTACGGCTCAGCATCAGGGAGTCGGCCGGACAGGTCGACGGTGATGTCATAGCTGTGGGTGGTGATCCGCTGGGAACGCTCGGCGGCGTCGGCGCGCGTGATGTTGGCGGGGTACATCTCACCTCACTGATCTGGGGTGGCGGGCCTTGACCCATGGACAGGGCAGGCTACTGGTGAACAGTTCAACGTTCAACATATCGGGGTCGGTCAACTCGTCGACCGGCGGGCTAACGCGGCCACGATCGCGTCCGCGGTCAGCTCGGCCGCAGCGAGTTCGGTGGCCGTGGGACGGGACACGTCCCGGGCTCGCATGGCTCGTGCGGTGCTGACCAGTCCAGAGATGCCGTCGCGCCCGAAGCCTCGATCTGGCTCTGGGTGGCGAACGGGTGCGGTCACGTTGGCCCAATGTAGACTCCGTGGCCCGGCCGCACCAGGGAATCAGGAAACCAGGGAGCCGCAATGCCAGAGGGTCATGTGATCCACCGCCTCGCCGCTGAACTCGAATCGGCGTTCGGCGGGCGGACGGTGCGCGTGACCAGCCCGCAGGGACGCTTCCACGGCTCGGCCGCCCTGCTCGACGGCACCACTTTCGCAGGGGCCGAGGCCTACGGAAAGAACCTGTTCATCGAGTTCGGGCACGACCTGTTCGTGCAGGTGCATCTGGGTTTGATCGGCAAGTTGCGCTGGGTGGAGCCAGGCGTGGTGCAGAACCCGGACACAGTCCGGCTGCGGATCGAAACCGAAGCGGACGCGGTGGAGTTGCGAGGCCCGCAGACGTGCAACCTGATTGGGCCTGACGAGTTGGCCGCCGTGGTGGCGACGCTCGGGCCCGACCCGCTGCGGGCGGACGCCGACCCCGATCGCGGCTGGCAGCGGGTGCATCGCTCGGGGCGCACCATCGCGTCCCTGCTGATGGACCAGCGCGTGGCCGCGGGTGTGGGCAACATCTACCGGGCGGAGGTGCTGTTCCGGCAGCGGCTGAACCCGGACACTCCCGGCAATGAACTGAGCGTCCGGAAGTGGCGCGCGTTGTGGGCCGATCTGGCCGAACTGATGCCCTACGGAGTGCGCGACGGGCGGATCGACACCGTCCGCGAGGAGCACACCCCCGAGGCCACCGGACGCGAACCGCGGGTCGATCGGCACGGCGGCGAGGTGTACGTGTATCGAAGGGCCGGACTTCCCTGCTTGGTTTGTGGGCGCGCCGTCAGCGTCCGGGAGTTCGAGGGCCGCAATCTGTACTGGTGCGGGAAATGCCAACGACGGCGGTGATGGCCTGGGGTGAGGCCGAGGTGCGGGTAGCGCCGGACGGGACTTCGACGCGCCTGCTGCGCGACGGCGAACTCGTGGTGGAGCTGGCGTGGACGGACGCGACTGGTGCGCCGGCCGAACTGGAGGTTGCCGACGAGGTCGAGCACACGCTGCAGGTGCCGGGCGGGAAGCTGTTGCAGCGCCAGAGCGTGGCGGACGCCTGGCGCTCGCGCTGGGTGCTGCTGCCGGGAAGCGATGTTGCGCTGACCGCGAAGCCGCCGCGCGTCCGGGTGCGGCCAGGCCCGGAGTACGCGTTGTGGAGCTGGGGGAGCGGGGTGACCGCGCTGCTGGCGGTGAGCCCTGCCCACGCCGAGGGGCCGGTGTTGGGGTTCCGGCTGGAACAGGGCTACCTGGAGGAGGCCGGCGACCCGGAGTGGTCGAGCGCGACCGCGGATTACCTGGTGGCGCCGCGGGGGAGCGAGCTCACCGCGGGCCAGCGGCTGGTGACGGCGCTGCGAGCGAACTGGTTCGACCGCATCGACGACCTTGCCGCAAAGCTGCCGCCGTGGCTGAACGACACCCAGCTCGACGAGGACGAGGAATGGTGGGGCGATCTCGCGGACTTCGGGGTGAGCGGTCCCGACGATGTGCAGATCGAGTACGCAGAGGGAATGGTCTGCATCGCTGGGCAGGCCGGCCGGAAGGCGCTCGACGTCCATACGCCGCGGGGGTTGAGCCGGGTGCCGCTGGAGTGGGTGCCGAGCCTGCAGGAGGTGCTGGACGACCTGGTGCGCACGAGCCTTGGCCTGCAGGCGCCGCTGACTGCAGCCGAGGCGTTCTGCGTGCAGTGCGCGGCCGACCGGCACCTGGTGCGCCTCGACGACGAGGACCAGGATCTGCTCGATCGGGTGGATTGGGCCGCGGACGAGTCGCCGCTCGGGGCCGCGTTCGCGCTGCTGCGCGGGCGCAACCTGGGTGAGGCCGCGCTGGTCTCGGACGCGCTGCGGGTGCTGTCCCGGTTGCCGGTGGGTGTGGGATACGGGCGGACGGTGATGGCCGGCTGGCTAGCGTCCCTCTCGGTGGGAATGGACGCGCGGGAGCGCTGCCTGGAGTTGCTCGGACGCAGCGCGGTGGGCCGGACGGCGCTGCTGGAGAGTTCGCTGCTGCATTACCGCAACGCGGAGTTCGGGGCAGCCGAGCTGGCCGGGGTCGCGAACCGGCTGGGCGGCATGCTGCCGGGCGAAGCCCCGCTGCTGACGTGGAACGAGCAGGCCGAACTGGTGGGGCTCCTGGAGCTCTGCCCGCCCGAATGGCCGGGAGCGGCGCGGTACTCGAACGTGGCCGACAAGGCCCGTGGGCAAGTGTTGTGCGGCTACGTCGACAACCGGATCGACGATGCCGAGCCCTTGGCGTTGCTGTTGTTGAGCCCCGAACTGCGCCCGGGCGGCTGATTCGTTCGTCGGCTGGGCTTGGTCCCTGGCCATCCCCAGCTACTTCCTGACGATCCGTAACGTCGGTGGTATAGTTTCTGTACAGGCGTCGCAAGGCTGGGTGGTTTCTGCAGGAACGGAACACATGGCGATCTACACCAGCAAGGACCTGAGCCGTACCGGACTCCAGCGTCGCACGGCTGAAGGCAGGCTCCAACGAATTGCGCCGGGGCTGTACAGCGACGACACCACCCGCACCGTCGAAGAGGTCGTTGCCCGCGAGTGGCGCGCAATCCTCGCGAGAGCGCTACCGGGTGCCGTCATCACTTACGCGAACGCGTTCACCGGCCTGCCCGCCGGCGGCGAGCTCAACGTCAGCCACACCCGCCGCAACCCACTCGTCTTACCCGGCCTCACCATCCGCCCTGACATGGCCGGACGCCGCGAGCCCGACGACATCCCGATCGGGGACAACATCTGGATGGCTTCCCCTGCCAGAGCGCTCATCGACAACTCCACCGATCACCCTGGGCGACCCAACCAGCGCATCACCAAGGCCACCAGGGGGCAGTTGCACGATCACATCGTGCAACTCACCAACACCACTCGACCCGACCGTCTCGATGAACTCCTTCGTCAGGTCACCGATCGGGCACCCCGGGCGGTCGGCGCCGGAATCCAGGCGTTCTTCGAGGCAGCGCGCGCCGAGATCAACACCGTCGACACACCATCGCGCGCCCTGCAGGCCGCGCAGCGAGGCGAAAGATATGACCGGGAACGGGTCGCCCTGTTCCACGACTTCGCCGCCCGGTTGGCCGACAAGGCGCCCGTCGAGCGGCCTGACACGCTGCCCGGCTACACCGCCGCGGTCTCGTTCTTCGAGGCGTACTTCTCGAACTTCATCGAAGGGACAGAGTTCACCGTCGAGGAAGCCGAACAGATCGTGTTCGACCACGCAGACCTCGGCCGGCCCGAAGACGCCCACGACATCCTCGGTACCTACGAGCTCACCAGCTCACCGGCGATGCGGGTCGTTGCCGGCACCCCCGATGAGTTTCTCGACACATTGCGGGTACGGCACGCCGTCATGATGGCCGCCCGCCCAGCCCAACTGCCCGGTCAGTGGAAGGACCGCGGCAACCGGGCCGGCGCCACCGAGTTCGTGGCCCCTGAACTGGTGCCCGGCACCCTGCGGGCCGGCTGGGAAGAAGGTCAGGTCGTCGACGGACCGTTCCGCCAGGCCGTTTACCTGATGTTCCTGGTCAGCGAGGTGCATCCGTTCGTCGACGGGAACGGTAGGTCGGCGCGGCTTGCGATGAATACCGCCCTGGTTGCCGCCGGCGAGCACCGCATCATCATTCCGACCATCCTCCGCCTCGACTACCTGTCGGCGCTGAGCCGCGCGACGAACCGGGGCGGCCCCGATGCGTTGTATCGCGTCCTCGACTTCGCGCAACGCTGGGTGTCCAGAGGTGACTGGTCGACGGTCGACGCCGGCCTGAGCTACGCGCACGCCACGAACGCACTTATCGATGCCAGAGTCGCCGAACGGGACCGGTTGCATCTCGGAGTCCCTGTTTGGTCCGCCATTGGCACCTCTCAGCGGCGAAACCCAGATTCACCGCCGGTCAAGCTGGTGGAGTAGATACCTCCCCGCCGCCGGTGCACGCGCCGAAGTGGCTGCCTTGCAGCGATCGGTGAGCGCTACGCCGGGCAGGACCACAATGCCGCCGCCGACTTCCTTGAACGGGTCGATCCCGGCCTCGGCCGCCGGCTCCGCTCCCCGGTCGGGCTGAAGTCGGCGGCCCACTATGGCGACAGCATCCTCACCGAGACCGATCGGACGGCGGCCCGTCGCCAGGCCCGTGCACTGGCCGAAGAGGCGAAGCGGCGCACAATCTGACGCGATGACTGCCGTTCCGACGAACCCTCCACCCCTTGGCCCTGCCGTGCTCGATGCGCGGCAGCAAATGACCCACGAGGGGCCTCTGTCGGTCCGGACTTGGGTCACATGTTGTGCAGGATCGCTTTCGATCTCGCCAACACTCACTGAACTGCACAGTGAGAGCTGCATTCCAGTGGTCGTGGTGACAGAACTCGAACCGGAGGGTTGGGCGCACCCAAGTAGCACTTGACTAGGTGCGATAGACGCGACGCGAGGCTCTCGGCGAGTAGTCGGGGCTTATCTGGGGCAGATCGTCCAGCATGTGAGCCTGTCGCCTGTCGCTGTAAGGTCCAGCCCCTTCGGCGACGTTGAGAAGCGAGCGTACTGCGTCGTTCTCGGCCTCAGCATGTACTCGCCTACTTACTCTCGTGCCGAACGCGGGACGTTGGGTGCGCCTGGAGTAGACGGTCAGTTCGTCGGTCGAACTTCCCTTTGGCTGCTGCGGGGGTCGTTCCGATTCGGCCTCGAGTCGGCGGTCACCCGCACCGGTCCTTGTGGATGGTAGTGAATGCTCGGGTGCGGGGTGAGCTTGGGCGGTGACGTCGGATTGACATGCTGTTCGCTCGGGTGTAACCCGGTATTGGAGGCTAGTTCCGACCCATCAGTCGGTGTACACGTCGTCCTCCGGGGGTGCGGCATCATGTCCGGTTCCGGTAGGGGTTGCCCAGTTCTTCTCTCAGTTGTCATTTCGCTGGCGTGTACCGCCGGGTGTGTCTCCGCGACGGCACCTCCGACCTCACCGATCGGGTCCGGCTCCCCCTCGTCGCCCGCGCAGGTGACCGTGGCGCGAGACCTCCCGTTCGCAGGATCTGCGCCGTCGCTGACGGAATGGAGTCCACCCACCCTCGACGTCTACACCGCCGGAGAAGACGGTGGGCGCCTGTTGGTGGTGATCCTTCCGCCGCACGGTCTCACGAAGGAGCAAGCGGGCGCGGAGTCGCAGCTAGCGGAGGCGCTCGCCGAACGCGAGGCGGTCGCGGTCGTTGCCAACTGGACCCAGCTGGACGAGCCGGACGCATCCTTCACGGACATTGACGTGTTAGCGAAACTAGCGAAGGCTGGCCAATCGATGGCCGCCTGCGCGGTGGCGTTCGCCGTCGAGCACGCAGAAGACTACGGGGCGGACCCGACCCGCCTGGTCATCGTTGGGGAGATCTACGGCGCCAACGCAGCAGCCGTCGTGGCCCTCACTCATCCCGCTCCGCTTACCTCCTGCAAAGCGGACGCCGTCCCCCAGCCGATCGCAGTGGTAGCGCTGGATGCCGATTGGTATGCCGCCATGCCGGAATGGGACCAACTTGGCAAGGACGTGCATCAGGCTGTTGACCTGCTCGCACCTTGGTCCGGCCTGAACGCGGTCAGCAACGTCCGAGTCGCCGCCACGGTCGCCACCGGCACCCACGACATCACCAATCGGTGCGGCGGGCCAGAGGCCCCATGGCTGGTCGATCGCGACCCGACCGGGCAACTCCGGAAGCGGCTCGACACCGTCGGTGCACTCACTGACGGATGCATCGACCTACTCGATCAGGCCCAAGCGGCCACGAACCAACTCGCCGCAGCTGGACTCACAGCCAGGGTCATCCAGCTCGCCAACACCGACAGCAAGACAGGACTCGACCCCGGCGGCCACATCACCACATTCGGAGACGCGGACCTTCAAGCGTTGATGCAAGTAATCGCCGACGAGGCGGCGGCGTGAGCGCCTCCCCGCCGCGCCACCATGTCCGAATCCCTTACGACCATCCGGAACTGCCGCGGTGCGAGAGGGTGACGACCTCAGGGAGGGTGCCGCTGAGGGCGGTTCCTCACGCCGTGTTCTGTGAGCTTCACCGTGCCTCGCGCAGGGTCGCTTCACGCTCTTCCCAGAGCTGCGTATGGCGCGGGTCCCTCCGGTGAGGAAGTCGATCGGACCGAGGGTCTCGCGGAGCCGTTCGGCGGCGACGGAGGTCTCGTCGACAAAGTTGTGTCCTTCGCGGCCGACCTCGGACAGCAAGAGCGACCGGGCCACCGGGCGCACGCGTTGCGGCCCGCCGACCCGGTCGATCCGAACACTCGACACCGACCAACGGACGAACCCTCCGACACGGCCATAGACGAGCTCCCGAGACCATGTAGCCAGTCGACGCCGAACCCGGCGGTGGGCTGACTCGCAGGAGACCACGCGCGGGCCAAAGCCCGACTGCAGCCCACAGGCGATCAGCAGGTTCACCTGGCTGGCCTCGAACCGGGCAAGGACTCCTCGGTGTCGCCAGCCAAGGCCGCGTCCGCCTCGGCAAGCTCGTCCAGATACTTACGGTCGGAAGTCTCGGCTTCGAGCGCAGCCCAGAACTCGGCCTTGCGCCGCTGGTCGAGCCTCTCCTCGATAGGTCGACCCTGCGTCAGGTGTGCCGCCGTTGCGGGCATCGCGCAGGCGATCGCGGACCACACGAGGAATCCTGATCGTCGCCATCTCAGTCATGTCCAGACGGAGTCTCCGCGAGATCCCCACGTCCCGTCTCAGCTGAGCCAGGTTTCGCTTGCCCCAAATCAGCCCCAATTGGGGCTTATCTGGGGCACTGGAGGTCTTGACGTGGCCACTTCTGGGTGCAGGTCGCCTGTCGCCTTTGCGGTGTTTGACCTAGTCAGCGAGGCATGATGCCTAGCCCCAGCCTGGGGCACGAATAGTCGGGGCGACAGGACTCGAAC
>DAORUI010000076.1:8411-14857 GCA_035433085.1 Propionicimonas sp. | reverse complement strand
CAAACGCTCCCTGAGGAGCGCTCGTGAGGAACGAACGAGCGCGTCACGAAGGGCGCCCGCCACCAATTTCAGAGCAGGCGGCGGCCCTTCGTGACGCGGTCGCTCGCAGGCTCACGACCGCTCCTCAGGGACCGGTTGGAGAGTGTCTCGGCTCAGGTGCGCGGCTTGGCCGCGCTGGCACGAACCACCAGCTTGGGGGGCAGCACCAGGTGCTGGGTGTGGGCGGAGCCGGTCTCGATCAGTTCCACCAGGAGTTCCACCGAGCGCTGGCCGATCTCGTCGAAGTCCTGGCGGATGGTGGTCAGCCCGGGCCAGTAGAACTCGGCCTCCGGGGTGTCGTCGAAGCCCACCAGACTGACGTCGTCGGGGCAACGCAGGCCGAGTTCATGCATGGCGTGCATCGTGCCCAGAGCCATCGCGTCATTGGCCACGAAGATCGCGGTGACATCCTTCGCCTTCAGCAACTGCAGAGCCACCGCGTAGCCGGACGCCGCCGACCAGTCGCCTCGCAGGATCGGGTTCACCTTCGCACCCACGGCCGACAACGCGTCCTGCCAGCCCTTGACCCGCTCGGTCCCCTCGTACCAAAGATCCGGACCGGCCAGGTGCCATACCGTCCGATGCCCCAGTGAGAGCAGGTACTCGGTAGCGATCCGGGCGCCCAGTCGCTGGTCGACCGAGACCACCGGGTAGTTGCCCGGCGTCCCGGCATGGATCGCGACCATCGGCGGCAGGTCGGTCGGCGGGGTACTCTCGTGCACCTCCGAGATCAGCGGCTGCAGCAGAATCACGCCGTCGGACGAGCGCGAGCGCAGCAGGTGCGCGCCCTGGGACACCGCGTTCCGGTCGGGATCGTCCAGATGCGCGATGGTCACCGAGTAGCCCCGGTCGCGGGCCGCCATCTCGATGCCGCGCAGCGCGGCTCGGGGGCCGTACAGCGTGGTGTCCACGGTGAGCACCCCGATGCTGCGGGAGCGTCCGCTGGCCAGGCCGCGAGCCATCATGTTCGGCCGGTAGTCGAGCGAGCTCATCGCCGCCAGCACCCGTTCGCGGGTGTCGGAGGCGACTTTGGCGTGTCCGTTGATCACCCGGGACACAGTCATCGTGGAGACCGCGGCCAGCCGAGCCACGTCTGACAGCGTGGGTGCGCGGTAGACCGTGGTGCCGTCTCCAGCGACATCGCTCATGAGTGTTAGCGTATTACATTCGACCGTTCCCGCGGTCCCGAACGCCGTGGTGAAAGTGGTTGTCGCAATTCACCCTGCGTTCACCCGCCGGTCCCGGACCGGTAAGCCGGGTCGCCTAGCGTCAGCAGCGGAGCAACCGCTCCGAGACCTGACTTGCGAAGGAACTTCCTTGAGAATCAAGCCGATCGCCGCAGCCCTGGCCACCGCCACGGCCCTGACCCTAGTGGGTTGTGCGGCAAACGAGGCCGGCGCCGGTGCGTCTGGCTCGGCCCCCGCGCAGACCCTGAGCGGCACTGGCGCCAGCTCGATGAAGGCCGCCCAGGAGAAGTGGGTCGCCGACTTCCAGACCGCCAACACCGGCGTCACCGTCAACTACTCACCCGAAGGTTCCAGCGCGGGCCGCTCGGCCTTCATCGCCGGCGCTGTGCAGTTCGCCGGTTCGGACCGTCCCCTGAAGGACGAGGAGATGGGCGCAGGCAAGTTCGCCACCTGCGCGGCTGACTCCAACGCCTTGAACCTGCCGGTCTACGTGTCACCGATCGCGATCATCTTCAAGGTGGAGGGAGTCGACAAGCTGAGCCTCGACCCCGAAACCGTGGCCAGCATCTTCGCCGGCAAGATCACCAAGTGGAACGATCCGGCAATCGCGAAGACGAACCCCGACGCCAAGCTTCCCGACCTCGTGATCACCGCGGTGCACCGCGCTGACGGTTCCGGCACCACCAACAACTTCACCGACACGCTGAACCAGCTCGCTCCGGCGGTCTGGACGGCGGCCGCGTCCGACGACTGGCCCGCGGACTTCAAGGGTGAGGCTGCCACCGGCACCTCCGGCGTGGTCCAGTCCGTCGCGAACGGCGCCGGCACCATCGGCTACGCGGACGCGTCCGCTGCCAAGAGCGTGGGGATCGCCGACCTAGTGGTTGACGGAAAGTCCTTCACGCCCAGCGCGGAAGCCGCTGCTGCGATCATCGATGCCTCCAGCACGATCCCGGGCCGCGGCGAACACGATCTCGCCTACAAGCTCGATCGCACCTCCGAAGGCGTCTACCCGGCGGTTCTGGTCTCCTACGCGATCGTCTGCGGGACCTACAAGGACGCGGCCAACGCGAAGCTGGTCAAGGACTACATCGGCTATATCTCTTCTGCCGAGGGCCAGAAGGCAGCCGCTACAGCAGCCGGGTCAGCGCCGCTGTCGGACGCTATCCAGGCCAAGGTCAAGGCCGCGGTGGACTCGATCAAGTGATCACCACCCTTGACGGCGCCGGGGGTTCGCCACCGGCGCCGTCAAGGCGCGCTACCTTGGCCGAACCAGAAAGCAGGCAGACCGCATGACCGAGAAGACCAGTCGCCAGACCGCGAGCGTGTCGGACAGTTCCGCCGCGTCCGCTCCGGCAGCTGACCCCAGACGCCACGGTGACCAGGTCTTCCGCTGGACGGCGACCGGCGCCGGCATCCTGATCCTGGTCGTGCTGGCGCTCGTCGCCGGCTTCCTTCTCTTGCAGGGCGCACCGGCACTGTTCGCCGACCCGGCCGAGTTGGTGGCCAAGGGCTACGGCGAGTTCGCGTCCTGGGTGTTGCCCTACGCCTTCGGCACGGTGTGGGCCGCCGTGCTCGCCTTGCTGATGGCAGTGCCGGTCTCGATCGGCATCGCCCTGTTCATCTCGCACTACGCGCCGCGTCGGCTGGCCCAACCGCTGGGTTACGTGATCGACCTGCTGGCCGCCGTACCGTCGGTGGTGTTCGGCCTGTGGGGCTCGCTCCTGCTCGCACCGGCAGTGCGCGACTTCTACCAATGGCTGAACGACCACCTCGGCTTCATCCCGTTGTTCTCCGGGCAGGTGTCCGGTACGGGACGGACGATCCTCACCGCGGCGATCGTGCTGGCGACGATGGTGCTGCCGATCGTCACCAGCCTCACCCGAGAGGTCTTCCTGCAGGCGCCACGGCTGCACGAGGAGGCCGCACTGGCCCTCGGCGCCACCAAGTGGGAGATGGTCAAGATGGCCGTGCTGCCGTTCGCGCGTCCGGGGATCATCGCCGCCGTGATGCTGGGCCTCGGCCGGGCTCTGGGCGAGACCATGGCGGTCGCGATGGTGATGTCGGGCGGCCGCAACATCACCTTCGAGGTGCTGACCAGCGACAACCCGAACACCATCGCCGCGACGATCGCCCAGGGCTTCCCCGAGGCGTTCGGACTGAAGACCAACCAACTGATCGCCGCCGGCCTGGTGCTCTTCCTGATCACCCTCGTGGTGAACATGATCGCGCGTTGGATCGTCGCGCGCCGCGCCGAATACTCGGGAGCCAACTGATGACCACGCTGATCTCGCAACGCGCCGGGTCGGAACTCACGTCCGGCCGGCTTCCGAAAGCGACAACTTGGGTGGCGCTCGCGGCCAGCGCCGTCCTCGGGTTCGCCGTGGCCGCGCTGATCACCGGAGGCAACAACCCGGCCCTGACCACACTCATCGCTTTCGTGCTGTTCCTCGTTGTGATGGAGGTGGCCGCGCGGGTCGTCGAAGGCCCGCGCCAGGCGTCCGACCGCAGGGCCAAGAACCTGATCGTCGGAGCCTTCCTGCTGGCCCTCGTCCCGCTGGTCTCGGTGATCTGGGAGGCCGTGAGCCAAGGTCTCCCCCGGTTCGACCTGCTGTTCTTCACCAGCTCGATGCGAAACGTCGTGGGCGAAGGCGGCGGCGCGGTCCACGCCATCTACGGCACGCTCTACATGACCGGCATGGCCACGCTGATCTCGGTGCCGATCGGCCTGCTGACGGCGATCTTCCTCGCCGAGTACGGCGCCGGGAACCGACTGGCCAAGTCGATCACCTTCTTCGTGGACGTGATGACCGGCATTCCGTCGATCGTGGCCGGCCTGTTCGCCTACTCGCTGACCAGCATGCTGCTGGGTCCCGGTGCCAAGTTCGGCTTCTCCGGGAGCATCGCGTTGTCCGTGCTGATGATCCCGGTCGTCGTCCGCTCGTGTGAGGAACTGTTGCGGCTGGTGCCCAACGAACTCCGCGAGGCCGCGTATGCCCTCGGGGTGCCGAAGTGGCTGACCATCCTGCGCGTGGTCATCCCGACCGCGATCTCCGGCCTCATCTCCGGTGTGATCCTGTCGATCGCCCGCGTCATCGGAGAGACCGCGCCGCTGCTGATCGCCGCCGGTTTCACGGCGTCGCTCAACAACAACCTGTTCGCGAACCCGATGATGACCCTGCCGGTGTTCGTCTACGACTCCTATGCCCATCCTGGCGTCGACACCCAGCCGTACTGGGATCGCGCCTGGGCGGGCGCGCTCACGCTGATCCTGATCGTGATGCTGCTCAACCTGATCGGCCGGCTGATCGCCCGCCGATTCGCTCCCAAGACCGGACGCTGAAGAGGAACCTGCATGTCGAAGCGGATTGAAGTGACCGACCTGAACGTCTACTACGGCACCTTCCGGGCCGTCGAGGACGTGACCATCACCATCGAACCGCGGACGGTGACCGCGTTCATCGGCCCGTCCGGCTGCGGCAAGTCGACCTTCCTGCGCACCCTGAACCGGATGCACGAGGTGATCCCCGGGGCTCGGGTTGAAGGCGAGGTGCTGCTGGACGGGGAGAACCTCTACGGCCCAGGAGTCGACCCGGTGCGGGTGCGACGCCAGGTCGGCATGGTGTTCCAGCGGCCGAACCCGTTCCCGACGATGTCGATCCGCGAGAACGTGCTGGCCGGCATCAAGCTCAACTTCTCGAAGATGCCGAAGGTCGAGCAGGACGAGCTGGTGGAGCGGTCGCTGCGCAATGCCAACCTGTGGGAAGAGGTGAAGAACCGCCTCGAGCTGCCCGGTTCAGGGCTCTCGGGTGGCCAGCAGCAGCGCCTGTGCATCGCCCGGGCGATCGCAATGGCACCCGAGGTGCTGCTGATGGACGAACCGTGCTCGGCGTTGGACCCGATCTCGACCCTCGCGATCGAGGACCTGATCAGCGAGCTCAAGGAGAAGTACACGATCGTGATCGTCACCCACAACATGCAGCAGGCTGCTCGGGTATCGGACGTGACCGCGTTCTTCAACATCGCCGGGACGGGCTCGCCGGGCAAGCTGATCGAGTCGGGGCCGACCGACAAGATCTTCTCCGCACCCGACATCACCGCCACCGAGGACTACATCTCCGGCCGCTTCGGCTGAGCAACTGCCCTTCATCGGCTGGTCGAGCCGGTCGAGACCCCGCTGCGGTGACCTTGCCCTGACCGGCCAGGACCGTTCCTGTCGTTCGCCAGGCCGCACAGACTCGTCGCCTAGGATTCCTTCGTGAGCAACGCAGGCTGGTACCCAGACCCGGGCGGTCAACCCGGTATGTACCGCTACTGGACCGGCACCGAGTGGACGTCGGCCGTCACCGCGAACCCCGCTGGAACCATGCCGCCGTCCTTCGCCTCGGGTACGGGGACGCCGGGCACCGTGCCGGGACGCAAGCGCGGAGTGATCGGCTGGTGGCTGGGCGGCTTGGCTGCGCTGGCGGCCGTCGTGGTGGCGATCTGGTTCGTCGGGCAGTCCTTCGCCACCGGTGGCGGCATCCTGGGCGGGTCGGACCCGACCGCGCCCGGCAGCAACCCGACCCAGCTCATCTGCCCGGCTGGCGATGACAGCGCAACCGCGCTGCCCACCTCCGGTGAGCCTGGCTGGATCAGCGGCGGACGCCTCTCCTACCCAGCACTGGCCAACCCTTGGGTGACCGGTCTCGATGACCGGGTGCCGTTCGGCTCGCTGGCAACCGTCCAGACCGTCATCGACCAGGTGGATTACGACGGCGAAGGCAACTCCTGGGTCGCAAGCGTGCTGGTCAGCGACCTGTTCGTCGGCGACGGGTTCGCAAGCACCAAGCAGGGCGCCGAGATCGTCCTGAAGTGCGTTCTGGGCACCTACTACGCGGACACGGTGGTCACCCAGGAGCTTGTCAGCAGCGCCCAGCACGACGTCGACGGCCACAGCGGCTGGCTCATCGAAACCGACCTCGGCTTCAACATTCCCGGGTTGACCGCGACCAGCGAGCGCGTCCTGCTGTTGGTGGTGCAGACCGGCACCGACGAGTACGGCCTCTTCTACTCCTCGGTTCCCAACACCCTGGAAGACCTGATGCCGGACGCCCGCGAGGCCTTGGCCGGCCTGCGCGTGGACGCCTGACCCCCGACAACGATCCCTGAGCCCGTCGAAGGGTCCTGAACCCCACAACGATCCCTGAGCCCGTCGAAGGGTCCCTGAACCCCCACAAC
>DAORUI010000076.1:4310-8311 GCA_035433085.1 Propionicimonas sp. | reverse complement strand
CCTGAACCCCACAACGATCCCTGAGCCCGTCGAAGGGTCCCTGAACCCCCACAACGATCCCTGAGCCTGTCGAAGGGTCACCGGGGCTTCGTCAAAGCTCAGCCACAGGCTCGCACCGGACGCTCCCCGGGCGGAAGTCAGCCGCAGGCCAAGATCCCCAGGTCCTGTTTCATCTGCAGCACTCGAGTGGCGGACGCGGTCACGCGCTCGGCGAAGGCCGGGTCGGCGTCCGCCTGCTTCTTCAACGCCTTCACCATGGGCGCGACCAATGCCGGGGACGCGTTGATCACCACGTCTCCGCCGGCGGACAGGAACCGCAGAGCGCGCTGCCCCGCCGGCACTTTGCCGACCGAGATCGCAGCGCCCAGGTCGTCGCTGATCACGACACCGTCGTAGCCCCAGTCGCGCAGGATGCCGATCACCTTCGACGAGAACACCGCCTGGTTCTTCGGGTCGATCTTCGAATAGGTGGCTGACGAGATCATCACCGACGCGACCTCAGTCTCCACGGCCGTCCGGAACGGCTGCAGCGAGCGGCTCTCCGCCGTGGTGACCTCGTCGACCACCCCGGACGCGTGATCGGTGTTGCCGACGACCTCCCCGAGCCCGGGAAAATGCTTCACCGTCGTGCCCACCGCTGAAGCTGAGAAGCCGGCGATCACCGCGCGCACCTTCTCGGCGACCACATCGGGGTCCGAGCTGAAACCACGCTTGAGCTTGCCGATCGGTGCGTTGGTCTTCACCTTGTTCGCCGGCACCACGTCGGCGACCGGCGCAAGGTTCAGCTGAACCCCGGCCTCGGCGAGCTCGCGTCCCCAGTTCTTGGCGCGAGCCTGCAGGCTCTCCACCGGCAGCGCGCCCTGCTTCACCGCGGACGGGATCGTGCGGAACCCCGGCCCAGTGAGCCGCTGCACCAACCCGCCCTCCTGGTCGGCAGCCAGCAGCATGCCCGCGCCCGGCACCAGCGCGCTCAGTTCGGCAGCCAGGGACGCGGTCGCGGTCACCCCGCCGGACTGCCGTCCCAGGAGCACGACCGACCCAAGCTGGTAGGTGCGAATCGCCTCGCGCTCGGCCTCGTCGAGACCGTCCGTCACCCCGACCATGATCAGTTGGCCGACCTGTGCGTCCAGCGTCATCGCCTGCGCCTCGGCCCGGCAAAGCGCCAACTCGGACGGCTCCTCGCTGGGTTCGACGTCCTCCGGGTCGGTCGTGGACGGCGTCGCGCTTGGCGGCGGCGCGCTCGTCGGGGACGCGGAAGTCGGTGACACCGAGATCGAAGGCGTCGGAGATACGTCCGGCGGCGTCATCGAGCATCCGGTCAGCAGCGCGAGCACAGCCAGCCCCGCACCCGCCCGTCCCCAGCCGTGGATTCGTCCCCGTCCACGTCCACGTCGCGCCGGAACGCGGACGCTCAGCAGAAACGCCATCACAGATCCAGAGCCAAGAGCGCGTTCTCGACCACCTCGGTCAGCGCGGGGTGGATCCAGTACTGGCCATGAGCCATGCTGGCTGCGTCCAGGCCGAAGCTCATCGCCTGGGTGAGGGGCTGGATCAGGTTGGACGCGTCCGGGCCGATGATGTGCGCGCCGAGCACCTGCCCGGTCGCGCGATCAGCGATGACCTTCGCGAAGTGATCGGTGTCCTCCATCGCCCAGCCGTAGGCCACCGAGCCGTAGTCACGGACGCCGACGGCGTAGTCGCGTCCCTGTTCGCGGCACTCGGCCTCGGTGAGTCCGACGGTGGCGACCTGCGGGCCGCTGAACACCGCCTTGGGGACGAAACGATGGTCGCTGCTGCGCAGGTCGTCGGGGTGCAGCAGGTTGTGCTTCACCACCCGGGCCTCGTGATTGGCCACGTGCTTGAGTTGCCAGGGCGAACTGACATCCCCGAGCGCCCAGACGTCGGGGGCCGTGGTGCGCTGGTGCTCGTCGACCACCACCCGTCCGCTCTCGTCGACCTCGACCCCAGCCTTGCCCAGGTCGAGCGTGTCGGAATTGGGGACGCGGCCGGTCGCCAGCAGCAGATGCTCGGCCTCGAAGAAGTAGTCGATACCGTCACCGTCGGTGGTACCCACCCCGACGCCGGTCGGGGTGGCCTCGACGGACGCGAGGTGCTGACCCAGTCGCAGCACCACCCGGCGACTGATCAGCTTGGTGAAACGCTTGGCGATGTCGTCGTCGAAGGTGCGCAGCATCCGCTCGCCCCGGTAGAGGACCGTCACCTCGGTACCGAGGGCGGCGAACACGTGGGCGAACTCGGCCGCGACGAAGCCCCCGCCGACGATGATCAGCGACTTGGGCAGCGCGGGCAGGCGCATGATCGAGTCGGACGTGTGCACGCGATCGGCCAGGTCGGCTGCGTCCACGCCCGGCACGTCCGGGATAGACGGACGCGAGCCTGCGGCCAGCACCACCCTGTCGGCGCTGATCAACTCCTCGCCGACGCGGAGCACCTTGGCCGAGACGAAGGCAGCGTGGTCGCGGAACAGCGTCACGTTCTGGCTGTTGCGCCGGTACTCCTCACCGCTGGCGGCGATCGGGTCGATGCGTCCGAAGATGCGGTCGCGGATCTCCGTCCAACTCGGCTTCACCTCATTCACCTGCACGCCGAGCGCGGAAGCATGCCGCGCCGACTCAGCGAGGTCGGCCGGGTAGGCGAACATCTTGGTCGGAATGCAACCCACGTTCAGGCAAGTGCCGCCGAACCACTTCTGGCCGTCGACCAGAGCCACCTTCCAATCGGCGAACCGCTTGTCGATGATCGTGTTGCCGGTTCCGGAACCAATCACACACAGATCGAAGTGGCGCATGGCCCCGATTGTTCCATGCCACCGGTTCCGTTCCCGCTACGCGCGTCGGCCCGATCGCCACCGACGACAAGGTCAGATGCCGGCGTAGGAGTGCAGGCCGGAGGTCAGCAGGTTGATGCCGACGAAGTTGAACCAGAAACTGAACACGCCGATCAGCGCCACGATCGCGGCACGGCGACCCTTCCAGCCGACGGTGGCGCGAGCGTGCAGGTACACGGCGTAGACGATCCAGGTGACCAGCGACCAGGTCTCCTTCGGGTCCCAGCCCCAGAACCGTCCCCAGGCGTACTGGGCCCAGATCGCGCCGGCCGCGATCGTGAACGTCCACAGCGGGAAGGCGAAGGCGTGGAAGCGGTAGCTGATCCGGTCAAGGGCCTCCGCGGACGGGATCCGCGCCAGGTAACCGCGGACCGTGCCACGGCGCTCCGCACGTTCCCGCCAAAGGTAGAGCAGCGCGGCGATCGCGCCGATGTTGAACGCCGCGGCCGCGATCGCGGCTGCCACGATGTGGATGACGAACCACACCGAATGCAGCGCAGGCATGAGTTCGGAGACATCGACGTAGAAGACCGTCACCGCCAAGCCTTGGCCGATCGCCAACATCAGGGTCACCGGCAGTCCCAGCCAGCGCATGCCCCAACGCAGCACGAGCACGAAGTAGACCGCCACTGCGAATGCCAGAGCGGTGGTGATGAACTCGTACATGTTGCCCCAAGGTGCGCGATTGGCGGCCACACCGCGCAGCACCACACCGAGAACGTGCGTGGCCGCGGCCACGAAGGTGATCCCCAGGCCCGCGCGGCCGAGCAGTTCGACCCGCTGGGACGCCGCACGCGTGCGCTTCACGGGATCTCCGGAGGCGGCCACCGTTGATTCGGACTCCCCGGAATGCGCGAGGACCAGCGAATCGGCGGCGACCCGGCTGTCCCGAGCAGACGCCCATTCGGCGGCATGCGCGGTCATGGCCATCAGGTACAGCACGGCCGAAGTCACCATGGCCAGGCTGGAGTAGTAGGCGATCACAGCACCTCCTTTTCGGCTTCACTATCGCTCACGCCACAGGCGAGCGCCAACGCCCGCACCTCGTCGCCGAGACCGGAGCGACCGTCCGCGCGGTCGAGTCCGGCCACGGAGATGGTCACTACTGCGCTGGTGGCGGCGGCCCTTCGTGACGCCCGCTCGTTCCTCGCGG
>DAORUI010000076.1:0-4210 GCA_035433085.1 Propionicimonas sp. | reverse complement strand
GGCTTCGTCACGCTCAGCCAACGGGGCTTCGTCACGCTCAGCCAACGCGGGTTCGTCACGCCCAGCCAACGCGGGTTCGTCGAGCCCAGCCAACGCGGGTTCGTCAGGGCCGGCCGGCGTTCCGGGCTCCGATACGCGGACGAACAGGCGGCGGGGCTTCACCGTCAGGGAGATCGACATGCCGAGAACGGCGAGGAGTACTGAGCCCAGGGTCAGCCAGCCGCCGGGGGTGTTCGAGATCTGCAGCTTGGTCCAGCGCTTCCAGCCGTCGAAGGAGATCGAGCCGCGGCCGTCCGGCAGGGTGTAGCTGGAGCCCACCTCGAGGCCCGCGCGGATCGGGTCGCCGTTGACCTTCGTGAGCTGGGTGAGGCCGGTCGGGTCGAGCGCATAGACGTTCTCCGGGGTGCCCTCCTCGGTCCGGGGAGGCCCGGCCCACACGTTCAACAGCAGTTGCGGGTTCAACGCGTCCGGGAACAGCGAGACCATGCCGTTGGCACCGTCCGCCCCCGCGGTGGGCAGGAAGACACCTTCGAACGCCAACCGCTCCGGACGCGCGTCGGGCGCCTTGATCACGCCGTCGGAGCGGAAGTTCGCGTCCTGAGGCAGGAACACCACCGGACCAGAGAACGCGACGTCGCCGTTGCCGTCCCGAACGGTCACCACCGGCGCGTACCCGTGCCCAAGCAGGTGGACGCTCTCGCTGCCCACCGAGAGCGGCGAATTGACCTCGATCACCTGCTGAACCGGCGTCCCGCCGGGCTCCGAGACGGTGACGGACGCACGGAAGGCGCGGGCCGCGCCCTGCTGCACCGGTCCGGTCTCGAACTCGACGTCGAAGGCGTCCAGTTCCACCGTGAACGGCGACAACTGGGACGCCCGGAAACCGGCACCCGCGCCGAACTCGTCGTACTGGGTGAGGGTGTTCGAGAAGGCCTGCCCCTCGACCACGATGGCGGTGCCTTTGAAGCTGAACAGCGCGCCCCAGGCCAGCCCGATCAGCATGGTCACCAGGCAGATGTGGAAGAGCAGGTTGCCGGCCTCGCGCAGGTAACCGCGCTCTGCCGAGACAGCGGACGCATCCCGTCGCACCCGGTACTTCTGCGCACGCAGATGGGCCTCGGCCGCGTCCAGCACCTCCCCGGCAGAGGCGGACGCCACCCCGGAGCGGAACTCCGGCAGCCGGCTCAGCCGGCCCGGGGGCGGGCTCGGCAGGTCCCGCAGAGTGCGGACGAAGGTCGCCGCGCGCGGCAGGATGCAGCCGATCAAGGAGGTGAACAGCAGCAGGTAGATCGCTGCGAACCAGGCCGAGCCGAAGACGTCGAAGAAGCCGAGCCGGTCGAGCCATTCACCCACGCCGGGGTTGCTGCGCAGGTAGTCGGCCACCCCGACCGGGTTGGTGGGCCGCTGCGGCAGCAGCGATCCCGGGATGGCCGCGATGCCGAGGATCAGCAGCAGGATCAGTGCCGTGCGCATCGAGGTGAGGCTCGCCCAGGCGAACCGCAGCCAACTGACCAGCGCCTTCATCAGATGACCACCTGGAAGGAACTCGCCCACTGCCTCATGACCGCCATGACCGCGTCCCACCACCCGGTGACGAGCAGCAGGCCGACGGCGATCATCGCCAGCCCGCCGGCGATCTGCAGGCCGCGGTGGTGCCGCTTGACCCAGTCAAGCGTGCGCGCCATCCGGGCGAACGCCAGTCCGGCCACCAGGAACGGGATACCAAGGCCAAGTGCGTACGCGAACGCGAGGATGCCGCCGCGCAGCGCCGTCCCCTCATTGAGCGCGAGCGACAGCACCACCGACAGGGCGGGCCCGATGCACGGCGTCCAGCCCAGGCCGAACACGATGCCCAGAAGCGGTGATGCGGCCACCCCGAGCAACGGCGCGGTGTTGAGCCGCACGGTGTTCTGCGCGAACGGAAGCCAGCCGGTGAACACCAGGCCGAGCGCGATGCTCAGCAGTCCGGCTGCGATGGTCAGCGGACGCTGCCAGGCGACCAACGCCGAGCCCAGGGTGCCGGCCACTACGCCGGTCGCCACGAAGACCAAGGCGAACCCGGCGATGAAACCCAGCGTGCCGAACAGCACCCGTCGCCGCGGACCGGTTCCGCCCACGATCTCGGACGCCCCCAGCCCGGTGGCGTAGCTGAGGTAGCCGGGCAGTAGCGGCAGCACGCACGGGGAGAAGAACGACACCAGTCCGGCCAGCACGGCCACCGGCAGGGCGAGGAGCATCGAGCCGCCGACGGCGTCGCGCACCCAGTCGCCGATCTCGAGCGCGATCACTTGCCGGCCACCACGTCTTCGACCACGCCCACCAGGGTCGCCTGGGTGGTCTCGCCGATGATCCGGGCCGCGACCCGGCTCTGCGCGTCGACGATCAGCGTGCTCGGAATGGCGCTCGCCGGCAGTTGCCCCGCGAACTTCAGCAGGAGTGCACCGGAGGGGTCGTAGAGGTTGGGGTAGGGCACCTCGAAAGCCCGGACGAAGGCCAGCGGGGCGGCGGTGTCGTTGTCTCGGGTGTTCAGGCCGACGAAGACCGCCCGATCGGCGAGTTCCTTGCTCGCGGCCACCAACGCCGGCGCCTCGGCGCGGCAGGGTGAGCACCAGGAGCCCCAGACGTTGTAGACGATCACCTTCCCGGCCACATCCGCGCTGCGCCACGGGGCGCCGTCCAGAGTCGTGCCGACTATCACCGGGGCGAGCGGACGCTGGTCGGGAGGCAGAACCGTGATGGTGCCGTCGCCGGCGACGAACCCGTCCGAACTCGCCGGGGCGGAGCCGCAGCCGGCCAGCAGCACGGCCAGTGCGACCCCGAAGCTGAGCAACCGGGTGGCGCCCATCAGGCTCCCGGGCGGAACTTCTTGGACTTGGGCGGCACGAGGTCGGCGCACGGCTCGGCATAGTCGACCCGCACCAGGTGGCCGTCGTGGTAAGTGAAGGACGTGACGCTGGCCAGTCCCGTCTGCCGACGGCGCGGATCGTGCACCAGGTTGCGTCCCTCGGCCCAGGATCGAGCCATCCAGATCGGCAGTTCGTGGGCGACGACCACAGCCTCACCGCCGACCGAGTTGGCCGCCGCATCGACCAGTGCGGCCCGCATGCGGGCCACGATCGAGGTGTAGGACTCGCCCCACGACGGGCGCAGCGGGTTGCGCATCGCCCACCAGCTCGACGGGCGAAGCAGGATCTCGTTGCGCTTGCCGAAGGACTTGCCCTCGAAAACGTTGGCGGCCTCGATCACGCGCTCGTCGAGGTGTACCTCGAGGTCGGGATGCCTGGCCGCGATGGGCGCCATGGTCTCCTGCGCCCGCTGCAGCGGTGAACTGACCAGATGGACGAGGTTCGCATCGGCGAAGTGCTCGCCCAGTCGCTGAGCCATCTGCTGGCCCAACTCGGAGAGTCCGAAGCCGGGCTGACGGCCGTAGAGCACCCCGTCGGGGTTCTCCACTTTGCCGTGTCGCACCAGGTGGACAACGCTGACTTCCATCGGACTCCTCGCTAGCCGGTCGCCCCAAGGATACGCAGGGGTCAGCCGAGCGCAGCGGCGAGGGCGGGTGCGTCCACGTGCCAGATGGCGTGCCGCACCCCGTCCACAAAGGTGACCGGGACGTGGTCGCTGAACTCCGCGCGCAGGGCGGGGTCGCTGTCGACGTCAACGGTCGTCCAGCTCGCATCGGCGGACGCGCAGACCGCACTGACTATCGCGACGGCTTCGTCACAGAGGTGACAGCCGTCGCGGACCAGGAGCACAACCCGAGCTCGGTCCATCAGTAAGCGCGGGGCGGAGGCGACTACTTGCCTGCGCGGCGACGCTGAATGCGCGTCTTCTTCAGAAGCTTGCGGTGCTTCTTCTTCGCCATCCGCTTGCGACGCTTCTTGATGACCGAACCCACTGGCAGACCTCTCGAATACCGTCCCGGGAGGGCCGGCGTGTTACTGGCTCGGGCTGGGGATCAGCCCGATAGGACGTGGCCGGACAATCCAGCCAAGGAGCCCGATCCTACTTGAACGCTGGCCCGGTGGGCCAATCAGCTCCCGACTCAGCCTGCCCGGTAGAAGGAGCCACGCAGGTACTCGTTCACCGCATGCTCGGGTACGCGGAAGTTGCGGCCGAATCGGATCGCCTCAAGATCACCGGAATGGATCAGGCGATAGACCGACATCTTGGACACTCGCAGCGCCGACGCGACCTCGGTGACCTTGAG
>DAORUI010000075.1:0-14899 GCA_035433085.1 Propionicimonas sp. | reverse complement strand
ACTCGATCTGGCAGAAATCGCAGCGGCGGGTGCAGGAGTCGCCGCCGATCAGGAACGTGGCCTCACGGTCCTGCCAGCACTCGAAGATGTTCGGGCAGCCGGCCTCCTGGCAAACCGTGTGCAGGCCCTCGTCCTTCACCAGCTTCTGGAGCTCGCGATAGTCCGGCCCCATGGTGGCGGTGGTCTTGATCCACGACGGCTTGCGCTCGATCGGAGTCTGGGCGTTGCGCACCTCGAGGCGGAGCAGGCGTCGCGGCTGGGTGTCGGTCACCCGGTAATCGTAACCGGCCTAGCCAGGCGCGCCCGCGCGGGCTGCGGCAGGGGCCAGATCGCCCGCGCTGGCCGCCGATTCGCCGCATAGGGGTGGGTGCGGCCCTTCTCAGGGCTGGTATGCCTCGTCTTCGGCGAAGTATCCCCGACCTGCTATCCGTCGCTGACCCGAACGGCGTCGCGAATCACGCCCAGAATGTCGTAGGCGAGGGCGCTCGACGTCGTCTTCGACCAGACCGCCAGGACTTCGTTGGGGCCGTCAATGTCGGTGGTCGTGGTTGCGGAGCCGATAGCTTGCTCCGTTCAGGTCGGGACGTCGGCGGGGTGGACGATGCGGTCGATCATGGCGGCGACAACCTGGTCCCCGATGACCCCCGACCCACACGGCTGGAGACGAGCTGGAACCCCGTTCGCCCAATAGTCGGGATACGACGGGGGTTGCGGCGCTGGCCGCAGGCCGGTTCGCCCGATAGGGGGGTTGTGTGGCCCTTTTCCGGGCTGGTATGCCCCTTCTCGCGCGAATCACTGCCAACGAGGCCAGCCTGGGGCTTCGTAACCCGAACATCGGGCGAAAGGCTGCTGTCGGTGTGAGGGCACCACGAGGTGCGCGAGTCCCAGCCGGTTCTCAGAGCGCCAGTTGGCAGCGATCAGACGCTGAGACCGTAGCGGACTGCGGTTGTCGGGATTGCTGGGCGCTTCAGATCAGGGCTCGATGCGAAAGGTTCGAAACGAAGCATCTCGACCAGGTGGGGTTCGAGGGCTCGACCCACCTCGGCCAGGGTCGGCGCCGGTCCGGACAGCTCGTCCGCCAACGACGTCACGCCTGCGTCCGAAATGCCGCACGGCACGATCCGTCCGAAGTCGGTCAGGTCGGAGGTCACGTTCAGGGCGAAGCCGTGCATGGTGGTCTGCCGCGACACCCGGATCCCGATGGCCGCGATCTTCCGCTCGGGTTTGGCGCCGCCCGCCGCGAGCCACACCCCGGTTCGCCCGGGCACCCGTCCGGTGTCGATGCCGTAGCCGGCCAAGAGCCGGATCAGCGCCTCCTCGATGCGCCGGACGTAGTCGACCACGCCGACGCCGCGCGGTAGGAAGACGATCGGGTAGCCGACCAGCTGTCCGGGCCCGTGGTAGGTGATCTTGCCGCCGCGATCCACGTCCACCACTGGGGTGCCGTCGAGCGGACGTTCGTGCGGCTCGGTGCGGCGTCCTGCGGTGTACACCGGGGGATGTTCTACGTAGAGAACTTGCGGGCCGAGAGAACCCTCGGACACCTGGGCGTGCACTTCGCGCTGCAACGCCCAGGCCTCGTGGTAGTCGGTCAGCGTCGCCGGGTCGTCGACGATGCCGAGGTAGCGGAACCCGACCGGGGTCCGGTCGGGCACCTGATCCCTCACTGGCCGAGCTCACCCCCGAATGCGCCCTCTTCGAGCCGTGCCTTCACAAAGCTGAGGAAGCGGGCGGCCTCGGCGCCGTCCACCAGGCGGTGGTCGTAGCTGAGCGAGAGGTACATCATGTCGCGCACCGCGATGATCTCGCCGAGGTTCGGGTCCTTGACCACCATCGGACGCTTCACCAGCGCGCCGGTGCCGAGGATCGCGACCTGCGGCTGGTTGATGATCGGGGTGTCGAACAGGGTGCCCGCCGAGCCGTAGTTGGTGATCGTGAAGGTGCCACCGGTCAGTTCGTCCGGGGTGACCTTGCTGGCGCGGGTACGGGCAGCCAGATCGGCGATCTTCTTGGCCAGTCCGGTGACGTTGAGGTCGCCGGCGTCCTTGATCACCGGGACGAGCAGGCCCTTCTCGGTGTCGACCGCGATGCCCAGGTGCTCGGCGTGGGCATAGCTGATCGTGCCGGCTTCGGTGTCGATGGTCGCGTTGACGACGGGGAACTGCTTCAGCGCCTCGGCCGCGGCCTTCGCGATGAACGGCAGGTAGCTCAGGCCCACGCCCTCGCGGGCCTTGAAGTCGTCCTTCACCTTGGCGCGCAGCTTGGACACCGCAGTCAGGTCGACCTCGACGGTCGCGGTGAGTTGTGCCGAGACCTGCAGCGACTCGACCATGCGCTTGGCGATAGTCGCACGCAAGCGGCTCATCTTCGCAGTGGTTCCGCGCAGGCTGCCGTCCGCGCTCGTCGCGGAAGCTGCCGCGGACGGGGCGGGACTTGCCGGCGCAGCCGGTGCCGGGCCAGGACTGGGCACGGGGGCGGTGGCCGCGGGGGTAGGTGCGGGCGCCGGGACGGCTGCGACAGCCGCCTTGGCGGCTTCCTCGGCCTTCTTGGCCTCTGCGGCGGCGAGGACGTCCTGCTTGCGGATGCGTCCGCCGACGCCGGTGCCGGAGATGGCGTTCAGGTCGACATCGTTGGCATCGGCCATCTTCCGCACCAGCGGCGTGACATAGGGCGCCTCGGGCGCATCGGCGACTGCCCGGCGAGCAGCGGGCTCAGCGGGCGAGGGCTCCGGGACAGCCGCGGGGGCTGGCGCTGGAGCGGCCACCGCCGGCACGGGAGCGGGTACCGGGGCCGGAGCGGGTACCGGGGCCAGGGCCGGTACCGGGGCAGGCGCGGCGACCGGCGCGGGTTCAGCCGTGACCGGAGCAGGAACTACCGGGGCCGGAGCAGACACAGGCGCCGCACCGGCGGCACCGATGACCGCCAGCACCGAGCCGACGGGCGCGACGGCGTCCTCGGCCACTCGGATCTCCAGAACCACTCCCGAAGCCGGTGATGGGATCTCGGTGTCGACCTTGTCTGTGGAGACCTCGACCAAGGGTTCGTCCGCCTCGACAGGGTCACCGACCTTCTTCAACCAGCGCGAGATCGTCCCCTCGGTGACCGACTCGCCGAGCTGCGGGAGCAGCACCTCGGTACCGCCCGCAGCAGGTGCCGGGGCGACCGCAGCGACCGGTTCGGCGACGGGAGCGGCAGGCTCCGGGGCGACGGGAGCCGGAGCAGGAGCGGCGGGCACCGGAGCGGGCTCGTCCGGAACAACCGCCTCGACAGCCGCGGCCGCAGCAGGAGCGGTCTCAACCACATCAGGCGCTGCCGGCGCAGCCTCAGCGGCCCCCCCGGCCTCGTTCGGCTCACCGATCTGGGCGAGCACCGCACCGACCGCGGCCACACCGTCCTCGGGAACCAGGATCTCCAGCAGTACGCCGGCGACCGGCGAAGGGATTTCGGTGTCGACCTTGTCGGTGGAGACCTCGACCAGCGGCTCGTCCACCTCGACGCGATCACCAACACGCTTGAGCCAGCGAGAGACTGTGCCTTCGGTGACGCTCTCCCCAAGTGCCGGCAGCTGGACGGGAGTGGACATATTGCTTGGCTCCTTCGCGATCTGATCGGTTCAGGGTTCAGACTAGCCCCGAATCATGGCGCCATAATGGGCGCCGTGGCTTGGTTCTCACGAAAGCGGCGCAAGGCCGGCACTGCGGGGCGCGGCGGGATGGACGCGGCGACCATCGACCACCTTGAGCAATTCCTTGCCAGCCGTCGTGGAGTCGAAGCTTTCATCGAGCAGCCCACCACGGTGACCAGGGCAACGTTGTTGCTGATCGCGCACGACGGTGAGTGGACGCGGCGCAGCGTCCTCGATGTCGACTGGGCACGCGGTTTCGCGTCCAACCACAAGCTGCCTGCCTACGACGCAGGTGTGGTCGGCTACCCGCAGCGCATGCGCGACTACAACGCCCGGCGCCGTTCCGGAGGCTGAGTCCCGGAGCCGATGCGGCTCGGTCCGGCGATCAGCGGTCCGCCCACGGGGGTTCAACCCGAGTTCAACCGGTTTTGCGGGTGGCCAAGTAGCCGGTGGCGAGATCAACCCAAGAACAACTGGTTACCAGGCGGATTTCGGGCCTGAGAACCAGTTGTTTTTGGGTTGATCCAGTTCGGGACCGCCGAGCGGGTCGCATAACCGGTCAAAACTGGGTTGGCCGAAGCTCAGTCGATGCTTTCGGCCGAGCGTGAGCCCGCAGTGACCGCCAGGAACGCCTGTATCAACGACTCGCCCAGGGCGGCACCCGGGCCGGGCGAGGTCCGCTTGAAGATGGACGCAGCCACGCCGCCGCAGGCGTAGAGGCCTTCGATCGCAGTGCCGTCGCCACGATGTACGCGTGAGTCGGCGTCCGTGAGCAGTCCGCCCTTGGTGCCGGCGTCCCCGGGGTAGACCTTCACCGCCCAGAACGGCCCCTTGTCCAACTTTCCGAGGCTCGGGTTGCGCCGCTTGCCGCCCTCGCGGGTTACCGACGACTCACCGCGTCCGAAGTCGAGGTCCTTGCCCTTGGCTGCGAAACCGTTGAACCGCACCACGCTGCCCAGGAGGCCGGCGCGGTCGATGCCCAGCGACTGGGCCAGGTCGTTGAGCGTGCTCGCTCGCACGATGTCGCCGGACTCGATCGCCTTGCGCGGGGTGTTGTTCGCCGGCCACGGACCGAGCGGCACGTGCTGGCGATGCCGGTTGTCCATGACCAGGAAGGACGGCACCGCGCGCACGCCGTAGCCCCGGTCGTAGACGGCGCGGCCGACCGAGTCGTCGATGGTGCACTCGTCGAAGAACCGGTCACCCACCGAATCCACGATCAGGGAATGTGCCCTCTCCCGGGCACCATCCAGCGGGTACGACACGCCGTCGGCCACCATCACCGGACGCCACCAGGCAGCGTCGAGGTCTGCCGTCGCGGCACCGTGGGCCATTGCTCGCTGTAGGGCCAAGCCCGTGTTCGTGGCGACGCTGGTCGACCAATCGGTCTGCGTGGGCAGCGGCAGGTACTCCTCGCGCAACTCCTGGCTGCGCTCGAAGCCACCGCTTGCCAGCAGGACCATCTCGGCACTCACCGTGACGTCCGCGCCGTCCCGGCGCACGACGACCCCACTGATCCGATCGTCGGTGCTGACGAGTTCTACCAGCGGGGACTCGAGCCAGATGTCGACGCCGTTGGCCGTCGCGCGCAGCAGCAGCTGGGCGACGAGCGATTCGCCGGTCGACTCGGTGATCCGTCGTTTCGGCAGGAACCGCGCCAGCGGGCCGCTGCCGGACTCGGGCTCGGGGCGCAGCTTGTCCTCCCATTCGCCCAGCGCCTTTCGATCCATCGGCTGGGTCTGCAGCACGCGTCCCTGCATCTTCGCGCCGGGCAGCTCGGGGTGGTAGTCGCCCAGCGAGCGGACGGGGTTCAGCGGGATCTTCGAGGAGGTCAGCCATCGGACCAGGTGGCCGGCGGCGCTGACATAGGCCGCGCGCCGTTCCAGGCTGGAGGCAGGAGTTGGTTCGCCCAGGAGCCCGGCGAGGTAGGCCGTCGCGTCCTCGGGCGAATCCTGCGCTGATTTCGCCCCGAGGTGGTGGCCGGGCAGCCAGAGCCGTCCGTCGGTCAGAGCAGTGCTACCACCGACCAGTCGGTCGGCTTCGACCACCAGGACGGTCTGGCCGAGGCGACGGGCGGCGACGGCCGCCAGCAGCCCGGCGGCGCCGGCACCGACGACCACGAGGTCGTAGTTGAACTCCATCCTCAGTTCGCCAGCACGTGTGCGAGGGCCACCAGGGTGCGGACGCTCATTCCGGTGGCGTCGGCGGGCGTGTAGTCGTAGGCGGCGCCGTTGTTGAACGAGGGGCCGGCGATGTCGAGGTGCGCCCACGGGATCTCGGCAGGGACGAACTCGGAGAGGAAAGCGGCCGCGGTGAGGGCGCCGCCGGGACGGTCGCCGGTCGATCTCAGGTCGGCGACCTTCGACTCCAGCTTGGGCCGGGCGTCCTCGGGGATCGGCAACTGCCAGAACTGCTCACCGGCGGCCTCGGCCGCGTCCAGCACCAGGTCTGCGGTCTGGTCGTCGCGGGCCATCAGGCCGGCCACGCGCTCACCGAGCGCGACGATGCAGGCACCGGTGAGGGTGGCGACGTCCACCACGAGATTTGGGTGTTCCTCGCAGGCTTTCACCAGGGCGTCGGCCATCACCAGACGGCCCTCAGCGTCGGAGTTGCCGTTCTCGACGGTCTTGCCGCCGTAGATGGTGAGCACGTCGGAGGGGCGGTAGGCGGCGCCGGAAGGCATGTTCTCGGCCATGGCGGCCCAGGCGGTGACCCGGATCTTCAGGCCCAGCTGGGCGATCGCCGAGACCGCGGCGAGCACCGAGGCGGCCCCGGCCATGTCGGACTTCATGGTGTACATGCCGTCCGCCGGCTTGAGGTTGACGCCGCCGGTGTCGAAGGTGATGCCCTTGCCGACCAGCGCCAGGTGGAACTTCGCACCGCGTGGGGCGTAGGAGACCTTGACCAGGCGGGGCAAACGGTGAGAGCCGCCGCCGACCGCCATCAGGCCGCCGAAGCCTTCACGCTCGAGTGCCTTGTCGTCCCAAACCTCGACGCCGATCTTGGCGTTGCGAGCAACCGCCTTGGCAGCTTCCGCGAACGATTCGGGGTAGAGGTCGTTGGCGGGTGCGTTCACCCAGTCGCGGGCCAGTACGACCGCGCCGGCGGTGACCGCGGCCAGTTCGACAGCCTGCTTGCTCTCGGTCCGCGGCTTGGCCGAGACCAGCACGATCTCGCCGATGCCGGGCACGCTCGGCGACACCGGACGGTAGCTGTAGGCGCCGAGCAGTGCGCCCTCGGCCGCGCCCTTGATCACCTGTGGCTCGGACGTCTCCAGGCTGATGGTGACCGACTTCGGGGCGTCCGAGGGCAACCCGGCGACGAGGCGGACGGCAGCGCCCGCGGCCCGGCGTACCTGCTCGGGCGTGACGTCGATCGGACCGACGCCGACCACGACGAGCTTCAGGCCGCCGGCTCCGGGAAGCAGGACGGTCTTGCCCGTCTTGGTAACCGCGCCGAGCTGCTTGGCCACGGTCGCGACATCCGCGCCGAGGGCTTTGGTGAACGACTTCGCGACCTCATCGGGAAGCCCGACGAGCAGATCGCCGTCTGAGGTCTCCGCCAACCCGACCACGAGAACCCCGGGATCCTTGCCAACCGTCGCGGACAAGCTGATCGCGGGCAGAGTGTTCGTCAACACGGTGTAGATCCTCTCCTTTGGGCCCAAACAGGCGCTCACCCAAGGCTAGTCCCGATTGACCGGATTGCCGGACGTGGCTGGTTCCGCGCCGTCGCTTCCCGCGACCTTTCCCGTCCGGATTCGCGCGATCCAGGCAAGGTGGACCGAAATGGTGGCGCACCAACCAATTTCGGCCCACCTTCGCGGTTGTGGGATCAGAAAGCGCAGAGGATCTTGGCGTCTCCGAAGACCATGTAGCCAGAGCCGGCCGTCGCTTGCACTTCGAGCTTCAACCTCAGCGCGCCGTTAATGCCCAGGCTGATCGGTGTCCCGGTGCCGAACTTCGTGCCTGGGTAGGACTGGATCAGGACGGAATCCTTGTAGACCGCGAAGCTCCCCGAACTGGTTGCCTTAGCCGTGTCGGCCCAACCGATGGTCGCCGCGAAGGTGGTGCACTTCCGCGACAGATCGAACTGAACGCTGTAAGGCGTGTTGTAGTAGTAGGGAGACTCGTAGACCGACTTCGCGTAGTAGATGGCGTTGATGGTCGCGCCACCCTCGCTGTAGTCGCCTTCGTACTCTGTCCGCTCGGTCAGGTAGTACCAGCCATACACGTTGAACGTCGCGGTGCTGCTCTCTGCGAAGAGAGTGGTGCTGGTCGCAGGCGCGTAAACCTTCAGGGCTCGACCGGCGCCTGCCGAAGTCGCCGGTGCGGAGAGCGCGAAGGTCGAGTCAGCGGCCACGGTCGCCGAAGTCAGGTCGGACCAGCCGGAGGTGTCCTGCGTAGCCAGCACCACGGTCTTGCCTACGAGGTTCGCCGAAGCGGTGCCTTTGACGACGTAGCTGTCGCCCGCGGTGATGTTCGTCGCGCCGGTACCGGTGATGGTCACCGAAGCCGCCTGCTGCACCGGCTTGGGGGCGGCTTTCACCATGATGCTGATGGTTCTGGAGTAGGCGGCCTTGTACTTACCCTTCTTGGCGGTGTAGGTGCGGTAGTAGATCTTGCCGAGCTGGGGCGGGGCGGCATCGAAGGAGTAGCTACCGTCGGCTGCGGTGTAGACCTTGGTACTGCCGTACCACTTCCCGCTCCCCACCTTCTTCTTGATGGTGACCGCTTTGCCGGCCACCGCGGGCGTGATCCGTCCGCTGATGGTGAAGTGCTCGCCCACGGTGATGCTCGAGACGCTGGCAGCGATCGAGACCTTGAACTTCTTCTTCGCGGCTTCGGCAGTGTCTGGCGCGGCTAGCAGCATTGCCGCAGCCAGCAGCACAGACATGATTGTGGCGAGCAGTCTTCGCATGGTTCCCCCCTGGTAGTCCTTGGCGGCAGCCTTCACGAAGTTCGCGCGTCAGCCGGACCATTCCACAGGGTTCATACGAGTTCATACAGCCGCCTTGCGGCAGGATGGGCTCGTGCTCTCCTTCAACTTCGCCACCGCCGGACGGATCGCCTTCGGCGCCGGCCGTAGCGCCGAACTCGCGGAGGCGGTTGCCGACCTCGGCAAGCGTCCCTTCATCTGCACCGGCTCGGACGCGTCCCGCCACCTCTCGGTCTACGAGTCGCTCGCTGATTACGCCACGTTCGCGATCGCGGGTGAGCCGACCATGGAGGTGGTGCGCGCCGGCGCCGCGGCTGCTCGCGAGCACGGCGCGGACGTCGTCATCGGTGTCGGCGGCGGCGCCGTGTTGGACGCAGCGAAGGTCATCGCCGCGCTGGCCACCAATGGCGGCGACCCCCTCGATTACGCCGAGGTCGTCGGCGACGGGCGTCCGCTGAGCGTTGCGTCGTTGCCGGTGGTGGCCCTGCCGACCACGGCGGGCACTGGTTCTGAGGTCACCGCCAATGGCGTCGTCACCTCGACCGAGCACCGGGTCAAAGTAAGTCTGCGGTCAGCGTCCATGCTGCCGAGGGTGGCGATCGTCGACCCCGGACTGACCCTCACCTGTCCGCCCGGCACCACCGCGCACGCCGGGCTCGACGCGCTGGTGCAGTGCATCGAGCCGTTCGTCTCGCCCTTCGCCACCCCGCTCACCGACGGGTTCTGCCGCGAAGGCATCCGGCGGGCAGCGTCCGGGCTGCGCCGGGCCTACCACCACCCCGAGGACCTCGACGCCCGCACCGACGTGAGCCTGTGCGCTCTGCTGTCCGGACTTGCGCTGGCCAATGGCAAGCTCGGTGCTGCCCACGGGTTGGCCGGCCCGTTGGGGGGCTACCTGGGTGCGCCGCACGGAGCGATCACCGCAGCCGTGATGGTGGCGGTCAGCGAGCACAATCTCACCGCTCTGGGCGTGTCCGGCAACAACGCGGTGATCGACCGCTACGCCGAGGTGGGCGAACTCCTCACCGGCCAACGGGAACCGTCCGCTTTCACCGAGTGGTTCGCTGAGACTGCCGCCGATCTGGGCGTACGCGGGCTGGCCGAGCTGGGCCTCACCGAGGAAGGCATCGATGAGGTCTCCCGGGCCGCCGCCAACGCGTCCAGCACCAAGGGCAACCCGGTTCGGGTGACGCCGACTGACCTTGCCGGCATCCTTCGCGCCTGCATGTGACTACCCTGACGCTGAGGAGGCCACCGATGACTGAACCGCTCAAGTCCCCGCTGCACGATCGCCATGAGGCGCTCGGTGCCAAATTCTCGGAGTTCGGTGGCTGGCTGATGCCGCTGCAGTACTCCGGCGTGGTCGCCGAACACCGGGCGGTGCGTGGTGCGGTGGGGGTGTTCGACGTCAGCCACCTGGGCAAGGTGCGCGTCCTCGGCGTGGGCGCTGCCGACTTCGTGAACAGCTGCCTGACCAACGATCTGTCTCGCATCCAGCCTGGCCAGGCGCAGTACACGCTGGCCTGCAACGCCTCCGGCGGGACTGTCGACGACATCTTCACCTACCTGATCTCGCCGGACGAGGTCTTCCTCGTGCCCAACGCCGCGAACACCACCGAGGTCGCCGGCTTGCTCGTCGCAGCGGCGCCGGAGGGGATCGAGGTGCGCAACGAGCATCGCGACCACGCCGTGATCGCAGTGCAGGGCACCAACTCGGACGAGACCCTGGCCGCACTCGGGCTGCCGGTCGGGCACGACTACCTCAGCTTCGTCACCGCCGGGTACGGCGGGGTCGACCTCATCGTTTGTCGCACCGGGTACACCGGCGAGCGCGGCTACGAACTGATCGTCCCGGCTGCGGCCGCCGTCGGTGTCTGGGACGCGGTACTTGCCTCCGGACGCGAGTACGACATCCTCCCGTGCGGCCTCGGCGCACGGGACACCCTGCGCACCGAGATGGGCTACCCGCTGCACGGCCACGACCTCAGCCCCGAGATCTCGCCGGTGATGGCGAACCTGAACTGGGCGGTCGGCTGGACCAAACCGGCGTTCTGGGGTGCGGACGCCTTGCGCGCGCAGCGCGAGGCCAAGTCGGGCCCCCTCCTGCGTGGACTCAAAGCGCTGGGACGCGGCATCCCGCGTCCGCACATGCCGGTGCAAGCGGACGGGACCCGCGTCGGTGAGGTTACCTCGGGCACGTTCTCGCCGACTCTCGGGGCCGGCATTGCGCTGGCACTGCTCGACCGCTCAGTGTCGCTCGGCGACCAGGTGGACGTGATCGTCCGCGAGCGACGGGAGCCCTTCGAGGTGGTCAAGCCCCCGTTCGTTGAGCCCGGAGTCCGCGAATCCTGAGGCGGGGTGGGCTACCGCTCCCTGAGGAGGCTCGCGAGGGACGAGCGAGCCGTCACGAAGGGTTGCCCTCTGAGTTCTCGCGGCAGTCCCTATGAGCGGTCAGGTGCGCGCCCACCAGCACCCGTCGCACCAGCGGCACGCCGGGGCGGTAGGCGAGGTGCACATGGCTCGGTGCGTCCAGGAACGCCAGATTGGCCCGCGCGCCAACCCGCAGGTGGCCAACGTCCTCTCGTCGCAGTGACCACGCGCCACCCTGGGTGGCCGCGTGCAGCGCCTCGGTCGGGGTGAGCCCCATTTCCCGAACGGCGAGCGCGAGGCAGAACGGCATGGATGAGGTGTACGACGTGCCGGGGTTGCAGTCGGTGGCGATCGCGACCCGAACCCCGGCGGCCAGCAGGCGCCGGGCGTCAGGGTAGGGGTGGCGGGTGGAGAACTCGACACCGGGCAATAGCCCCGCGACCACCCCGGCCTCGGCCAGGGCCGACACGTCAGGGTCGCTCAGGTACGTGCAGTGGTCGGCAGCCGCGGCACCCACCTCGCAGGCCAGCTGAACGCCGGGGCCGAACCCCAGTTGATTCGCGTGGACGCGGGGCAGCAGTCCGGCGTCCACGCCTGCCCGGAGGACCGTCCGCGACTGGTCGACATCGAACGCGCCGCGCTCGCAGAACACGTCCACCCAGCGCGCATGCGGCGCGCAGGCTTCCAGCATCTCTCCCGTGACGAGCGCGACGTAGGCGTCGGCCGTCCAGCCTTCGGGCACCACGTGTGCGCCGAGGTAGGTGGTCTCATCGGTGAGTCCGGACGCGATCCGCAGGAGCCGGGCCTCGGTGGCCACGTCGAGGCCGTACCCGCTCTTGATCTCCACCGTCGTGGTGCCCTGGCGACGCAGTTCGGCCATGCGCCGCCGGGCGAGCGCCTCCAGTTCGGCCGCGGACGTAGATCGGGTCGCGGCCACGGTTGTGCGGATGCCTCCGGCCCCGTAGGGGCGTCCGGCCATCCGCGCGGCGAACTCCTCGGAACGGTCGCCGGCGAACACCAGGTGGGTGTGGGAGTCCACGAACCCGGGGATCACCGCCGTGCCTTCTGCGTCCTCAGACTCGTCGGCGGCCGGGGTGTCGGCGGACGCACCGACCCAGGCCACTCGTCCGTCTTCGACCACCAACCCCGCGTCGCGCCGGATCGGCTGGTCGTCGGCCCAGGTCACCAGTTCGCCGATGTTGCGGATCGCGAGGCTGTTCACAGGCGTCCCCAGACCTCGGCGATGGCCGCTTCCAGTTCGGCACGCACCCAGTCGGGATCGAGTCCGCCGGGCGGCACCACGTCGGCGGCGGACGCGGCCCACAGCGGCTCGTCCGCTCCTGCGGTGCGCACGGATCGGCTGAGTTCGAAGCCGCCCAGGCCGCCGAAGCCGAGGGAGGCCGCCCCGTCGCTGGTCGCCGCCTGCCAGAGCGCCTCGGCCGACCAGCCGTCCCGGACGCCGCTGCCCAGCCGTTCGTGCATGGCCAGCCCTCGAGCTTCGGCGAACATGTCGATCACGGTGTTGGAATCCGAGCCGAGCGTGAGCCGCGCACCGGCCGTCCGTAGCGCGAGGCTGGGACCGATGCCGTCGGCCAACTCGGCCTCCGTGGTGGGGCAGAAGCAGACGTACCCGCCCGAGTTGCCGAGCGTCCGGACGTCCTCGTCGCTGAGGTGGGTCGCGTGGACAGCGGTGGTGCGCGGCGACCACACCCCGGCGTCCGCCAGGAGCTGGACGGGGGTGCGTCCGGTCGCGGCCAGGCAGGCGGCGTTCTCGGCGGGCTGCTCGGAGACATGCACGTGTAGCGGAGCCTCCGGCAGAGCGGACGCGACCGTCGACAGCGACGCCTCGTCAACTGCACGCACGGAGTGGATGGCCGCCCCGATCACGACCGCGGGGTTGTCCGCGTGGCGGGCGGCGAGTTCGGCGGCGCCGATCGCCCAGGCCTCGGCGTCCGGGTGCACGAAGCGAAGTTGGGCGGGCGCTGGCTCCTCGCCGTCGAAACCTGCGCGCAGGTAGCAGGTGTCGAGCAGGCAGATACGCAGGCCGACCTCCCAGGCGGCCGCGATCACGGCCTCGGCCATGGCGTTCGGCTCGGCGTAGGGCACGCCGCCGCGATCATGGTGAAGGTAGTGGAACTCGCCCACGGCTCCGATGCCCGTCAACGCCATCTCGGCGTAGGTGGCCCGGGCGAGCCGGAAGTAGAGGTCCGGGTCGAGCACCTGGGCGACGCGGTACATGCCCTCGCGCCAGCCCCAGAAGTCGCTGCCTCCAGCGCGCCCGCGCAGCGCGCGATGAAAGGCGTGGGAATGGCAGTTCGCGAACGCCGGGTAGGTGGCGCCGCTCATCACTGCGGTCCGACGCGCGTGACGATGTGCACTGTCGATGGGCCAACGGGCCCGGATTCGGGGCTCGGAACGTATCCACCGTGCATTCTTTCGGCCGGCCAGGGCGACTCATTCATCCGGCCACCTCCTGCACGACCCGGGTGAGCGCCGCCACGCCGGCGTCGATGTCCTCTGGCGCTGCGTGCTCTTCCGGCGCGTGCGAGACCCCGGTCGGGTTGCGCACGAACAGCATCGCCGTGGGCAGCTTCGCAGCCAGGATGCCGGCGTCGTGGCCGGCACCGGTCGGCAGCACCGGAGCATCGAGCAGTTGCGCGAGCCGGTGCCGCAACTCGAGGTCGAACTCAACCGCACCTGTGACTGACTCGGCGCGCACCTCGACGGTCGCGCCTTCGGCTGTTGCAGCGGCCTCGGCACGGACGATGATGCCGGCCACCAATGACTCCAGTTCCGGTTCGGCGGACGCACGCGCGTCCAGCCAGGCGGTGACCCGCGACGGGATCGAGTTGGTGCTGTTGGGTTCGACCTGCACGCGTCCCAGGGTCGCCCGCTGGCCGCTGACCGTGGCCAGTTCGCGCGCGGCCAGCATGGTCGCGGCGTAGGCCAGCATGGGGTCGTGCCGGTCGGCCATCGCCGTGGCACCGGCGTGGTTGCCCTGGCCGCAGAAGTCCAGTCGGTAGCGGCCGTGGGGCCAGATCGCGGAAGCGACGCCTACTGCCGCACCGGCTGGGCCGAGCCAGCGACCCTGTTCCACGTGTAGTTCAATGTAATACTGACAGTCGGCAAGCCATCCCACCGGCCCGGCAAGGTGTGGGTCGTGACCCCGTGCGCTCATGACCTCGGCGAGGGAGTAACCATCAGCGTCCCGCAGGCCGAGCGCGGTCTCTGGGGCGATCGCACCCGTGGCGAGCCGCGAGCCGAGGCAGGCGACACCGAAGCGTCCGCCCTCCTCGTCAGTGAAGTTCGCCACCGCTATCGGACGCCCCGGTCGCCAGCCGCTGCCCCGGAGTGCAGCGATGGCAGCGAAGGCGGACGTCACGCCGAGCGGCCCGTCCAGGGGCCCGCCCGAGGGCACCGAATCGAGGTGCGAGCCCAGCAGCAGCGCATCGGGGCCCGACCCCCACCAAGCGAGCTGGTTGCCGTTGCCGTCCTCGGTCACGGCCAGACCGAGGGCCTCGGCCTGGGCCACGAACCATTCACGCAGTTCCATGGTGGCCGGGTCCCAGGACAGTCGGGTGTAGCCGCCATTGGGGCTCCGTCCGACGCCGGCCAGGTCGGCCAGGAGTTCGTTGGCGCCCATCACAGCATCGGAATCCGGACGCCGCGCTCAAGGGCGACCTCGCGGGCGCGCTCGTACCCGGCGTCCACGTGCCGCATCACGCCGGTGCCCGGGTCGTTGGTCAGCACGCGGGCGATCTTCTGTGCCGCGAGGGCCGTACCGTCCGCGACCACCACCTGGCCGGAGTGGATCGAGCGCCCGATGCCCACGCCGCCACCGTGGTGGATCGACACCCAGGTGGCCCCCGATGCCGTGTTGAGCAGGGCGTTCAGCAGCGGCCAGTCGGCGATCGCGTCCGAGCCGTCGGCCATCGCCTCGGTCTCGCGGTACGGCGAGGCCACCGA
>DAORUI010000074.1:0-14942 GCA_035433085.1 Propionicimonas sp. | reverse complement strand
GGGTGACGAACGTGGTGCCCTGCGTCCAGGAGCGGTACTCCATGTTCTTCTCGATACCGGTGTGCAGGAAGCCGATCCCGGGACGGATGCTCTCCACGGTCTCGCCGTCGCACTCCACCATCAGCCGCAGCACGCCGTGCGTGGACGGGTGCTGGGGACCCATGTTGATGACCAGGGTCTCGTCGCCCCGCTCGGCCTGCTCGCTGGCGATGTCGGCCCAGTCGCCGCCGCCCATCGCGGTGTAGACCGTGCCCTCGGCGGTTTCGCCGGGGGCGGCGTAGTAGTCGGTGTGCTGGGCGCTCATGAGTAGCTCCTGCGCTGGTCGACCGGCGGAACGGTCGTGCCCTTGTATTCGATCGGGATGCCGCCGAGCGGGTAGTCCTTGCGTTGCGGGTGGCCTACCCAGTCGTCCGGCATCAGGATGCGGGTCAGGTGCGGGTGGCCGTCGAAGATGATGCCGAACATGTCCCAGGCCTCGCGCTCGTGCCAGTCGGCCGTCGGGTAGACGCCGACGACGCTGGGCACGTGTGGGTCGGCGTCCGGGGCGGACGTCTCGACGCGCAGGCGCCGGTTGTGGGTCATGGATTGCAGGTGGTAGACGACGTGCAGTTCCTCGTCCGCGGCGTCCGGATAGTGCACGCCCGAGACCGAGGCGCAGAACTCGAAACGCAACAGCGCGTCGTCGCGGAGGGCCTGCATGACCTCTACGACTTTCTCGCGCGGGATGTGGAAGGTGAGTTCTCCGCGGTCGAGCACGACCTTGATGAACGGGTCGGCGACCAGGGCGGCCAGGCGGTCATGGACGCCGTCGTACCAGGAGCCGTAGGGCGGCAGGCCGGCGGCCGGCCAGTCGACGGTGCGGACGATCCGGCCGTAGCCGGAGGTGTCGCCGGAACCCTCACCCCACATGCCCTTCTTCACCGCGATCGGCTTGGCCTCGGGCGGGACGACCAGGCTCAGCTCGGGATCGGGCTGCGCGTCCTCGCGCTCGACACCGGCCTTGGGCGCGGACTCCGCGTCCTTGACGGGTTCACTGATCGTCTTCTCTTCGCCCGGGAGCTTGGGATCACTCATCGCATGAGCCCCTTCATCTCGTGGGTCGCAAGGGCGTTCATCGCCTCGGTTTCAGCGGCGTCGAACGCGTCCAGTTCGTTCTGGCCGATCGGGCGCTTGGCCACGATGTCCTTGCGGAGCTTCCACATCGCGTCGATCAGCATGTCGGGACGCGGCGGGCAGCCGGGCACGTAGATGTCGACCGGCACCAGGTGGTCGCCGCCCTGGACGATGGCGTAGTTGTTGAACATGCCGCCGCTGGACGCGCAGACCCCCATCGCCATCACCCACTTCGGGTTCGGCATCTGGTCGTAGACCTGCCGCAGCACCGGCGCCATCTTCTGGCTGATCCGGCCCGAGATGATCATCAGGTCGGCCTGGCGCGGTGAAGCCCGGAAAACCTCCTGGCCCCAGCGGCCGGCGTCGAACCGCGGCGTGCCGTAGGCCATCATCTCGATGGCGCAACAGGCAAGGCCGAAGGTCGCGGGCCAGAACGACGCCTGCCGCATCCACCCGAACACGCCCTCGACGGTGGTGAGCACCACGCCCTGGGGGATCTTGTCCTCAATACCCATATCGGCCCCTACGCCTTCTCAGTCCCATTCCAAGCCGCCACGACGCCAGACGTAGGCGTACGCGACGAACACGGTCGCCATGAACAGCACCATCTCGACCAGGGCGAACAGGCCCAGTTGCTTGAAGGTGACCGCCCACGGGTAAAGGAAGATGGTCTCGATGTCAAACACGATGAAGAGCATCGCGATGATGTAGTACTTGATCGGGAACCGGCCGCCGCCCACCGGCTGCGGAGTGGGTTCGATGCCGCACTCGTACGAGCTGTACTTGATCTTGTTGTAGCGGCGTGGGCCGAGGTAGGCGCTCAGCAGCAGCGAGATCGCCAGGAAGCCCGCGGCCAGCGCCATGATGCCCAGCAGCGGAATGTAGGGGCTCATCAGGATCTGGTTCCCTTCTGCGGCCAACCGTGCGGATTATTTGTCATGCTGAGGGTGCCACCTTTGCGAGGGCTCGGATGACTTTGTCCATCCAATCACCATCGGCGGTGTCGTACAGGTGCGCGAGCAGTTTCATCGTGAAGCGCATCAGCGTTGGCCGAGGCAGGCCGTACCGCGTGCACAGGTGCATCACCTGCGGGTGTTCGATCAGCGAGACGAAGACCTGCCCGAGGCGGAAGTACCCACCCCACTCCGCCTTCAGCCGGGACGGGTAGCCGCGCAGCGCGGTCTCGGCGCTCGGGGTTCCGAAACCACGGAACTTGGCGTCGGCGATCGCGTCCGCCGCCATTTCGGCGGCCTCCATCGCGTACGAGATGCCCTCGCCGTTGAACGGGGAGACCATGCCGCCGGCGTCGCCGACCAGCAGCATGCCGCGGGTGTAGGCCGGCTGACGGTTGAAGCTCATCGGCAGGGCGGCGCCAAGCGTGGGGCCGACCTGGTTCTCCGGAGTGAAGCCCCACTCCGGCGGCGTGTTCGCCAACCACTTGCCGAACATCTCCCGGTAATTCATCTTGGCCGGCTCGGAGGAGGAGCTGACCGTGCCGAGGCCGACGTTCACCGTCCCGTCCCCCATGCCGAAGACCCAGCCGTAGCCGGGCAGCAGACTCGATTCGCCGGGTTTGCCGTCCCAGAGTTCCAGCCACGACTCCATGTAGTCGTCGTTGGTACGCGGTGAGTTGAAGTAGGCGCGGACGGCCACCCCCATCGGCCGGTCAGTGCGCTTGGCCAGGCCCATGCCCAGGGCGAGGCGCGCGGAGTTGCCGTCCGCGGCGACCACGACGGGGGCGCGGAAAGTGCGTCCGTCCTTGCTCTGGACACCGACGATGCGGTCGGTGCGCTCGTTCACGATCGGCGCGGTGACGTTGGTCTGCTCGTAGAGCCGGGCACCGCCGGCCACCGCGCGGTCGGCGAGGATCTTGTCGAAGGTCGCACGAGCGCGGACGAGGCCGTAGGGCGGGAACTCCGCGAGGTCGGGCCAGGGCAGCTCGAACGGCTCGCTACGTCCGCCGTAGACCCGAAGGCCGCGGTTGTGCACCCAGCCGGCTTCCTCGCTGGTGTCGATGCCGAGCTTGATCAGCTGCTTGACCGCTCGCGGGGTGAGCCCGTCGCCGCAGACCTTCTCGCGCGGGAAGGTGCTCTTCTCCAGCAGTACGACATCGAGACCTCGGTCGGCGAGGTGGGCTGCGGCGGTCGAACCACCCGGCCCGGCGCCCACCACGATGACGTCGGCTTCGACGGGTGAGCCTGCAGCCGTAACCGGCTCCGGCTCAGACATGGGTCCTCCTGCGTGGTGGCTGCTGGGACTTGGGTCAGTCTAGGGAAAACGCGGCTCGGGAGCCATTTGGCGCACCGTCGGGTCAAGGGTTGGCCAGCGGCTATCCTGCCTTGGTGATTCAGCACCCGCCGGGGCCGCAGTGGCACGCCAGTACGCAGCCCATCGAAGACCCCGGCGATCTCGGTTCCCACCTCCCCACTGGCGGGCTGGCCTGGCTTCGTCGCGGCGACGGGATGATCGGCATCGGCGAGGTGGCGCGCTTCGAGGGCGGGACGTTTGCCGAGGCCGAGGAGTGGTGGCTGGACCTGGTCTCCCGGATCTCCGAGCCCTCGGTGTCGCTGCCCTGCGGACCGGTCGGCGTGGTGGCGTTCGCGTCCTTCGTGTTCGATGCCGCGACGACGTCGCAGCGCTCGGTGCTGGTCGTGCCGAAGGTCGTGATCGGGCGGCGCAAGGGTTGCAGCTGGATCACGACGATCGGACCGCAAGCGGCCAGTGATCCTGACGAAGCCACGCGGGCTCACCGGCTGGTCGGGCTTGGCGAAACACCACCCACAGCGCCGAAGGACGTCCGCGAGGTAGCCACGAACCTCACCCGGGAGCAGTGGCAGGACATCGTCGAGCAGGCCGTCGGGCGGATCAACTCCGGTGAGATCGACAAGGTGGTGCTGGCCCGTGGGGTCACGCTGGAGACGTCCGGGCCACTCGACGGCCGGTGGCTGGTAGCCGAACTCGCGAGCCGCTACCCGACCTGCTGGACGTACTTCATTGAAGGACTCGTTGGGGCCTCGCCAGAGATGCTGATCCGCCGAGAGGACGGTCTTGCGACCTCGCGCGTGTTGGCTGGCACGATCCGCCGGAACCCTTCGACAGGCTCAGGGGAACCGGCCGACGAGGAACTGGACCTCAAGCTGGCCCACGCGCTGGCGCGCTCGGGCAAGAACCTGATCGAGCACGAACTGGCGGTCGATTCGGTCGCCCGGGCGCTGGCACCCTTCTGCTCGGGCATGAATGTGCCGGACGCGCCTTACGTGCTGGAACTGCCCAACGTGCTGCACCTGGCGTCCGATGTGACCGCGGTGGCTCACCCGGAGGTCAGCGCGTTGCGGCTGGCCGGCGAGCTGCACCCGTCCGCGGCGGTCTGCGGCACCCCGACACCGGTGGCGCGGCAGGTCATCGCCGAGCTGGAGCACCTGGATCGCGGCCGCTACTCCGGTCCGGTGGGCTGGCTGGATGCGTCCGGTGACGGCGAGTTCGCGATCGCCCTGCGCTGCGGTCTCCTGGACGCCGAGAATCCGCGCCGGATCACCATCTATGCCGGCTGCGGCATTGTGTCCGAGTCCGACCCGGCCGAGGAGTACGCAGAGACCGAGGCCAAGCTGATGCCGATGCTGGAGGCGCTGGGCGCTAGCCCCTCCTGACTTGAGGAGGTTGGAGAGCATGACCCAACCGGCACACCTGGCGTTCGCGGCCCAGCGTGCCGCAGTCAGGCTGTTCCCTAACCGGACCAATCCACGGGAACTGGAGTCAGCCCACTGCGGAGTTCAACCCACTTTCAACCGGCTATGGAGCCGCTCTCGAAGCACTCTGGTGAACGAACCCAATTCGAACTGGTTATGCGAGGCAATTCGGGGCTGATAACCGGTCAGAAGTGGGTCGATGCAAACCCGGCCGCCACTTGGTCGGTCATAACCCGTCAGAAGTGGGTTTGGACGGCGCACCACGCGAAAGAACCGCTACGCCGACATGCCTTCGCAGGCTGGCTGCCACTGACGCCGAGGGCCACCCTTCAACATCGAGGGCCACCCGTCTTGCCACCCGCCTGCGCGAGGGCACGGGCCCTCGACCGAAACGGTGGCTCTCAATGAGGAGGGGGTGGCTCTCAATAGGGAGGGCTACCGATCGGCGGGGCATGGAACGCGGAGAACCAGATCAGGGTTCGAGCAGGCCGCGGATGTCTTCGGCGGTCAGCGGGGCGGCCAGGTCGCCGGCCTCCCCCACGACCTTGGCGAACAGGTCGCGCTTGCGCTCCTGCAGCGCGACGACCTTCTCCTCGATCGTGTCGGCGCTGACCAGGCGATAGACCATCACCGGCTGGTCCTGACCGATCCGGTGCGTCCGGTCGATGGCCTGAAGCTCTGCGGCTGGGTTCCACCAAGGGTCGAGGATGAAGACGTAGTCGGCCTCGGTCAGCGTGAGCCCGAAGCCGCCGGCCTTGAGGCTGATCAGAAACACCGGATTCGTGCCGCCGCGGAACTCGGCGATCCGCTCCGCGCGGTCGCGCGTTCGCCCGTCCAGGTAGCTGGTACCGATGCCCTCGTCCGTAAGGCGCTCACGCACCATCTTCAGGTAGGTCGTGAACTGGCTGAACACCAGCGCACGATGGCCCTCCGCCGCGAGCTCGGTGACCAGGTCGACCAGCGCGTCGATCTTGGCGGACGCCTCACCGTGGCCGGGCAGCACCAGCGCGGGTGACAGCGCCAGCTGCCGCAACCGGGTGAGTGAGGCGAGGATCGTGATCCGGTTGCGCTTCAGGTCGTCGACCAGCCCGAGAACCTGCTTGCGCTCGGCGGCCAACTGCTTGTCGTAGAGCCGCCGGTGGGCGGGCGTCAGCTCGATCGAGAGCACTTGCTCCTGCTTCGGCGGCAACTCGGACGCCACCGTCTCCTTCGTCCGGCGCAGCATCAACGGACGCACCCGCCGGTGCAGCCGTCCCAACGCCGCGGGGTCGGACCCGTTCTCGATCGGACGCCGGTAGCGCTCCGCGAAGCCCACCGGATCGGCGAACAGCCCGGGCGCGACGATCGACAGCAGCGACCACAGGTCCATCAGGTTGTTCTCCAGCGGCGTGCCGGTGATCGCGAACTTCGTCCGCGCCCGCAACTTGCGCACCGACTGGTAGCCCCGCGACTGCCGGTTCTTCACGAACTGGGCCTCGTCCAGCAGCACCGCGCTCCAAGGCAGGTCGACGTACTCGTCCTCGTCCAGCCGCAGCAGGGTGTACGACGTCACCACCAGATCGACGCCGGCGACCACCTCGGCCAGCGCCTCCGTCCGCTTCTTCGAGGTCTGCGCCAGCACCCGCACGTTCAGTCCGGGAGCGAATCGCGCGGCTTCCGCCTCCCACGTGCCAAGGACGGACGTCGGCGCAACCACCAGCATCGGCCGGTCGAGTTCGCCGGATTCCTTCAGCGAGCAGGCCAGTGCAAGTGCCTGCATCGTCTTGCCCAGACCCATGTCGTCGGCCAGGATCCCGCCGAGCCGGGCCGTGCCGAGGAAACGCAACCAGCGGAACCCCAACTCCTGGTAGGGACGCAGCGTCGCCTGCAGCCCGTCCGGCACCGGCACCTCGGGCAGGGAGTCCAGGTCGAGCAGTGCCGACACCGCCCTAGTCCACGCCGAGGACTGCTCGGCCACCACCCCGAGGCTGACCAGCTCCTCCCAGAGCCCGGCGTGCTCGGCGCGCAGTCGCAGCCCGCCGCCCTCGCGGGGCTGCAACTCGCGAGCCTCCTCGATCAGCGTGCGCAGCTGCGCCAGCTCGGGGCGGTCGAGGCTGAACCACACCCCCGACGGCAGGATCAGGTGCGTCTGCCCGGTGGCCAGTGCCGCGAAGAGCTCGCGGAACTCGACCGCCTCGCCTTCGATCGTCACGCTCACCGCAAGGTTGAACCAGTCGGTGCCTTCGGCTGCGTCGGTAACCGCGAGGCTCACCTCGGGCGCCTCGGTCGCCAGCCGATAGGCCACCGGATCACCGGTCACCTCAAGCACCACGCCGCCATCGCGCAGCACCTGCAGCCAATCGGTGGCGAACTCGGCGGTGGGCGCTCCCTTCAGGGTCGCGGTCTCGGCCACCTGCCAGCGATCACCGGCACCGCGCGCCCTCGGCCACGGGCCTGCCGGCAGCGCATCCAGCAAGTCGGCCTCGGCGAGCGGGTCGCGGTAGCCGGGCTGCTCGCCATAGGGGTACAGCTCCAGGTCGACGCTCGTCTCACCGATGCGGTACCGGAAGGCCCACTCCAGCCTGGTCACGTGCTCGGGTTCGAAACTCACCTTCAGCCGCAGCTGCGGTGGTTGGACGGACGGCAGCTCCAACCCATCCTCGACCTCGACCGGCACCATTCGCCGCAGCGCCGGGTAGAAATCGGCGGCGAACGCAGGCACGTCGGCCTCTGGGATCGGCAGGTGCGCATGCTGCAACAGCAGCGTGGTCTGCCCCTGGCTGAGCGGTTCGGCGAAGGGCACGAGCAGCAGGCCGTCGTCCGCGGCGACCACGAACCCGTGCGGCGGTGAGCCCACCAGGTCGGCGAAGGTCAGCGGCCAGGTCTGGCCCTCGGCCACCACGGACGTGTCCAGCTGCAAACCCGTCGGAGTGCGCAGGAGTCTGCTGGTCACCCGGGCCGGATCGTCGGCCAGCCGAACGGCGTGCACACCCTGGCCGGGCACGAGTTGCACGCCGGCATCGAGCGCCGTCCGCAGCCACGCCCAGGCGGACGCCCCCAGGCTGCCGAGATCGAGCACGTCGGCGCGCTGGCTGTACCAGGAGTAGCCGGAGCGCTGGTCGCGGGTGCGCGCCAGCCCGGCCAACGCCGACCGGTGCTCCTCGGTGAACTCCCCCGACCACGGCGACTGGACGCTCTCCCAGGTGATCCCCGTGCGCACCCAGCGCTGCGACTTGCCCCACACGAGCGGACGCAGTTGCAGCGGTCCGCCCCCCGTTCGGCTCACCTGGATCGCCAGCGGGGCGCCACGGACCGACGCCCTGGCCTCCTGCGTGATGCCGCTGAGCGCACGCTGCCAAGCGGGGACGACCGCCCGCAGGCTCACCGTCCGCATGTGCCAGAGGACTGCGGCCGCATGCTTGCAGTCGCGGCCGACCGGGCACGAGCAGGACGCTGTGATCTGCCCGGAGTCGGCATGGTGACGCACCACGGTCTGGTAGCTGCGATAACTGGAGCCGCGCACCTGGGCCTGGACGAGGCTGCCGCCGGTGCCCGACCCGACGGCGATGTGCCCGACCCGGCCCTGCCGAACGTACTCCTGGCCGCGCGCCAGGGTGAGTTCGCCGAACATGTCGACGAGCCGGCGTTCAGTGAGCTGATGAACCCATTCCGGGTACTGGCGTGAACTCATGCGGCTCGCAACGGCCGCTTTCGGGTGAGCCACCAGAACACAGCGGCCACCACGGTCAGTGCGGCCATGCCGATCAGCCCCATCGGTGCGGCGACCAGCGGGTTGGCACCGGCCAGGAGCACCAGGAACACCCCAGCGAAGCCGTTGATCGCACCGTGCAGGACTGCCGGGGCGAGCAGCGACCCGGTGACCTCGCGCAAGCGCCAGAGCAGGAAGGACGCCGGCACGCACCAAGCCGCCATGAAGAACGGCCCCAACCGGGTGTACTCGCCGTAGTTGAAGCCCATCAGGATCAGCGGGGCGTGCCACAACCCCCACAGCACGCCGGTGATGAGGTTGGCCCAGAATGCACCGACCGGACGCAGTTCGTCGGCCAGCCAGCCTCGCCAGCCGTACTCCTCGCCGAACGCGAACAGTCCGTTGACCGTGAAGCCGGCGACGATCGCCCCGAGGAACGCCACGCCGATCAGCGCCCAGAATGGAGGAATGGACGCATTGATCGCCGCGACCTGCTCGGCGTTCATCCCCGGCACAAGGGTGAGCGTGTTGGCCACCAGATCCTGCTGGGTGAACAGAACCGTGCCGGCGGCGTCGAAGCCCAGCACGTTACCGACCAGCCAGCTGAGCCCGAGCATGCCAAGGATCAGCGCCGCGACGATCGCGATGACCGCTAGCAGCAGCTTCGGCAGCTTGCGCCAGAAGCCCTGGAGGGCCGTGCGGATCAGTGCCGGACGATGGTCGAGCCGCTCCACGATCAGCGCAGCGACCAGAGGCGCCGGCATGTAGAGCAGGGCGAGCACGGCGGTCACCACGGTCGGGCCTGCAGCGCCGGAAAGGTTCCGCTGCCCGGTGAGGAAGAGCGCCGCCGCGATCAGGCTCACCCAGCCGAGCGCGATCGCATAGAACAGGGCAACCCGCCCCCAGCGGACGCCGGACTTCACCGGTGGCTCGTAACTCACGCCTCACACCGTAGCTGCTGGCCCGGACAGCCCGCGCGTCCGACCCGTCCGACCGTCTCCGCGGGTTCGAGGAGCGCACGGCTCAGTCGGCGCTGGGCAGCCACTCACCGCGATGCAGTACGCGGACGGGGGCCAGGGCATCGTCGAGCACCACCAGGTCGGCGCACTTTCCAGGGGCGAGGCGGCCGACCTCGGCGAGACCGAGGTAGTCGGCCGGCAACGCCGTGGCCGCGCGGACGGCCTGCGCCAACGGGACGCCGGCGGCCACCGCGTTGCGAACGGCACGGTCCAGGGTGAGCGTCGAGCCGGCGATGGTGTCTGTGCCGGCGATCCGGGCCACCCCGTCGCGCACTTCCACCGGCAACTCGCCGAGCACGTAGTCACCGTCGGCGGACGCAGCTGCCGCCATCGCGTCGGTCACCAGGACCACCCGGTCGGGCTCGCTCGCCATCACGAAGGCCACCAGTTCGGGACGCACGTGCACCCCGTCCATGATCAGCTCGAGGAAGACCCGGCGGTCTTCCCACAGGGCCAGCACCGGGCCGGGCTCGCGATGCCGAGGCGGCGCCATTGCGTTGAACAGGTGCGTCGCGCCGGTGGCTCCGGCTTCGATCGCCGCCCGGCAGGTGTCGTAGTCGGCGTCGGTGTGTCCGATCGCAGCCACCACGCCCCGCTCGGCCATCAGCCGAATCGACTCCAAGGCCCCCGGACGCTCGGGCGCGATCGTGACCATGCGCACCGCACCCCGTCCGGCGTCGAGCAGTCGCGCGACCGCGGCCGGTTCGGGATCGGCAAGCAATTGCGGCGGGTGAGCGCCCTTGTACTCGGTCGCGAGCCACGGCCCTTCCAGGTGGACGCCGGCCAACTCGCCCGACGCCGCGAGCCCGGCCAGGCAGGAAACCTGCCGCTCCAGGTCGGCCAGCGCACCGGTAACCAGGGACGCGACCATCGTGGTCACCCCGCAGCGCCGGTGCGCGGCCAGCGCCCGGCGCGCGACATCCGGATCTTCGGTCACGAAGGAGGCTCCGCCGCCGCCGTGGCTGTGCACGTCCACATAGCCAGGCACCACCAGACCGGCCAGCTCCGCGTCGGCCGGACGTGGCGCGTCCCCGACCCCGGTCGCGACGATCCGGTCGCCGGCGATCTCGATCCAGCCGGCGACCGGCGCGGCCGCGTCCGGAAAGAGGATCCGGTCAGCGTGCAGGAGCATCAGACGTCCAACCGCTGCCAGTCGGGCAGGTTGGCGTAGGTCTCCTTGTAGTAGTCGGCCAGCGCGAGCTCGGCCGCGGCGGCCTCGTCGACAACGATCGTCGCGTGTTGGTGCAGTTGCAGCACCGAGCCGGGCCACATCGAGGTGATCGGACCCTCGATGACCTGGGCGATGGCGTGCGCCTTGCCGGCGCCGGTGGCCACCAGGATCACGTTGCGGGCGTCCATGATCGTGCCCAGACCCTGGGTCAGGCAGTGCTTGGGCACATCGTCGATGGAGTCGAAGAACCGGGCGTTGTCCTCGCGAGTCCGCCGGGCGAGGGTCTTGATCCGGGTGCGGGACGACAGTGAGGAGGTGGGTTCGTTGAAGCCGACGTGGCCGTTGGAACCGACCCCGAGGAACTGGATGTCGACGCCACCCGCGGCCAGGATCGCGTCCTCGTAGGCGACGCAAGCCGCCGCGAGGTCGTCGGCGAACCCGTCCGGCACATGGACGCGGGCCGGGTCGAGTCGCATCGGCTCGGTGACGGTCTTGCGGATGATCTCGTGGTAGCTCTCCGGGTGGCCCTCCGCGATGCCCACGTACTCGTCCAGCGCGAAGGCGGACGCCTCACTCAGGTCGAGTTCGCCGGCCACGGCCAGCTTGGCCAATTCGGCGAAGGTCTGCACCGGGGACGAGCCCGTGGCCACCCCGAGCACGATCTTCGGCCCGATCGGACCGGCGATGCGCGCGGCCTTGGCTGCGGCGACCTCACCGACCCGCTGGGCGTTCGGACAGATGATCACTTCCATTGCTGCTCTCCTTCTTCGACAACTTCGTCTCGGCTGAGTTGCATGTGCACCTCGTAGCGGTCACCGCGGTAGCGGGAGACCACGTGCTCGACAGGTAGTCCGCCCGCGGTGGAGGTTCGCCGGAACACCAACATCGCGGTGCCGATCGGGGCGGCCAGGTCTCGGGCGATCTCGCCGGACGCGGACTCACCCCACAGAATCTGGTCGGCGCGATCGATCCAGAGCCCGTACTGCTGGCCGAAGATTTCGTAGAGCGACCCGCCGGCGATGTCCTGGCGGTCGAGACCGGGAAGCAGGTCGGCCGGATACCAGCCGTCCTCGTGAGCGACCGGTTCGCCGTCGGCGAGCCGGATTCGAACCACGCGCCAGGCCTGGGCGCCCGGCTCCATGGCCAAGGCCTCGGCCACCTCGGTCGGCGGCAGCCCCAGGGCGACTGAAATCAGCCGCGTCGAGGGGACGCGCCCACGCCGGCGCATGTCCTGGCTGAACGAGGCGAGGTGCAGGCGGGTCTCAAGACGCGGCCGGACGGCGAAGGTGCCGACGCCGTGGGTGCGCTGCAGAAGCCCGTCCGCGACCAGGCCGTCGATGGCCTTGCGGACGGTGGCGCGGGACACGTCGTAGGTGGCCATCAGTTCACGCTCGGACGGGATCGCCTCGCCGGGCACCACCATGCCGATCAGCACCTCACGCAACCGCTGATGCTTCGGCAGGAGACCGGTCGCGATCTTCGCGCCCACCATCGCCTCCCTCTGGTCCGTACTGGTACGTACCACTGGAGTTTCGCGGACGCGTCCATAAGCTGTCAACCCGACCCGCACACATCGAGGGCCCGCGATTCAGTCGTCCGCCTGTGCGCTGGTGCGGGCGCTCGACCGAACCAGAGGCCGTCGGTGACGAGCGGAGGCCGTCGGTGACGAACCGGGGCCCTCAGCCTCCACCGCGAGCCGGTTCAGCGAGTGGGACGCGGGATCTTCTGCTTTTCCACACGCTCGGCCTTGGCAGCTTCGACCGCCTTCTGCTGGGCCTCCTGCTCGGCCTTCATGTCCTCCATGTTGAAGGTGCCGCGCAGTGCGACGAAGACGACCGCCGCGATGGCCAGCGACCAGTAGGCCGGCGCCTGCAGAATGAGCGGCGCTGTGACCAGAGCCACCATGTCGAAGCCACGGAACAGGTTGAACAGCAGGGTCGGCGGCATGGCGCCGGACTCCGTAGCCATCATCGGGGTACCGAAGTCGACCTTCTTCGCGGTCACCCAGCGCACCGCGCCCAGCAGACCGGCCGCGGCGGTCACCAGTGCGGCCATGAACCCGTCGAGCACGCTCCGGTCCACCCCCGTCCGCGCGATGCCGATGAAGGCCGGCGTGGCGGCGACCGCCCAAACCAGAGCCAGGATCGCAGGCACGGCCATCGCCGCTGTCCGCAGCGCGGTGGTCTTGAACGGGAACGCCCGCGCCAGCCCACCCGTCCGAGTGATCACTCGCAGGCTGCCCAGGAACGGCACCAGACCGGCCACCAGCGCGAGGCCGCTGATCAGCGGATTGAGTTGGCTCATCCGCAGCGCGTCCGCGGCGTACGGCACGAACAGGCTCACCGCCAGGCCGACGAAGGCGCCCGGCGACCGCTTCAGCCGCTCCACGTCCCGCCAGATCAGCGCCGACAGGCCCAGCCCGCGTCCGCGCGTCGGCTTCACGTGGCCCTTCTCAGCCATCCGCCGCTCAACCAGGATGTCGCGGATCAACCCGAAGTCGAGGGCGAACATCGCCCCCTGCATTCCGCTCACCAGCGATCCGCCCGAAAGCAGCCGAGCCCGCCGGATCTGCTCGAGCCGAGACATCGCGAAACCGAAGAACACCACGAGCAGCACGACCGCCAGCACCGCGATGCCCGCCATCAGCCACTGTGCCTGTCCGGCGTTCGCCACCACGGTCACCGGCAGCCAACCGGCACCTACCGCCACGACCACCAGCAGCAGCGCAAGCGCGCCTGCACCGAAAAGTCCCTGCAACAGCCTCACGACCGCGGTGCGTTCCAGCGGCTGCTCGGACGCGGCGAACGTCACCAACGCGGCGCTGCCAAGCCCGGCTGCGGCACTCCAGGCCAGCACCTGCAACCAACTGAGTCCGGACAACGCCCCGACCAGTGCGGTCGTCACGCCCGGGATGAGCAGCGCGGCCGCGATCGGGGCCCGCATTCGCGACCGCAGCAGGCGTCGCCGGCTGATCGGCGCGTCCATCAACCAGAAGCCCTCCGCGGCCGAGGCCAGCACCGGCCCGAACATGCGGGCGAGGCTCAGCGCGAGCGCGAAGCTGGCCAGCACCATCGCGGACGGCAGCAGCAGGCGTCCCGAGGCGCAGGCCTCGGTGTTGCAGCCGGCCATGCCGCTCTGCGCCTTCAGCACCGCGGACGTGATCATCGCGCCGAGCACGACGACCGTGAAGATCATCACGTAGCCGTCCTGCAGGGCCTGCCCGATAGTGCGCGTGGCGCGACCGTGACGCCACAGTTTCATCAGGTCGTGCAGTTCCTTCTCGTCCACCCGGTCGGGCTCGACGTCGGGCAGGAAGTAGAACTCGCGCTCGGCGACCTCGGGCTCCTCCGGGACGACTTCTTCGGCCGGTTCGGATGGTCCGGTGGGGGTCGAGCGAATCAGCTTGCGGGACTTCTTACTCATCCGCGAGCACCTCGGCCCGCTCGCCCAGCCGGACGACGCGGGTCGCCACCTGCTCCACCAGGCTCGGCTCGTGGCTGGCCATCACGATCGCGAGGCCGCGTTGCCGCTCGGCGACCAGCCGGGCGGCCAGCCAGGCCACGCCTTCGGTGTCGAGTCGCTGCTCGGGTTCGTCCAGGATCAGCAGTTTGCGCGGACGGATGAAAGCGGTCGCCAACGCGAGCCGGCGCCGCTGGCCGGACGAGAGGGTGCCGGGCAGCTGCCCCGACTGCGGCACCAACTGCACCTCGTGCAACACCTCGTCGACCGCATCGTCCGCGTCCGGAATGCCGTGGGCTCGGGCCAGCAGGTCGAGGTGTTCCACCACGCTGAGGTCGGGGAAGAAGTCGAGGTCGTCGATCACGGTGGCCACGTCGCGGCGGATCTGCGGGTCGGTCTCGCGCACCGGCACCCCGTTGACCTCGATCGTGCCGTCGTCGGGACGGTCGGCCCCGATCAGGCAACGCAGCACCGTGGACTTGCCTGCACCGTTGCGTCCGGTCAGTGCCACCGCCTCGCCTGCTGCGACTTCGAGATTGAACCCATCAACGATCACCACTGGGCCAAAGGCCTTCTTCAGATTGGTGACCTTCAGAACCGGTGTCCTACGCGCCATGGGCTCGATTCTCCCCCATCAGCCAACGAACCCCGACATCGGCCACTGCCGTCCGCTCGCGTCCGCCACCCCGATCCCGCCGAGGACTAGCTCAAGCGCCGAGGACCAGCCCCTAGGCACCAGTCCTCGACGCGTCCGCTAGCCCTCGGCGAGGGGCGTACGGGCGCATCGGCGGACGGGGAGGGGCGGA
>DAORUI010000073.1:6591-14963 GCA_035433085.1 Propionicimonas sp. | reverse complement strand
AGCGACTGGAACGACCCGATCACCACGGCCGGGTTCTCCCACTCCCAGAACCGGAAGCTGGGTCCGCGACGGCCGGCGGCGAGTTCGCGCGCCAGGACTTCGTCCAGCGCGCAGTGTTCGGCCGGGTCGAGCGGCCCGGGGTCGAGGAAGGTGAAGGTGTGATCGGCCCATCCCGTTGATCGGCCAAGGGCCCGCCGGACCGCCATCGCGACGGCCAATGAGTCGAACCCGACCATCGTCACCGGCACACCCAGCAGCCCGTCCGCTTTGGCGCGGGCGAGGTCTACGTCGATCCGGGCCGCGAGTTCGCCCACGGAGGTCTCGACATCCAGACCGGCAAGGGCGCGGTCGATCACGGCAAGGGCCTCGTCCGGGTCGAGGAAGAAGTCGCCGCTCACGCTGACCTGCGCCAGTCGTTCGTCCACCACATTCAAGTCCACCGCGACGAGTTTCCCCCCGGGCACCTTGTACTCGCCATGCAACCGCTCGCTCATGCCGGTCAGGTTAAGTGGCCTACACTGAGGCGCGCAAAACCAACTTCTTACCGGACGGACGTAAATGAGCGGTCACTCCAAGTGGGCCACCACCAAGCACAAGAAGGCGGTCATCGATGCCAAGCGCGGCAAGCTCTTCGCCAAGCTGATCAAGAACATCGAGGTCGCTGCCCGTACCGGCGGCGCTGACCCCTCTGGAAACCCGACGCTCTACGACGCGGTCCAGAAGGCGCGGAAGAACTCGGTGCCGGTGGACAACATCGATCGTGCGGTGAAGCGCGGCGGCGGGGTCGGCGGCGACAGCGTCGACTACATCGAGATCATGTACGAGGCCTACGGGCCTGGCGGCGTGGGCATCCTGATCGAGTGCCTCACTGACAACCGCAACCGGTCCGCTTCGGACGTCCGCGTCGCGGTGACCCGCAACAGCGGCACCATGGCTGACGTCGGCTCGGTCTCCCGCATCTTCGACCGCAAGGGCGTGGTCGAGGTCGGCAAGGCCCAAGCCGGGCGCGTGCTCACCGAGGACGACCTGCTGGAGGCGACCCTTGACGCCGACCCAGAGGACGTCTCCGACGACGGCGAGGCGTTCAAGGTGATCAGCGACCCCAGCCTCGTGGTCGAGGTGCGCAAGGCGGTGCAGGCCGCCGGGCTCGACTACGACTCGGCCGAGGTGCAGTTCGTGCCGCAGTACACCACCGCGATCGACTCGGTGGAGGCTGCCGAGAAGCTGTTCAGGCTCCTCGACGCGATCGAGGACCTCGACGACGTGCAGAACGTCTACAGCAACGAGGACGTCCCCGACGAGATCGGCAACCAGCTGGACTGAACGATCGGGGACGGTTCTTATTCGTTCAGGTTTTCCACAGGCGGCGTCCGGCGACCAGCCCGTGTGGACAACTTGAACGAAAAAGAACCGTCCCCTTCTGTTCAGTCCGCGGCGCGAGCTCTTGGACATCCGGATCCAGTTTTGACACCGGTGGGCGTGGCAGGGACGCGGTTCGCGAACCGCGGGCTACTATCCGAACAGATGTTCTAGACGGAGGGTGCGCGGATGCGGGTCTTGGGAGTCGATCCCGGCCTCACCAGGTGCGGGGTAGGTGTGATCGAGGGCAGCCCCGGTCGTCCGCCGCAGCTGGTGGCGGTGGGCGTGATCACGACGCCTTCGACGATGGAACTGCCGCAGCGGCTGTTGCTCATCGAAGCCGGTCTGACTGCCTGGGTGGCCGAGCACCAGCCCGATGCGGTTGCGGTGGAGCGGGTCTTCGCCGACCAGAACGTGCTCTCGGTGATCGGCACCGCACAGGCTGCCGGTCTGGCCATGCTGGTGGCCGCGCGGGCCGGGCTGCCGGTGCACACCCACACGCCCACCGAGGTCAAGGCAGCGATCACGGGCTCGGGCCGCGCGGAGAAGGCCCAGGTGGGCACCATGGTCGCCCGCATCCTTCGCCTCGATGCCCCGCCCAAGCCCGCCGATGCAGCGGACGCGGTGGCGCTGGCCATCTGCCACCTCTGGCGCGGGGCAGGAGCCGACCGGATCGCCGCCGCACTGGCCAAGCAGGCAGCTGGGAGGACCGCATGATCGCGAGACTCACCGGCCAGGTGGCCGCGGTGGGTGGAACCTGGCTGGTGATCGACCTGTCCGGATTCGGCTTGAAGGCGCTCTGCACCCCGTCCACCGCCACTTCGGTGCGGGTCGGCGACCGGGTGACCCTGCACACCTCGCTGGTCGTGCGGGAGGACTCGCTGACCCTCTACGCGTTCGCCGAGCCGGGGGAGCGCGACTGCTTCGAACTCGTGCAGAGCGCTACGGGCATCGGCCCCAAGATCGCTCAAGCGGTGGTTTCGGTGTTCGGCCCCGACGAGTTCCGCGCCGCGGTCGCGTCCGGCAACGTGGCCGCGCTCACCCGCGTCCCCGGCATCGGCAGCAAAGGCGCCCAGCGGCTGGTTCTCGAACTCAAGGACAAGGTCGCTGCCCTCGGCTCGGGTGCGCCCGTGGTCGGTTCGGCCGCCGCTGCTGCGGTCTGGCGCGAGCAGGTGCGTGCCGGACTTGAGGGCCTCGGCTATTCCACCCGCGACGCGGAGGCGGCCTGCGAGCGGGTCTCCGGTCTCGCCGAGGAGTCACCGGACACGCCGGTGGCCGTCCTGTTGCGCGCGGCGCTGCGCACCCTGGCAAAGTGAGCTCCGTGGCGCCGTCCGACTACGAAACCGACCCGCTCGACCCGCACGCCTTCGTCGACGAGCAGGCCGCCGAGTCGGCGCTGCGACCGGGCACACTGGACGAGTTCCGCGGGCAACGCCGCGTCAGCGACCAGCTCGGGCTGGTACTGGCCGGCGCCCGGCATCGCGGGACCGTGCCTGACCACGTGCTGCTCTCCGGCCCGCCCGGCCTGGGCAAGACCACCCTGGCAATGATCATCGCCGCCGAGATGGGCGCCCCGATCCGGATCACGTCCGGACCCGCCATCCAGCACGCCGGCGATCTGGCCGCGATTCTTTCGGGACTGACCGAGGGCGAGGTGTTCTTCCTCGACGAGATCCACCGCATGTCCCGGCCGGCCGAGGAGATGCTCTACCTCGCCATGGAGGACTTCCGGGTGGACGTGGTCGTCGGCAAGGGTCCAGGCGCCACCGCCATCCCATTGGAAATCCCCCGGTTCACCTTGGTCGGGGCGACCACGCGGGCCGGTCTGTTGCCTGGACCGTTGCGCGACCGCTTCGGGTTCACCGCACAGCTGGACTTCTACGACCCGAGCGATCTGGAGACCATCCTCACCCGTTCGGCGATCCTCCTCGGTATCCGCCTCGACCCGCAGGCCGCTGCCGAGATCGCGTCCCGTTCTCGTGGTACCCCCAGAATCGCCAACCGGTTGTTGCGTCGCGTTCGTGACTACGCGCAGGTGCGCGCCGACGGCACCCTCACCCGGACGGTGGCCCGCAAGGCCCTCGAACTGTACGAGGTGGACCCGCTCGGCCTCGATCGGCTCGACCGGGCGGTGCTGGATGCCCTGTGCCGGCACTTCGGCGGCGGGCCGGTCGGGATCACCACGTTGGCCCTGGCTGTGGCCGAGGAGACCGAGACGGTGGAGGAGGTCGCCGAACCGTTCCTGGTCCGGCAGGGCTTCCTGATGCGGACGCCTCGTGGGCGCGTGGCCACCCAGCGAGCCTGGCAGCATCTGGGGCTCACCCCACCGGGTCACCAACACCCTCCGGCACCCGCTCCCGACCTGTTCAGCGGTGTCGAGTAGTCGCTGGATCGAGCGCGACGCGGCCCGCCGAATGGGTTATCGGAATCAACGGCGCTAGGCTACTTCGGCGGCGGCATTGCCGTCCCCACAGACTTAACGAAGGACACTCCATGGATACCGTGCTGATGATCGTCGTCATGGGCGCAGCGCTCTATTTCCTGATGATCCGACCCCAGCAGAAGAAGGCCAAGGAGCAGAAGAACCTGATGGCCGCGATCGCCGTAGGCTCTCGGATCATGACAGTGTCCGGGATCATCGGCACGATCAAGCATCTCGGTGAGAAGCAGGCGGTCATCGAGATCTCCCCGGGCGTCGAAATGACCATCGACAAGCGCGCGATCAGCCCGCAGGCGGTCGAGGACGAGTTCGAGTACGCCGACGACAGCCTCGTGGCCAGTCAGCTGGCCGACGAGCCGGAGTTCGACCAGCCGGCACTTACCGACGACGTGACCGCGCTCGACCAGGTGGTCACCGCCGACGAGCCGCTGGTGATCGAGGCGGACGAGGTCGACCCCAGCCCGGTGCCCGTCGACTCCGACCAGCCGGTCACCTGGGACAATCCCGACACCCAGAAGAACTGACTATCCCCTTAGGTAGAAGTGGCAACTGCAAGTAGGAAACACGCACACCCGCTGCGCACGCTGTTGATCCTCGGTCTCGTCACGGTCGCGCTGTACGCGCTGATGGGGATCTCCGGGTCCTGGAGCCCGAAGCTGGGCCTCGACCTGCGCGGCGGCACGACGATCACGCTGACTGCGGCGAACACCACCGGCACCGGTTCGGTGGACCCCGAGAGCCTCGAACTGGCCCGCGGCATCATCCAGCAGCGTGTCGACTCGATGGGTGTCGGCGAGACCGAGGTGACGACCTCAGGTGAGAACCAGATCATCGTCTCGGTGCCGAACGTCCAGCAGGACGACCTGGTGAAGATGGTCGGCACGACCGCCCAGCTCTACTTCCGCAAGGTGTATTCGGCGGAGGCGGCCACCGGCACGGTGACTCCGACGCCCGAGGAGACCGCCACCGCTGCGCCCTCGGCAACCGTCGAGCCCGAGGCCACCGCGTCCCCAACCGCGAACAAGCGTCCGCTGCCCGAGCTGCCGACCCCGGAACCGTCCCCGCGTCCGACCGCGCCGTCGGGGGAGACCAAGACCCTGGACGAGCTGCTGAAGTGGACGCCGAGCGACCGCGACAACACTGACTTCGCGAACTTCCAGTGCGGCGACAACTTCCCGGACGTGACCGACCAGCCATTGATCGCCTGCGATGAGACCGGCACCTACAAGTACCTGCTCGGCCCGGTGCTCATCAACGGCAGCGACGTCACCCGTGCGACCGCGGGCATCCCGCAGAACTCGGTGAGCTGGGAGGTTGAACTGGAGTTCAACTCCAACGGCGGCGACCGCTTCTACACCGTGACCGGCCACCTGAACGAGCAGACCAGCCCGCAGAACCAGTTCGGCATCGTCCTTGACGGCCAGGTCATCTCGGCTCCCTCGGTCACCAAGGGCGCCATCGCGGGCGGTCGGGCGAGTATCTCGGGTAGCTTCACCCAGGAGTCGGCGACATCCCTGGCGAACGTGCTCTCCTACGGCGCGCTGCCGCTCTCCTTCGACGTCTCCAGCGTGGACAACGTCTCGGCGAAGCTCGGCGGTGACCAGTTGCGCGCCGGCATCATCGCGGGCCTGATCGGCCTCGTGCTGGTGCTTCTCTACAGCATCCTCTACTACCGCGGCCTTGCGCTGGTGGTATCGCTGTCGTTGGTGGTGGCCGGCCTGCTGACCTGGGCGATGATCGTGCTGCTCGGCGCGAGCATGGGGTTCGCCCTGAACCTGCCCGGCATCGCCGGCGCGATCGTGGCGATCGGCGTGACCGCGGACTCTTTCATCATCTACTTCGAACGGATTCGGGACGAAGTGCGTGACGGCCGCAGTTTGCGTACCGCGATCGAGACCGGCTGGGTCCGCTCCCGCAAGACCATCCTGGCCGCTGACTCGGTGTCACTGCTCTCGGCGGTTGTGCTGTTCGTCGTCGCGATCGGTGCGGTGAAGGGCTTCGCATTCACGCTCGGCCTGACCACCCTGATCGACATCGCGGTGGTGTTCTTCTTCACCAAGCCGATGATGACGCTGCTGGGACACACCAAGTTCTTCGGTCAGGGCCACCGGTTCTCCGGCTTCGAGCCCGAGCACCTGGGGAGTACGAACCCACCGTTGCACAGTTCGCCGCGGGGGATCGAGATCAAGGGAGCGAAGGCGTGAGCACCGAGGTGATCGAGAAGCCGACCAACGCCAAGAAGTCGGGCCTGGCCCATCGGCTGTACACCGGCGAGGTCTCCTACGACTTCGTCGCCAAGCGCAACCGTTGGTACGTGATCTCGGCGATCCTGCTGCTGGTCTCGCTCGCGGCGCTGCTGTTCAAGGGGCCCACCTGGGGCATCGAGTTCACCGGCGGAGCCGACTTCCAGGCGCCCGTCCAGGTAACCGCGAACACCGTCGACGACGTTCGTGAGGCGGTGGCGAAGCTCAACCTGCCGCACGCGGACGACATCAGCGTCACCACCGTGGGCGACTCCGCCGTCCGCGTGCAGACGAAGGCGTTGAGCACCGAGCAGGTGATCCAGGTCAAAGCGGCGATCGCCGGCGTGGTGGGCACTGAGTCTGACGAGGTCGCGTACTCGCTCATCGGCGCGTCCTGGGGCCAGCAGATCACGACGCAGGCGCTGATCGCACTCGGCGTGTTCCTCGGCCTGGTGATGCTGCTGATCTGGGCCTACTTCCGCGACTTCAAGATGAGCATCGCGGCGATCGTTGCGCTGCTGCACGACCTGGTGGTCACCGTGGGTGTCTATGCATTGGTCGGTTTCACGGTGACACCGGCGACGATGATCGGCGTGCTCACGATTCTCGGCTACTCGTTGTACGACACCGTGGTGGTCTTCGACCGGATCCGTGAGAACACCCGCGACATCACCAACACCAAGCTCACCTATTCGCAGCTCGCCAACCAGTCACTGAACCAGGTGCTCGTGCGTTCGCTGAACACCACCATCATCGGTGTGCTGCCGGTGGCGGCACTGTTGTTCACCGGCTGGTTCGTGCTCGGCACCGGACCGCTGAAGGACCTGGGCCTCGCCCTGTTCATCGGCATGATCGCGGGCGCGTACTCCTCGATCTTCATCGCGACGCCGCTGTTGGCGCAGATGCGGGAGTCCGACGCGGACATGGTCGAGCATCGTGAGCGGCTGGCCCGGCGGGCCGCGCGGACCTCGGAGCGGGCGACGCGCAAGCCGCAGGCGAAGCCGGTGAGCACGGTCGCGGTGGGTGATCCGGAAGCGAGCGGGGTCGACCCGGCCACACTCGGCCTGGTCAGCGCGAAGGACCTGGACGCCGGCCAGCGGCGCCAGCCCAACCGGCAGCCCCGCAGCCAGCGCAAGAAGTGACCGTGAGCACCTCAGCCGAGAACCGGGCGCTGATCGCGTCCCTGATTCGGGATATTCCCGACTTCCCGAAGCCGGGGGTGCTGTTCAAGGACATCACGCCGCTGCTCGCGAACGCGGCCGGGTATCGCGCCGCGGTCACCGAACTCGCCGCGACCGCGCCTGCGGGGATAGATGTGGTCGTGGGCATGGAGGCGCGGGGGTTCATCTTCGCGGGCCCGGTGGCGCTGGAGTTGGGCGCCGGCTTCGTCCCCGTCCGCAAGCCCGGAAAGCTGCCCGGCAACGTCTACACCCAGACCTTCGCGCTCGAGTACGGGAACGAAACCCTGGCCGTGCATACCGACGCGATCACCCCCGGCTCCCGCGTGCTGGTGATCGATGACGTCCTGGCGACCGGTGGCACCATCGGTGCCACCGCGGCACTGATCGAGAAGCTGGGCGCCGATCTGATCCACGTGTCGGTGCTGATGGAGCTCAGCTTCCTCGGCGGACGCGAACTCCTGGCGGGTGCAGGGATCACCGACACCTCCGCAGTCCTCACGGTCTGATGGAAGGCATCCGGCCAAGGCTCGGCCGCAGTCGGCAGCCCTGGACGGGACGCGCCCAGGTGCACCTGCCGGCGCGTAGCAGTTCGGCGGCGAGAGAGCTGCTATTGAGGGTGTTGATCGGTGTCGGGCTGCTCCTCCTGCTCACGCTGATCGTCTACGTCGACCGGGACGCGTATTCGGACAACGTTTCGCACGACGGCGTCTCGTTCGTGGACGCCCTGTACTACGCCACCGTGACCATGACCACAACCGGCTACGGTGACATCACCCCGGTCGGCGTCCATGCCAGGATAATCAACACCTTGGTGGTAACCCCGATCCGCATCGCGTTCCTGGTGCTCCTGGTCGGGACCACCGTCGAAGTGCTGGCCAACGAGGGCCGCCGGGCACTGCAGGACTCCCGCTGGAGGAAGACCATGCGCAATCACACCGTCATCATCGGCTACGGCACCACCGGCCAGAGCGCCGCCGCGACCCTGCTGCGCGCCGAGGTGCCGGTGGAACGCACCCTGGTGATCGATACCGACCCACAGGCCGTCGCGGCCGCCAACCGACACGGCCTGGCGGCCTTCGAAGGGGACGCGACCTCCCGCGAACTGCTGCATCGCGCCGAACTGCCGAAGGCCCGCGAGATCATCATCAC
>DAORUI010000073.1:0-6491 GCA_035433085.1 Propionicimonas sp. | reverse complement strand
GGTGAGAAGGTGCTTGGGGTGGTGCGCAACCGCACGCTGCGCCGCTACTACGAGGCCACCGCCGACCAGCTGCGCACCGGCGACGAGGTGATCGTGGTACGCAGGGCGCCGGGCACGACCCGGGCGCCACGGGTAGAGTGAGCCTTCTCAACAGTTGAGCTCGGAGGTGGCGTGACCCAACCGATCCACGGGCCGTACGGCGAAGGCGATGGGTTGCCGGGCGAACCGCGGACGCGGGTGGCAGCCACCGACCAGCCACGGATGCGGATGCGCCAGGTGCTGGCGCGGATCGGTGCGCAGCGCAACCAGCCGGCACCGGTGCTGGATCCGCTGATCCGGATCGTCAGCACCCACCGTCCCAAGGCCGACGTCGCTCTGATCGAGCGCGCTTACCGCACGGCTGAGCACTACCACACGGGTCAGCTTCGCAAGAGCGGTGACGCCTACATCACCCACCCGCTCGCTGTCGCCACGATCCTGGCCGAGCTGGGCATGAACGACGCCACCCTGTGCGCCGCGCTCCTGCACGACACCGTGGAGGACACCTCCTACACGGTCGCCCAGCTGACTGCCGACTTCGGCCAGGAGATCGCCGCGATGGTAGACGGCGTCACCAAGCTGGACAAGATCGCCTACGGCGAATCAGCAAAGGCCGAGACCATCCGCAAGATGGTGCTCGCGATGAGCAAGGACATCCGCGTCCTGGTGATCAAGCTGGCCGACCGGCTGCACAACATGCGCACTATCGGGTACCTGCGCCAGGACAAGCAAATGGCCATCGCCCGCGACACCCTGGAGATCTTCGCCCCGTTGGCGCACCGGCTGGGCATGAACGCGATCAAGTGGGAGTTGGAGGACCTGTCCTTCGCCACTCTGCAGCCGAAGGTCTATGACGAGATCGTCAAGCTCGTCGCGGCGCGGGCCCCGCTGCGTGAGGACTACCTGCGCACGGTCACCGAACAGGTTCGGGCCGATCTCTCCGAAGCAGGCATCAAAGCGACCGTCTACGGCCGTCCCAAGCACTACTACTCGATCTACCAGAAGATGGTGGTGCGCGGACGCGACTTCGCCGACATCTACGACCTGGTCGGCCTGCGCATCCTGGTAGACACCCAGCGCGACTGTTACGCCGCACTCGGAACCCTGCACGCCCGGTGGAACCCGATTCCGGGGCGGTTCAAGGATTTCATCGCGATGCCCAAGTTCAACCTCTACCAGTCGCTGCACACCACGGTGCTCGGCCCCGGGGGCAAGGCCGTCGAGCTGCAGATCCGGACGCACGACATGCACCGGCAGGCGGAGTACGGCGTCGCCGCGCACTGGAAGTACAAGGAAGGAAAGGCCGACGGCACCGAACTGAACTGGGTGCAGCAGATCAGCCAGTGGCAGCGCGAGACCGAGGATCCCGGCGAGTTCCTCGACACCCTGCGTTTCGAGATCGCCACCGATGAGGTGTTCGTGTTCACCCCGAAGGGTGACGTGATCAACCTGCCGCAGGGCGCAACCCCGGTCGACTTCGCCTACGCGGTGCATACCGAGGTGGGCCATCGGACGATCGGTGCCCGCGTGAACGGACGCCTGGTATCGCTGGAGTCGGCGTTGGCGTCCGGCGACGTCGTCGAAGTGCTCACGTCGAAGGCAGCCAATGCCGGGCCCAGCCGCGACTGGCTCGGGTTTGTGAAGAGCCCGCGCGCTCGCGGGAAGATCCGCCAGCACTTCATGCGGGAGCGTCGTGAGGAGTCGATCGAACACGGCAAGGAGTTGCTCACCCGCCAACTGCGCCGCTCCGGGCTGCCACTGCAGCGACTGTTGACGCCGGAACACATGAGCGGCCTGGTCGGGCATTTCCGTATCGCCGATACGGATGCTCTCTACGCGGCTCTCGGTGAGGGTTCGATCGGCGCTCAGGCCGTGGTCCAGCGACTGATCGCGTCCGAGGGTGGTGCGGAGGCTGTCGCCGAGTTGCGCGACGAGGATCAGTCGGTGATCAGCCGCCCACGGCGGACGCGGTCCTCCAGCGACGAGGCCGGAGTCGTGGTGCAGGGCTCGCCGAACGTCTGGGTGAAGCTGGCCCGTTGCTGCCGTCCGGTGCCCGGTGACGAGATCCTCGGCTTCGTGACGCGTGAGAACGGGGTCTCCGTGCACCGGGTCGACTGTACGAACTCAGAGTCGTTGCGTCACCAGTCGGACCGACTCGTCGAGGTCGCGTGGGCTCCGACCGCGACCAGTTCATTCTTGGTGGCCATGCATGTGGAGGGTCTGGACCGCACCGGCATCCTCTCCGAGGTGACCAGGATCATGGGAGAGCACCACATCTCGATCCAGTCGGCGACGCTGAACACCACCAAGGACCACATCTTCAAATTCCGCTTCACTTTCGAGACGACCGACCCCACTCATCTGGAGCACCTGATCGAAGCGGTCCGCAAGGTCCCCGGCGTCTACGACGTGTTCCGCCTGAAGAACTGAGCCTCGATCCACCGACCGAGCGTGGTCTCGACAGGCTCGACCAGCCGATTGGTCGATCCAGGTGAGCTTGACGATCCCTGAGCTTGACGATCCCTGAGCTTGACGATCCCTGAGCTTGACGATCCCTGAGCCTGACGAAGGGTCGCTGGAGCTTCGTCAAGCTCAGCCAGCGTTGCGCCGGCACCCTGCCAGCTCGACCACTTCCGAGAGGGTCGGTCAGGGCTTCGTCAAGCTCAGCCGGCGAATCAGCGGTTGAAGTCGGCGAGCGTGGCCTTGGCCTGGTCGAGCCAGACCGTGTAGGTGTCGATCGACTCCTGGGCCTTCTTGGCTGCGGTGGCGTCACCTCGAGCGGTGGCTTTCGATACCTTCTCGGTGAGTTTGTCGATCTCAGCGCTCAGCATGCCGACGGTCTCCTCGGCGCGGGCGCGCGCCTGGGGGTCGGTGCGCCGCCACTCGTCCTCCTCGGCTGAACGCACTGCGGTCTCCAACGCCTTGAGCCGGGCATCCAGGGTGCGCATCTGCTCCCGCGGCACGCGACCGTACGCGTTGTACTTCTCCAGGAAGGTACGGAACCCCGAGCGGGCGGTGGCCAGATCGGTGACCGGCAGCAGAGCGGCTTCAGTTTCGTCCAGCAGGGCGAGCTTCGCGTCCAGATTGGTCTTGAACTCTGCGTCCTGCTCCGACAGCACCGCCGTCCGAGCTCCGAAGAAACCGTCCTGGATACCGCGGAACTCGGCCCAGAGCTGGTCGTCCACCTCGCGCGGGGCCACGCCGGCGGCCTTCCATCGGGTCATCAGGTCTCGGAACGCGCCCGCGGTGGGACCCCAGTCGGTGGAGTTGGCGAGGTCGCGAGCCTCAGCGATTATCTGTTCCTTGGCGCTCTTGGCCGAATCCCGCTTGGCGGCCTGCTCGGCGAACTGCGACTTGCGGCGCCGCGTGTACGTCGTGCGTGCGGCCGAGAAGCGGTGCCACAGCGCGTCGTCGCTGGCCCGGTCGATCCGCGGGAGGGCCTTCCATTCCTCAAGGAGAGTGCGGAAGCGATTCACGCCGCCGCGCCAGTCGGTGCCGAGCGCGAGGGCCTCGGCCTCGGTGACCATCTTCTCCTTGGTCTCCCGGGTGGCCTCCAGTTGCTTGGAGCGCTCGGCCTTGCGGACCTCGGCCTGCTCGGCCAGCAGCGGCTGCAGGTTCTCCAACCGGGTCAGCAGCGACGCCAGGTCGCCTACCGCGTTCGCCGATCCCACCGTCTGGCGAACGGTGTTGATGGATTGCCGGGCCTCCTCCGGCGAAAGTGCGCCGCCTTTGATCCGTGTCTCCAGCAGCCCGACCTCGACTTCGAGGGCCTCATAGCGGCGGGTGTAGAAGGCGAGCGCCTCAGCGGCCTCGACATCGGGAATCTGACCAACGGCTCGCTCGCCGTCCGCCGTGAGCACGTAAACCGTGCCGTCGGCGTCGACGCGACCGAAGTCCGCCGGACCTGAGGAGGAGTTCATGGGGGTTATCTTGCCCGATCCGGCGCGGTTTGTGGCAACGGCCCCGGTCAGCGGTCGTTCGATAGGGTGTCGATCGTGTTCCTAGCCTCCTTCGCCAGCGGTCTGTGGCAGGCGAACTGCTACGTCGTGGCGGCCGCCGGCGCCACCGACTGCGTCGTCATCGACCCTGGTCAGGACGCCGCGCCCCTGGTTGGCGAACTACTCGGCGAACACGGACTGACCCCGGTCGGTGTGATCGCCACCCACGGGCACTTCGACCACGTGGCCAGTGCCGCCCAGGTTGCGGACGCCCATGGGGTGCCGGTCTGGATACATCCGGTCGACCGGCACCTGCTCAGCGACCCGGCTGCCGGACTGAGTGCGGACAGCGCGGCGATGGTGCGCCAGTTGCTCGGTGGCCCGCTCGCTGAACCGGCGATGGTGGAATCACTGGCGGTGGCCTCACTGTCTCTCGCCGGGCTGGAGTTCAGTGTCGCCCACGCTCCCGGCCACACGGCCGGATCGGTGCTGCTCGGCCTGGACTATCCCGGTCACCCGCAGATCGGCCGCGTCGTCTTCAGCGGCGACGTGGTGTTCGCCGGCTCGGTCGGACGCACCGACCTGCCCGGCGGCGACCAGGCCACCATGGTGCGCACTCTTCAGGACGTCGTGCTGGCGCTGCCGGACGACACCGCCTTGCTGCCCGGTCACGGTACGCAGACCACCATGGCGACCGAGCGCGCCCAGAACCCCTATCTACAACCCGCCTTTCTGAGGAACTGATGGCCCGACCCAGAGCACTGTCCGGATTCCCCGAGTTCACGCCGTCCGGACGGATCGTCGAACAGCGCGTCCTGGCTTCGCTGGCGCACACCTTCGAGCTGCACGGCTTCGGCTCGATCGAGACCCGCGCGGTGGAGCCGATGGACCAACTCACCCGCAAGGGCGAGATCGACAAGGAGGTCTTCGTCGTCCGGCGCCTGCACGCCGCCGCCGATGCCGCCGACGAACTCGGCCTGCACTTCGACCTGACCGTGCCGTTCGCCCGCTACGTGCTGGAGAACTCCGGCCACCTGCAGTTCCCGTTCCGGCGCTACCAGATCCAGAAGGCGTGGCGCGGCGAGCGTCCGCAGGAGGGGCGCTACCGCGAGTTCACCCAGGCTGACATCGACATCGTCGGCTCCGAGGTGCTCGCCCAGCACCACGATGTCGAACTGCCCCTGGTCACCCTGGAGGCGCTGGAGCGGCTGCACGTCGATTACGGCGTGCCGCCGGCCACGATGAGTGTCAACAACCGCCAGCTCAGCGAGGGCTTCTACCGTGGTCTGGGCGTCGAAGACCACATGGGCGTGCTGCAGCGCGTCGACAAGCTCGACAAGATCGGCCCGGACGCCGTCCGCGCACTGCTGGTCGACGAAGTCGGGCTGAGCCGCACCGCAGCCGACGCCTGCCTGGCGCTGGCTGGCATCCGCAGCGCGGACGCGTCCTTCGTCGACCAGGTGACCGCCCTCGGCGTCGAACACCCACTGCTCAGCGCGGGCCTGGACCTGCTTGCCGGCGTGGTCACGGCAGCCAACGCGCTGGTCCCCGGACGCCTGGTCGCCGACCTGAAGATCGCCCGCGGGCTCGACTACTACACCGGCACGGTCTACGAGACCACCATGGCCGGTTACGAATCCATGGGCTCGATCTCCTCGGGCGGCCGCTACGACTCCCTGGCCAGCGACGGACGCACGTCCTACCCCGGGGTGGGCCTGAGCATCGGGGTCAGCCGGATCCTGGTCCCGCTGGTCGGCAAGGGCGTGCTCACCTCGTCCCGGCCGGTGCCCACCTGCGTGCTGGTGGCCGTGGACGACGAGGAGTCCCGATTCGCGGCGATGGCCACCGCGACGCGATTGCGGGCCAGGGGCATCGCCACCGAGGTGGCGCCCAAGGCCGACAAGTTCGGCAAGCAGATCCGCTACGCCGACCGTCGAGGCATCCCCTTCGTCTGGTTCTCCACCGGCGAGGTGAAGGACATTCGCACCGGCGAACAGACCCCGGCCGACCCGGACGGCTGGGTGCCGCCCGAGGCGGACCTGCGGCCGTCCGTCGTAAGCTCTCCCTCGCCCGTGACGGGCCCGGAAAGGAAGAACTCGTGATTCGCAGTCATCAGGCCGGCTCGCTCGGCATCGAGCACGTCGGCACCCCGGTAACCCTGGCGGGCTGGGTGGCCAAGCGTCGTGACCTCGGGGGAGTGGCATTCATCGATCTCCGCGACGCCAGCGGGATCGTCCAGGTGGTCGTCCGCGACGACATCCTGGAATCCAGCGGCGCCCACGCGCTGCGCAACGAGTACTGCATCACGGTGACCGGCGTGGTCGAGGCCCGTTCGGCCGACACGATCAACCCAGCGCTGGCCACTGGCCAGATCGAGGTCGCCGCGTCCGGGCTTGAGGTGCTCAACCCGTCCGCACCGCTGCCCTTCCAGCTCGACGAGCGGGTGAACGTCAACGAGGATGCCCGGCTGAAGTACCGCTACCTCGACCTGCGCCGCTCGCGGATGCACGACGC
>DAORUI010000072.1:9346-14998 GCA_035433085.1 Propionicimonas sp. | reverse complement strand
CGACTGACCGAGGCCATCCTCAAGCAGCAGCGCAAGATCCTGCCGCTCTCCAGCGTGCTGACCGACTACCGCGGGGTCTCCGATGTCGCGCTGTCCGTGCCCAGCATGGTGACCGAGAAGGGCATCGAGCGGGTCTTCGAGGTGCCCATGGACGCCCACGAGATCGCCCTGTTCCAGCATTCGGCCCGTGAGGTGCAGGCCACCTGCCGCCAACTGGGCTTCTGAGGCGGGATCACCCATCGGATGGCCGAGCCGGTCGAGACCCCGCTGACCGGCGGCAACATGGGCAGCGTCACGCGGCTGGGTGACGAAGTTCTTCGGCCCGCTGGAGAGTGGACGCCGCTCGTGGATCGGCTTCTGCGGGCCTATGCGGACGCCGGCATCGACGAGACCCCACGGGTGCTCGGCCTGACCGCGGACGGTCGAGAGCGATTGAGCTACCTGCCCGGCGTGGTTCCGTCCGACCCGATGCCGGCTTGGGTGTGGTCGGATGCAGTGCTGGCGGACGCGGCCCGTCTGCTGCGGCGACTGCATGATGCCTCGGTGCGCCTTGTCGGGGAATCAACCGCGTGGCGCTCCCCCGTACGCGAGCCCGTTGAGGTGGTCTGCCACAACGACTTCGCGCCCTACAACATGGTGTTCAGCGATGGCCGGCTGAGCGGGGTCATCGATTTCGACTATGCCTCGCCAGGACCTCGGTTCTGGGATCTTGCCTACCTGGCCTACCGGCTGGTGCCGCTCACCGGTTGGCGCGATCCGCTTGAACCGGGCACGGACCTTGCCCGAACTGAACGGCTGTCCCGGCTCATCGAGGCATACGACGTCAAGTGCAGCGCTGAGGAGCTACTCGCCGTCGTGGTGGCCCGACTGGATGCCCTCGCCGACTTCAGCGAGGCGGCAGCCGTCCGCTTGGGCAACCCGGAGTTGGCCGATCACGCCACTGGCTACCGAGCCGACGCCAAGCGCATTGCGTCCGGGCGCCTCGCCCCGTAGCTCCTCCCCGGACCGCGCGTACTGAGCCGCCCCGATTCGAGAGCCACCCTTCCTCGCCGAGAGCCACCGATCCGGCATTCGCCCGCGCTCAAGCACGGGCCTTCGACCGAACCTGAGGCTCTCGGCGAGGAGGGCAGGCGCTCGATGCATGGGGACGGGCCGTCGCTGCGTCCATGGGGCTCAGACCGGACGGGACGCAAACAGGCCCAGCCCCAATTCGGCGGCCAGGCGGGCTGCGGCACGAACCCCGCGGACGCTGTTGCCGGCGACGTCCAGCCGAGGCGAGAACGAACCGAGCCCGCCCTTGCCAGGGGACACCGTGACGATGCCGCCGCCGATGCCCGACTTGGCGGGCAGGCCGACGTCGTAGAGCCACTCCCCCGATCGTTCGTACATGCCGGACGTCGCCATCACCGCCAGCACGTGGTGGCACAACGCGGACGGGATCACCTGCGCGCCGGTGACCGGATTGCGTCCGCCGTCGGCCAGGGTCGCCCCCATCACCGCCAGATCGTGTGCGGTGACCAGCAGGCAACTCTGACGGCTGTAGAGCTCCAGGGCATCGTCGGGCTCGCAGGCCAGCGCGTGCTGAGAATGCAGTGCGGCGGTGATCTCGCGGTTCCGGAAGTTCGTCGCGCTGACGTTGTCGTAAAGGGTCTCGTCGATCGCCAGCCGGCGTCCGGCGAAGGCCGAGATGCCGTCGAGCAGGTGGTCCCACTTGGCGTCCAGGACCGGGCCGGGAAGGCGACTGCAGGTGGCGATCGCGCCTGCGTTGACCATGGGGTTCGTGCGTCCGCCAGAACCGACGAGCACCGGGTCGACCGCGTTGAAAGCCTGGCCGGTGGCATTCACGCCCAGTTCGTCGCGGGCTCGCTCCGCGCCGAGGTGGGCGCAGACCAGCGCGAAGGTGAAGGGCTTGGCGACACTCATCATGGCAAAGGCCGCAAGAGCGTCCCCGCAGTCGAAGACCTGTCCGTCGGTGCCGACCACGCAGAGGCCGAACTGCTCAGGATCAGCGGCCGCGAGGGCCCGGTAGATCGGCGAGTTCGCCCCGCTCCGATCGCCGATGACGTCCGCGTAGGTCTCGTCGAGCGCGCGCCGGACGTCACCGGCAGGCGCCAGGTGTCCGGTCGAGACGAAGGATTCGCTCACGTCGGCGACCTTAGCCTGAACGAAAAGGGACGGTTCCTTTCTCGTTCGGCTCTTCCACAGTTACGCGACAGTTTCGGCATCATCTGTGGACAACCTGAACGGAAAAGGAACCGTCCCCTTTTCGTTCAGGACCCGGCCCCGTCGCGTTCGCTCGGGGGGACGCTCAGCCGACTCGGTAGGGTCGGGGCATGACTCACGTCCTGGTCACCGGCGGGGTGCGCAGCGGGAAGTCCAGTTACGCCGAGGGCCGCTTCTCCGCGAACGAACCGGTCACCTATCTCACGCCCGGCTATCCCGCGGACGCGGTGGACGCCGAGTGGGCTGCGCGCGTCGCCGCCCACCGCCTCCGGCGGCCAGCCGCATGGCGGACGGTGGAGTCTGTCGAGCTGGCCGGTTCGTTGCACCAGGCCGACGGGCCAGTGCTCATCGACTGCCTCGGTACCTGGCTGACCCGGCTCTTCGACTCCTGGAACGCCTGGGAGGACGACGCCGTGATCCACACCGGACGCCTCGACACCGAGGTCGCGGCGCTGGCGGACGCGGTCCGCGACCACCCGCACGACGTGGTGGTGGTCACCAACGAAGTCGGCTGGGGTGTGGTCTCGCCCTACAAATCGGGACGCGTGTTCGCCGACAATCTGGGCCGGGTGAACCAAGCGATCGCCGCCGCGTGCGATCAGGTCGTGCTGCTGGTCGCCGGACGAGCACTGGTCCTCGGGGAGGGGCCGACCGGCCCTTCGTGACCCCGTCGAGATTCGCCGAGGGCTAGCGAAACCGTCGACGACTAGCCTCTGGGTCGCAGTCCTCGGCGATTCCGCTAGCCCTCGGCGGAGGTCGGGTTGGTTCAGACCGAGATGGCCGACACCACCAGCAGGGCCGTCGCGGCCACCTCTACGGCCGCGCCCAACACATCGCCGGTGATGCCACCTAGACGCACCACCGCGCGAACGTAGAGCCATACGGTCGCCATGACCATCACCGCCAGCGCCAACATCCCCTGCCAGAGCGGCTGGCCAGCGAACACGCTCGTCGCGAGTACCGCGGCCACCAGCAGGACGGAGTGCAGGCTCGACGTGGTTCGGTCCACGCTTCCGGCCACCAGCGCGCCCAAACCGTCCGGCCGCGCAGCTGGGACGTTGGCCAGGCAGCCCATCACCAACGCGCCCCGAGCAGCAGCCAGCAGCAGCGCCAGCAGCAGCCAGCCCCACGGTCGCTCAAGCAGTACCCCGGACGCCACCACCTGAGCAATGAGCACCACGATCAGCGCCACCGCGCCCATCGGCCCGACGTCGCCTCGCCGCATGATCTCCAGCGCCCCGGACGCGTCCTTCCCGCTGCCCAGCCCGTCCACGGTGTCGGCGAGGCCGTCCAGGTGCATCGCGCGAGTGCCGACGGCCAGAGCGCCCACCACCAGCACCCCGGCCAATGCCGGGGGCAGCCCGAGCGCGAGCCCACCCCAGCCCAACCCGGCCGCCACTACGGTCACCGGCAGCACCGCGAGCGGGGCCACCAACATCGCCACCCGTGCCTGCTCGCGTCCGATCTTCTCCGGCGGCCGGACGGGGATGATCGTCAAGAGTCCGAGCGCCAGCCGCAACCCCGCGCCCAGGTTCATGTCAGGTCGGCCAACTGGGCGATGCCGGTGAGCGCCGCGACCGCCGAACGCACCATCGGGACGGCCAGCACTGCGCCGCTGCCCTCGCCCAGACGCATGGAGAAGTCGACCAGCGGCCGGAGCCCGAGCCGGTCGAGCCCGAGGGCCTGCCCGGGCTCGGTGGAGCGGTGGCCGGCGCGCAACCACGCCTTCGTCCCAGGCGCCAGGTCTTCGGCGACGAGGGCTTCGGCCACCGCGATCACCCCGTCGAGCAGCACCGGGATGCCTCGGCGCGCGGCTCCGGCGATGAAGCCGCTAGCCACCGCGAAGTCGGCCGCGCCGAGCGCAGCCAAACGCTCGACCGGGTCGGATGCGCGTCCGCTCACTCGGGCAAGCGCGGCTTCGACCAGCGCGGTCTTGTGGACGAGCGCCGAGTCGTCGATACCGGTGCCGCGTCCGGTCACCGCGGCGGCTGGGACGCCGAGCGTGGCCGCGATCAGGGCAGCGGCGATGGTCGTATTGCCGATACCGAGGTCGCCGGCGATGAGCATCTGGGCACCGTCGGCGACCTGCTCGGCGGCGATCTGGTCGCCGAACGCCAGTGCCTGTTCGGCCTCGGCGCGGCTGAGTGCGTCGGTGAGGTGGATCGCACCGGACGAGCGGCGCACCTTGAAACGACTGATCTCGCCCGGCAGGTCGGGGAAGTCGACCGCCACCGAGATGTCGTAGATGCTCACCGCTACCGAGTTGGCTGCAGCCAGCGCCGAAACCCCGGCGTGGCCACCGGCGATGCCGTAGACCATCGCGGGCGTGATCGCAGCCGGGTAGGCCGAAACCCCGTCCGCCGCAATGCCGTGATCACCGGCGAACACCACCACGCGGACGTCGTCCAGCGGCCTGGGCGGGCAGGTGCCCTGGGTGGACGCGACCCAAGCGCCCAACTCCTCCAGCTCGCCGAGGGCGCCCAGCGGCTTGGCCTGCCCGTCACTGAGTTGGCGGGCGGCCGCGTAGGCCGCCTCACTCGGGGCAGTGATCGGACGGGTCTGCTGCAGCATGGGTTGGCTCTCCGCTAGGTCTGTTCATCGAGGGCCAGCCGCCTACGTTGAAGGCCAGCACGTGGTGCAGGCTCTCAGCCACGCAGGCTGGCCCTCGATGCTTCGACATACCCTAGTCAGCCGGACGGTTGGCGCCGGTTGGCACACTTCAGGCAGACGGTCGCAGGCCGGAGAGGAACGAGATGCTAACGCTGCTGGTAGGACTCGCCATCGTGGTCGGGCTGCTGGGAATCGTGATCCCCGTCCTGCCCGGGTCGATTCTGATCGGGCTCTCGGTGCTGGTCTGGGCGTTCGCCACCGGAACCGCCACCGGCTGGTGGGTGTTCGCCGGGGTTGCCGCGCTGCTGATCGCCGGGTCGCTGATCACCTGGTTCGTCACCGCGCACCACACCCGCTCGGCCGGTGTGCCGAACGGTTCGCTCGTGCTGGCCGGGTTGGCCGGCATCGTCGGATTCTTCGTGATTCCGGTCATCGGGTTGCTGGTGTTCTTCCCTCTCGGACTCTTCGCCGCCGAGTACTGGCGGCTGCGCGACCGGAGCGCCGCATGGGCGTCCGCCTTGGTGGGGCTGAAGGCCACCGGGCTGGGCATGCTCTGCGAACTCGGGCTGGCGCTTGCCGCCGCCGGCGTCTGGTTGGTCGCCGTGCTGAACCACGTCTGACGAAACCGCCCCACAGATGCGCTGATGGTGAGAACGTAGGAGGGTTACCACTGGTATCGAGGGGTACCAGCAAGGAAAGCGACCCCCACTGAAAGAAGGAGCCCGTTATGGCCGCAGCCAAGAGCAAGTTCACCCTGCCGGGGTTGTCCCAGGAGAAGGCCGGCAAAGTGGTCAAGATCCTGCAGGAGCGCCTGAACAG
>DAORUI010000072.1:4345-9246 GCA_035433085.1 Propionicimonas sp. | reverse complement strand
ATCGCCGAGAACCGCCAGGCCATGGCGGACGTGGAGGAGCTCGACCTGGTCACCCAGGATCTGCTGATCGGTCAGACCGGTCAGTTGGAGAAGTTCCAGTGGTTCCTGCGCGCCCACCTGGAGACCGCGTCCGGGACGATCCCGGTCTGACCGCATCGAGAGCCACCGTTCTGGTCGCTCGCCTGCACGCAGGTACAGGCCCTCGACCGAACCGGTGGCTCTCGGCGGGGAGGGGTGGCTCTCGGCAGGGCTCAGTCGTCGGTGAGCGCGATGTCTACGAGAATCTCGGACGCGAGTCGCTCCAGTTCAGCGCGGATCTCGCCGAGGTCAGCGCCCTGCGGAACCCGCGCTACTACCTGGGCCTCGAACAGCCGTCCGCCGGCCATGGGCGCGTCCATGGTCTGGCTGGTCAGGCTCTCGATGCTCAGATCGTGACGGCTGAGCGCTGCCGAAATGTCGCGGATGATACCCGGGTGGTCGTTGCCGAGCACGCTGAGGGTGAGTCCCTGCCAATGCCTCGGCACTTCTGCCGCCGAGCCCGGGTGCGTGGTGATCTTCAGCAGCCCGTCCAGTTCGCCCAGCGCAGCGGAGAAGGCGACCACCGCGTCGTCCGGCACCGAGACCACCACGATCCCGGCGAACGTGCCGGCCAGCTCGGCCAGCTGGCTTTCCTCCCAGTTGCCGCCGTGCGCGGACACAACTTCGGCGAGGGCGGCGACCAGGCCGGCGCGATCGTCGCCGACAACGGTGAGGACGAGCTTGGACACGTCCGCATGCTATCGGCTTGCCCGCCGGCCTGAACGAACGGGGACGGTTCCTCTTCGTTCAAGTTGTCCACAGTCGCGCGCCGAATCGTCCGGTTCTGTGGAAAAGCTGAACGAAAAGGAACCGTCCCCGTTCGTTCACGTTTGTTCACACCGAACCGTCGCCTTCTTCTCCGCGTTGAAGGGCGGCGGCATGGCTACTGTGATCGCATGAACTCCGAGAAGGTGATTTTCGGCTTCTTCGTACTGTTGGCTGCCACGCTGAACTTCGGGTATGTCACCGGCGACATCGCCAATCCGCTGCATCACAACGCGCTCGAGTTGTACGCGGCGGTGGTGGTGAATGTGATCGCGACCGTGCTCAAGCTCGGCGACCGCACCCAGATGGGCGCAGTGCACCTCGCCTCCAGCCTGGTCGCATCGATCCAACTGATTCTGGCGGCGGGCACCTGGATCTGGGAGACCCAGGGCATGGGTGTTGCACCGTCCCAGGTGGGCGAACAAGCCATGAGCGGCGTGGTGTCACTGGCCCTGGGGGCTCTGCTGGCGAACATCGTCTCGGTGGTGCTCATGGTCATCGAAACCGCCAACTTCCGGCGGCGGGCCTGACCATGCCCGAGCGCGCGGGCGTCCGGGCCGGACCGCCCCGAGCGGAACTGCGGCAGGTGGTAGTCCCGCTGCCGGGCGCTTCCGCGTCCACGGACGCGATCTTCATCCTGATGCGAAGACTGCGCTCTCCGCTCGTGCTGCTGCTGATCGTCTTCGCCGTGGACGTCTTCGGGCTCACGCTGATGCCTGGCACGGACGCGTCCGGCGCACCGCACCACCTGACGATCTTCGACGCGTTCTACGTGATGAGCTACACGGCGACCACGATCGGCTTCGGTGAGCTGCCCTACGAGTTCTCGCTCGCCCAGCGCATGTGGGTGACGTTTTCCATCTACAGCTCGGTGGTGGTCTGGGCGTTCACCTTGGGGTCGCTGTTCGGCCTGTTCGGCGACCGTGCTTTCCAGGACGCAGTGCGACTGCAGCGGATCGCCCGCCAGGTGCGACTGCTGCGTGAGCCGTTCCTGATCATCGCCGGGTACGGCCAGATGGGCCAGAAGATCGCCGAGACGCTGGACGCGCAGGGCCGTCGCCTGGTCATCGTCGACCAGGACGCGCACGCGCTAGACCAGCTCACCGGGGGCAAACTGTCGATCGACGTGCCGGGCATCGACGGTGACATCCGAGACCCGCGGACGCTGACGCTGGCCGGCCTCGGCCACAGCCATTGCGAAGGCGTGCTGGCGATGACCCACGACGATTCAGTGAACCTGGCCGCGGTGATGGCGGTGCAGCTGCTGCGTCCCGAGGTGCCGGTGTACGCGCGGGCCAACGACCCTGCGATCGCCGCGTCCATGCACGACTTCGGTGCGGACGGGGTGATCAACCCGTACGACCGCTTCGGGGAGTACCTGATCCTGCGATTGCAGCGTCCGACCACCTATCGCTTGGTGACCTGGCTGCTGGCCCCGTACGACACGCCGCTGGAACCGCGCCGTGGGGCCGTGCCGTCCGGCCGCTGGGTGGTGGCGTCCGACGACCATTTCGGCAGCGAGATCGCCACGGACCTGCGGGAGGCCGGGATCGCCGTTGAGCTTGTCCAACCGGACGCGCCGCTGCCGGATCTGGACTCGGTGGTCGGGCTGGTCGCGGGCGCGTCCGATGAGAACGGGAACCTGGCACTGGCTGCGCGGGCACGCCTGGCCAATCCCGAAGTCTTCCTCTCGGTGCGAGCGAGTTCGGAGGGGCTGGTGCCCCTGCTGACGGCCTTCGCACCAGACAGCGTGTTCATTCCGGCTCGGCTGACGGCGGAAGAAGCTCTGGCGAGGGTGATCGCACCCGACTTCTGGGAGTTCTTCCGGTTCGCGTTCAATCAGGACGAGGACTGGGCGCGGGCACTGCTGGACCGGCTGGTCAACCGTCAGGGAGAGGGTTCCCCGATCAGCCGCAGGTTCGTCCTCGACCTCGCGCACGCGCCGGGTGCGATGAAGTGGCTGAGTCATCACGAGCTGAAGCTGGGCGACCTGCTACGCGATCCCGACCACCGCGAACAGCCGATCGCGCTGGTGCCGTTGATCCTGACCCGCGGAGCCGAGGACGTCTTCGCCCCGCCGGACGACCTGCTGCTGCGGCCCGGCGATGAGATCGTGGTGGCCGGTCACGACGCCGCGATGGATGTACTCGACCACACGCTGTTCCATCCGGACGCAGTGGAATACGTGGCTACCGGCAATGTCGTGCCCGCAACCTGGATCTTCCGAAAGCTGAGCCCCCGCGTCCAGGACGCGTGAGCGGGGCCCGGATCTAGGCTTCCTGGCAGGCCGCCACGAGCACCGGTTCGGGTTCCGCCTGGGACGTCCGGACGAAGAACGGACGCAGGCCGAACCGCCGCGCGACGTACCAGCTGATGTTGAACACCGCCACGAACCAGGTGGTGGAAATAGCGATCATCGTCCCCGAGTCATTCACCAGCAGAGCCCAGACGCCCCAAAGGGTGAGGTTGATGAAGCCGAGGCTGAGCGACACCGGCGAGACGCCGCGCACGTGATCGGCGCGGACGAGTTCCACCGACTGCGCTGCGGTGATCGCGATGCCGGGGAAGATCGCGACGATGCCGTAAGCAGCCGATCCCAGGCCCAGGTCGACAGAGATCATCACTGCGGCGATGACCAGACTGGGCGCAACGGTCGGAAGTATCCGCCGGCCGAGCTCGCGCGACATCAGGACGAGGATCGGCACGGTAGTGAACAGCGCAAGGGAACTGCTGAGGATCTGCGGCAGCTGGCCGATCGTGATGCCGTGCACCGTCCAGGCGATGTTCAGGACGAGCGCGGTCTGCCACCCGACCAGGGACAGGCCCTCGATGTTGCGAGTCCTTGCAAGTCGTACGAGTTGCGGCATCGCGAGGACCGTGCCGACCACGGTCGCCGTCCAACCGAGGATCTCAACCAGCGTCACCGACAGCTCCTTGGCGTCCGAGTCAGCCGCCAAGGCAAGGTGAGAGCGCTCTCAACCCGCGTCCGTGTCATGTCGTCTTTCCACTACGTGATGTGCGAGCAACTCTACGCTGATCTGCGCGTCCAGATCACCGCTTCTGGTCATCCCGCAAAGTCGGGTTGCACCCGCAGGAGCGACGGATCCGCAGGACGGGTGCGGGGGTACTCGACTGTGCCGGGCCGGCCTCGCCATGAATCGAGTTGAGTGCCAACTGGCCGGCGCATGCGCCGATCGAGGTGATGTCCTGGTCCACGACGGTGAAGGTCGGCTCGAGCACGTCGGCCCAGTCGAACTCGTCGAACGCGACCACTCCGACATCGCTACCGACGGTCAACCCGGCCGCTCTGAGTGCTCGGACGCCTCCGTTTAGCACCAGTTCGTTGGACGCGTACATCGCGTCCAGCCCGGCCGCGCGAGGCGAGGCGAGATAGGCCTGCATCGCCCGGCGGGCGGTGGCCACGCTGTTCCCTCCCTCCACGACATGGACGGTCGCGCCCGCGTCTTTGGCTGCCTGCGCGAATCCCTGCTGCCTGGCGACCCGGGTCGGCCACCCGCGGTCGTGGCCCAGAAAGACCCAATGGCGGTAGCCGTGCATGGCCAGATGGTTGCCGACTTCCCGGCTCGCCGTCCGTCCGTCGCTCATCACCCACGGATGCTCCGGGTATTGCGGCAGCGGCGGACAGTCCGCGAAGACGATCGGCAGGTCCCAGGAGACGAGTTTCTCCATGGGCGCCCGCTGTGGCTGGTAGGTCAGGATCACCGCGGCGACCCGGCGCTGGATGAACGCGTCCACGGCTTCGGCTTCGCGAATCGTGCTGTAGGCGCCTGCGTCAGTGGCGTCCGAGACCAGGGTGTGGAAGCCGCGAGGTCGCACGACCGACTCGATCCCAGCCACCAGCTTTCCGTAGAACGGGTTCGCGGTGTTGGCCGTGAGAATCCCCACGTCCGTGCTCGACTTTCGGCGCAGGTTGCGCGCCAGGCGATTGGGAACGTAGCCAAGATCGGCGGCTACGGTGAGCACCAGGTCTCTGGTGGTCGGGGCGACTCCCTGCAGGCCATTGATCGCCAGGGACGCCGTGTATTCAGACACTCCCG
>DAORUI010000072.1:0-4245 GCA_035433085.1 Propionicimonas sp. | reverse complement strand
CCCGGCCCGGCTGGACCGCGTGTCTTCACTGCTGAAGGGCGCGACGGCCAGCGCACTTCGCCTCGCGAGCACCTCGAGGGCGCTGAGGGTCACCCAACGGCTCGGCTCCCCGACAACCTCGATGGGCGCGGAGAACCTGGGATTGAACGACTCCTGCAGGATCCAGCACCCGCTCTTGTCGCGCCGGCTCTCCAGCAGCTCGAAGGCATCGTCCATGCGGGGATCGTTGAAACCCAGCCGAGTCAGGAGCAGGAGGATCTCCAGCACGTCGGTCTGGTACATGCGCGGAAAGCCAAAGCGCCGCCAACCGGGTTTCGAGTCCCTGGACAGGTCATGACTGCGCTTGTGCACGTGATGCTTCAGCAGCCACTCCGCACCCTCGCCGAGGGTTCGATCCACCTCGGCAGAGTGGCCGAACCCCAACTCCGCCAGACCTTTCAGGGCCTTCACGATGCCCATCGAACAGGTGTGCCGACCCCAGCACATCTCCAGGCGGTCGTAGGGCCACCCCGTTGGGGCGGTCCCCTCCGCGTCGTCGAAGCGCTGGTAGGTGGTGATCCAGTCGATTGCTCGCTGCGCCCGCGGATCGCCACCGTAGCCCAGCCTGATCAGGGCGAAAACCATGTTGCCGGTCAGGCAGGGGATCACCATCGAACCCAGACCGCCTTCGTCGCGCTTCGCCCTCGTGGTGCTGAATCCACCGGACGCACGATGCTGGCCGTCGTCGAGGATCGCAGAGACCGCCCGCCGGATGCGATCGTCCGAGCCGTCAGCGCCCAGTTCGGCCAGGATGATCAGGTTCCACACCGTCCCGGAGTACTTCGCCGTGTAGAACCGATCGCGCCCTCCCCAATGCCCGTCCGGATCCTGGGAGTCGAGAATCGCCGGAATAGTGCCTTCCACCATCAGCCGGCTGGACAGCACCCCACACTCTGGGGATTCCAGCGGCTCACCCAGAAGCCGAGTGCGTACCGCACGTTGCACCGCCGGCTCGCCGTCGAGCAGCCAGGACATCACATCCACGCTTCCAGGCTAGCGAAACGCCGGTTATGGGCGCCGACGGGACTCGCCGGGCTCAGCCAGCGCACCCGAGCTTGTTGAGGTCCTTGACGGGCGTCGGGGAGGCGGAAAGGGGGTGCGGGGATCTCATGGAGATCGGTGGGCCCAACTGGACTTGAACCAGTGACCTCTGCCTTATCAGGGCAGCGCTCTAACCGTCTGAGCTATGGGCCCGCTGCGATGCACGCAAGAGTGAACCCTACCGAGTACGCGCGTTCGGCTCAACTTGGGACCATCCAGCCCTTGAGAAGATCGGGGAGCGGGGGGTCCGGCGCGAAGTAGCGCTGAGCCTCGGGAAACGATCCCTGAGCCTGACGAAGGGTCGCCGGACGGGCTTCGTCAGGCTCAGCCAGCGTTCCGGACGGGCTTCGTCAGGCTCAGCCAGCGTTCGGCCGGCGTCCCGGGCTCATCCGGCGCTGCCGACGATCAGTCCTCGGCGAGGGTGAGTTCTAGGCCACCCAGGACGTTGGCGCTGAGGTTGTACAGGAACGCGAACAGGGTGCCGAGAGCGGTTGAGATCACCACGTTGATCACCGCCAGCAGCGCGGCGATGCCCAGCACCTTGTTGGTGTTCACGTAGTCCTCGATGCGCCAGGACGTCGTGTTGCTCGGATTCTGGATGATGTTCAGGATCGCCGCGTTGATCGCCTCGAACAGGCCCGACTGCACGACCACCGTCCAAAGCAGCCAAGTGGCCACCCAGAACATGATCCCGAACGCGATCGAGAACATGAACGATGTCTTCATCACCGACCACGGATCGACCCGCGAAAGCCGCAGTCGCGCCTTCCGTGTGCGCCTAAGCCCCGACTTGCGCGGCTTGGGCGCCGCAACGGGCGCCGCCACCGGGGGAACGACGGACGCAGTCGCCGCTGCCATCGGAGCAGCCGCCGGAGCGGCCACCGTCGGCGGCGACGGCAGCGAGGGCGCTGCGTCACCAGGCGGCTCAACGAACACGTCCTGCGCCTTCGGCGGTGCCGGCAACCGCGGCTCGGCGTCCGCGTCGGTGATCTTCGGCATCCGCACGACGGTGTCGCTCAGACCGTCCTCGGACACCGTCCAGCCTTCCACGCTCCATTCGGCCGGGGCCGGCGTGCCCGCGGTCCCTGAATACGGGCTTGCGGTGCCTTTACGATCAGTCACCAGGCTCCTCCTCGGACGTCGTCTGGTCGGCAGTGGTCGCTACCTCGGGCTCACGAGGTTCAACGGTACCCTCCACAGCTACCTCAACGGCAACCGCAGTGTGATCCTCATCGTCCCCGGAGGACTCCGGATTGATCGCGATCACAGAAACCGCATCGTCGTCCGCCACTCCGACGAACTTCACGCCCATCGTGTCGCGTCCCTTGGCGGGCACCTCGGCCACCCCTGAGCGCGTGATCTGACCGCTCACCTTGATCGCGATAACCTCGTCCGACTCCTGCACCACCAGTCCGCCCACCAGCGACCCGCGGTCCTCGTTCAGCTTCATCGCCTTGATGCCCAGGCCGCCTCGGCCCTGCTGCCGGTACTCGCTCACCACCGTCCGCTTGGCGAACCCGCCGTCGGTCACGGTGAACACGTACCGGTCGTCCTCGGGCATGTCCGCGCCGATGATCGACATGCTCAACAGCGCATCTCCCGGACGGAACTTCATCCCGGTCACCCCGGACGTCGCCCGGCCCATCGGACGCAGCTGCCCATCGTCGGCGCCGAACCGGATCGCCTGTCCCTTCCGCGAGACCAGCAGCACATCGTCGGCGGCCGAGCACAGCGCCGCCCCGATCAGCTCGTCGTCGGCATCGCGGAAGTTGATTGCGATCACCCCGGCCTGCCGCGGCGAGTCGTACGCCCGCAGCTCGGTCTTCTTCACCAGCCCGTTCTTCGTCGCCAGCAGCAGGTACGGCGCGTCGTCGTACGTGCGCAGCGTCAGCACCTCGGCGATCCGCTCGTCCGGCAGGAAGCTCAGCAGCCCGGCCACGTGGCCGCCCTTCGCGTCCCGCCCGGCCTCCGGCAACTGCCACACCTTCGCCCGGTACACCCGGCCGAGATTGGTGAAGAACAGGATCCAGTGGTGGCTCGTCGTCGCGAACAGGTGGTCGACCTCGTCGTCCGCCCGCAACGTCGCCCCGCGGACGCCCTTGCCGCCGCGCTTCTGCGTCCGGTAAAGGTCGGTGCGGGTGCGCTTCGCGTAACCGCCCCGCGTGATCGTCACCACCATGTCGTCGTCGGGGATGAAGTCCTCATCCGAGAGATCGCCGTCGGCGGCGATGATCCGCGTCCGCCGCTCGTCACCGTACTTGTCCACGATCTCGGCCAGCTCGGTGCTGACGATCGTCCGCTGCCGCTCCGGTCGGGCAAGGATGTCCTTCAGGTCCTCGATCGTGACCTCCATCTGGGCCAACCGATCGATGATCTGCTGGATCTCCATCGCCGCCAGCCGCCGCAGCTGCTGGTTCAGGATGTGCAGAGCCTGCTCATCGTCGATGTCCAGCAGATCCTTCAAGCCCTCACGCGCGGCATCAGCCGTGCGCGACGCGCGGATCAGCGCCAGCACCTCGTCCAGTCGGTTCAGCGCCTTCACCAGGCCCCGATCCAAGTGCGCCCTGGCCTCCGCCTCGCGCAGCCGGAACGCCGTCCGCCGCTGGATCACCTGGATCTGGTGGCGCACCCAGTAGGTGATGAACTGGTCCAACCGCAGCGTCCGCGGCACCTCGTCCACCAGCGCCAGCATGTTGCAGCCGAACGTGTCCTGCAGCTGGGTGTGCTTGTAAAGGTTGTTCATCACCACGCGCGGCTGGGCGTCGCGCTTCAGCAGGATCACCAGCCGCTGGCCGGTACGAGCGGACGAGTCGTCGCGAATGTCGGCGATGCCGTTGATCTTGCCCGCGTTCACCAGCTCGGCGATCTTGATCGCGAGGTTGTCCGGGTTGCACATGTGCGGGAGTTCGGTCACGACCAGCTGCGGACGGCCGTTCTTGTCCTCTTCGATGTCGATCACCGCGCGCATGATCACCGAGCCGCGTCCGGTGCGGTACGCGTCCTCAATGCCCTTGCGGCCAACGATCAGCGCACCGTTCGGGAAGTCCGGCCCCTTGATCCGCTCCATCGCGGCCTCGAGCAGTTCCTCCTTGGACGCCTCGGGGTGCTCCAGCGACCACTGCACGGCGGACGCGACCTCGCGCAGGTTGTGCGTCGGGATGTTCG
>DAORUI010000071.1:0-15140 GCA_035433085.1 Propionicimonas sp. | reverse complement strand
GGCCTTGCGGGTGCTCAGCACCTCGACGTGGCCCACGGCCTCCTCGATCGTACGGAAACCCAGCGCCGCGAGGTGCTCGCGCACCTCCTGCGCGATGAACTCGAAGTAGTTCACCACGAAGTCGGCGTGGCCGGAGTACTTGGCACGCAACTCCGGGTTCTGAGTGGCCACTCCGACCGGGCAGGTGTCCAAGTGGCAGACGCGCATCATCACGCAGCCCGAGACCACCAGCGGGGCGGTGGCGAAGCCGAACTCCTCCGCGCCCAGCAGGGCCGCCACAACGACGTCCCGTCCGGTCTTCAACTGGCCGTCCACCTGCACGACGATGCGGTCGCGCAGGCCGTTCAGCAACAGGGTCTGCTGGGTCTCGGCAAGGCCGAGTTCCCACGGACCACCGGCATGCTTCAGCGAGGTCAGCGGCGCCGCGCCGGTGCCGCCGTCGTGACCGGAGATCAGCACGACGTCGGCCTTGGCCTTCGAAACCCCGGCCGCCACCGTGCCGACGCCGACCTCCGCGACCAGCTTCACATGCACCCGGGCAACCGGGTTCGCGCACTTCAGGTCGTGGATCAACTGCTTGAGATCCTCGATCGAGTAGATGTCGTGGTGCGGCGGCGGCGAGATCAGTCCGACGCCCGGCGTCGAGTGCCGCGTGCGGGCCACCCAGGGGTAGACCTTCTGGCCGGGCAGCTGGCCACCCTCGCCGGGCTTGGCGCCCTGGGCCATCTTGATCTGTATGTCGGTGGCGTTGGTCAGGTAGTCGCTGGTCACGCCGAACCGGCCGGACGCGACCTGCTTGATCGCGCTGCGTCGCTCCGGGTCGTAGAGCCGGTCGGCGTCCTCACCGCCCTCGCCGGTGTTGGACTTCCCGCCCAGGCGGTTCATCGCGATGGCCAGGGTCTCGTGCGCCTCCCGGCTGATCGAGCCGTAGCTCATGGCCCCGGTGGAGAATCGCTTCACGATCTCACTGATCGGCTCGACCTCGTCGATGTCGATGCTCGGCCGGTCGCCGGCGAACTCCAGCAGCCCTCGAAGGGTCATCAGTCGCTGCGACTGGTCGTCGACGTGACCGGTGTACTGCTTGAAGATGTCGTAGCGCTTCTCGCGGGTGGAGTGCTGCAGCCGGAACACCGTCTCCGGGTCGAACAGGTGCGGCGGGCCCTCCCTGCGCCACTTGTACTCGCCGCCGCCCGAGAGCGTGCGGTGCGGCAGCGGGATGCCGTCCGGCGGGTAGGCCCGGGCGTGCCGCTTCGCGACCTCCTCGGCGATCTCGTCCAGCCCGATGCCCTCCACGCGGCTGGTGGTGCCGGTGAAGTACTTGTCCACGAGTTCGCTGGACAGCCCGAGGGCCTCGAAGATCTGCGCGCCGGTGTAGGAAGCGATGGTGGAGACGCCCATCTTGGACATCACCTTCAGCACGCCCTTGCCCAGGGCCTTGCGCACGTTGTAGACGGCCTGTTCCGGCTCAACCCGGACGAGCCACTCCCGGCGAGCCAGGTCCTCGGCCGACTCGAACGCCAGGTAGGGGTTCACCGCGGCCGCGCCGTAGCCGATCAGCAAGGCGACATGGTGCACCTCGCGGACGTCGCCGGCCTCGACGATCAGGCCAACCTGCGTGCGGGTCTTCTCGCGCACGAGGTGGTGGTGGATCGCTGCGGTCAGCAGCAAGGACGGGATCGGTGCCAGCTCGGCGTTGGAGTGCCGATCGGAGAGGATCAGCGTCCGACAGCCGCGGGCGATCGCGACACTCACCTGCTCGCAGAGCTCGGTCAGCCGCGCGGCCAGCGCCTCGCCGCCCCCTTCCACGTCGTAGAGGCCGTTCACGACGTGGGTGTCGAAGGCCGGCATGGATCCGTCGCGGTTGATCCGCACCAGCTTGGCCAGTTGGTCGGAGTCGAGGATCGGGTAGCCGATCACGATCTGCCGACAGGAGTCGGCGCTGGGTTCGAGCAGGTTGCCCTCGGGACCGAAAGTCGCCCCGAGCGAGGTGACCAGTTCCTCCCGGATGGCGTCCAGGGGCGGGTTGGTGACCTGGGCGAAGAGCTGGGCGAAGTAGTCGAAAAGCATGCGGGGACGGTCGGACAGCACCGCGACCGGAGTGTCGGACCCCATCGACCCGATCGGTTCGAGGCCGGTGTTCGCCATCGGCGCCAGGATCATGCGCTGCTCTTCGTGGGTGTACCCGAACACCTGCTGGCGGCGGGTCACGGACGCATGGCTGTGCACGACGTGCTGCTGCTCGGGCAGGTCGTCGAGGTCGACCCGACCGGTTTCGAGCCATTCCGCGTAGGGATGCTCCGCGGCGAGCTGGGTCTTGATCTCGTCGTCGTTGATCAGGCGGTGCTGCTCCAGGTCGACCAACAGCATGCGGCCGGGCTTCATGCGGCCCTTCTCGATCACCGTCGCCGGGTCGAGATCGAGCACGCCAGCCTCGGACGCGAACACGACCAGCCCGTCGTCAGTCACCCAGTACCGGCCCGGACGCAGTCCGTTGCGGTCGAGGACAGCCCCGATCAGGGTGCCGTCGGTGAAGGTCACCGACGCCGGCCCGTCCCACGGCTCCATCATCGAGGAGTGGAAGGAGTAGAACGCGCGCCGCGAGTCGTCCATCTCGGTGTGGTTCTCCCACGCCTCGGGGATCATCATCAGCACCGCGTGCGGCAGCGTCCGTCCGCCTAGGTGCAGCAGTTCCAGCACCTCGTCGAAGGATGCGGAGTCTGAACCGCCGGGGGTACAGATCGGGAAGATCCGGTCGATCTCGCCCGGGATCGCGTCCGAGGCGATCAGGGCCTCACGGGCGCGCATCCAGTTGCGGTTGCCCTTCACCGTGTTGATCTCACCGTTGTGCGCCATCAGCCGGTACGGGTGCGCCAGTTCCCACGCCGGGAAGGTGTTGGTCGAGAAGCGGGAGTGCACCAGCGAGAGCGCGCTCTCGACACGCTCGTCCAGCAGGTCGGGGAACACCTCGGCCAGCTGCTGGGTGGTCAGCATGCCTTTGTAGACGGTGGTGCGTCCGGACAACGATGCGAAGTAGACGCCCGCCTCGGTGCGCGCCCGCTGCCGCAGCGGGTAGACCGCGCGGTCCAGCGCGAGACCGGAGTCGAGGTCGGCGGTCGACACGAAGAACTGCTCGAAATGCGGCATGTTGAGTGCCGACACCGGGCTCAGCGTGGAGTCGTCGGTGGGCACCGGACGCCAGCCGTGGACGGCCACGCCCTCCTCGGTGGCGAGGAATTCGATGGTGCGCTTCGCGGAGGCCCGCTTGGCCGCTTCCTGCGGCAGGAAGGCCATTCCGACCGCGTAGGTTCCCGGCGCGGGCAGGTCGAAGTCGACGACCTGGCGAAGGAACCGGTCGGGCACCTGCAAGAGCATGCCCGCGCCGTCGCCGGCGGCGGCGTCCGCGCCGGTCGCGCCGCGGTGGTCGAGGTTCTCCAGCGCGGTGAGTCCCTTGACGACGATGTCGTGGCTGGCCACCCCGCTGAGTTGCGCCACGAAGGCGACTCCGCAGGCGTCGTGCTCGAAGCTCGGGTCGTAGAGACCCTCGGCAGGGCGGCTTGACATCGCCATTTTCGCCATGTGTTTCTCCAGTCTGCGCGGACGCGCTGGGTAGGTGCAGACCAGTCAGACTGCACGTCGACTCTGCACGCTTGAGGCGCGAGCTTACCCGACCCGAGCCCAAACTCTGGTCATCGCGACTGCATCATGGACGCGTCGCGCTGCAACGAGTGAATCTCCGGAGGCTTCGTCGACCCAGGCCGTCGCTCCCTGAGTCATCGTCCGCCGCCGGCGATACCAAGGTCGCCGAGGGGACATGCCGCGATTCGGACCCACAACTGGCCACCAGAGCCTCAGTGTCGGTGCATCGAGCCTGACGGGTCCAGATCGCGTCAAGCTCATCCGGGTGTCGTCAGGCCCAGCCAACGTTCCCTGAGAAGCCCAGCCAACGCACCCTGAGAAGCCCAGCCAACGTTCCCTGAGCCTGTCGAAGGGTCAGGCGTCCGGCGGCGGCGTCTTCTGGTCGGCGCCTTCCTCCGCTTCTTGTTCGACGCCCTGAGCGACGGGTGGTGCGTTCTCGACGGGCTCCTCAGAAACCGTCGCGGACGGGCCGAACTCCACCACGCCCTCCCGTCCTGGACGGAAGCGCACCAACCAGGCCAGCGCCAGGACACCGGCCAGACAGATCAGCATCGCCACCGCTTCGTTGAACCGGATCGGTCCGAAAACGTCGTAGGAGTAGTCCAGCCGGATGTGCTCGGTGAAAATGCGTCCGAAGCCGTAGAGCGCGACGTAGAGCGCGAACACCTTGCCCCGTCCGAGCCGGAACCGCTTGTCCGCCCAGAGCAGCGCGCCCATCACGAACAGGTTCCACAGCGACTCATAGAGGAAAGTCGGGTGGAAGGTCTCGTACTGTTCGAACCCCGGCGCGCGGTGCGCGGCATCGATCTGCAGGCCCCAGGGAAGCGTCGTCGGCTGGCCATAGAGCTCCTGGTTGAACCAGTTGCCGAACCGTCCGATCGCCTGGCCGAGGGCGATCCCGGGTGCCAGCGCATCAGCCAGCGCTGGGAAGGAGATCTTCTGCTTCCGGGCAGCGAGCCAGGCCACCAGCGCGCCTGCGCCGATGGCGCCGTAGATGGCGATGCCACCCTCCCAGATCGCCCACCAGTGCTGGGTCGCCCCGGCGCCGAAGTAGTCCCCAAGGTGGGTGAGCACGTGGTAGGTGCGGGCACCGACGATCGCCAGCGGGATCGCCCAGAGCAGCACGGTCTCGAAGGTCTCGGTCGTGCCGCCGCGAGCGCGCCAGCGACGCACGCCCAGCGTCCACCCGGCGAAGATGCCCGCGATCAGGCACAGGGCATAGATGTGGATGGTCAGCGGGCCGATCTGAAAACTGCTGATCGACGGGCTCGGGATGAACAGGGTCACGGGCCAATCCTTATCGGGGCGTCAACCCTGTTGTCGAACCAGGGTTTCGAAGTCGGCTTTCAGCACCCCGATCGAGGTGCCCTGCGTCCAGACCAGGACGCCCTCGCGCTTCCGGTTGAAACCAACCACCTGCGCGGTGTGGTTCACCTCGTAACCGCCGTCCGCGGTCTTCTCGATCCCGGCGACGCCCACGCCCATGCTGGCCATCAGCGTCTCGATCTCGGCCTGCTCACCGGTGAGGCCGATGAACTGAGGATCGATGCGGGACAGGTACTTCGACAACACCGCCGGGGTGTCGCGAGCGGGGTCGACGGTCACAAAGATCACCTGGATACGCTCCCGGTCGGCCTCGCCGAGCCGGTTCATCGCCGACGCCAGGTCGGTGAGCACGCCAAGGCAGATGTCCGGGCAGTTGGTGTAGCCGTAGTAGAAGACCAGGACGGGGGCGTCGCTGCCGGTGCGGACGTTGAAGTCGTTGCCGGCATCGTCGGTGAGGGTGAGATCCGGCAGTGCGTAGGGCGTGGTGAGCTCGACGCCACCGAACGCGGAGGCGCTTTGCCCTGCGCTCGGACTGGTCACCTGAGCGGACGCGACGCAGCCCGCCAGCGCCAATGCCAGCACCACCGCCACGACTGTTCTCCAGGCTGCCCGCACGACTAACCCCGGCTGCGCCGGACGCCGGCGGTGAGATCGGTCAGGACGGCGCGCAGCCCGTTGAAGTCGTCCGGGGAGCCGGCGTCGTCTGCGGCCAGCAGGGGCTTGATGAAGGCCGAGCCCACGATCACGCCGTCCGCGAAGCCACACACTTCGGCAGCCTGCTCGCCGTTGGACACACCCAGGCCGACCGCGACCAGCGTCGTTGGAGACAACGCGCGGATGCGCGCCACGAGTTCGGGAGCCGCGCTCGAACTGGCCGTTCGGGTACCGGTCACGCCCATCACCGAGGTGGCGTACAGCCAGCCCCGGGCCGCCTGCGTAGTTTGCACGATCCGCTCGTCGGTCGAGGACGGCGAGACCAGGAAGACCCGGTCGAGCCCGTAGGCGTCGGACGCGGCCAGCCAGTCGCCAGCCTCGTCCGGGATCAGGTCAGGGGTGATCAGGCCGGAGCCGCCGGCGTTGGCGAGGTCGCGCGCGAACGCGTCCACCCCGTAGCGGTCGACGAGGTTCCAGTAGGTCATCACGACCGCGGGGCGGCCGGCCGCCCGAACGGCGTCCACGGCCGCGAAGACGTCGCGGGTGCGTACACCGCGCTCCAGCGCCCTCGTGCCCGCCCGCTGAATGACCGGACCGTCCATCATCGGGTCGGAGTACGGCAGACCGATTTCGACGAGGTCCACGCCGGGCGTCTCACCGTCGGCCCCGCAAAGGACGCGCATCGCAGCCAGCGAACCCGGCACCGACGGGTAGCCGACCGGCAGATAGCCGACCAGGGCGCCGCGGCCTTCGGCCCTGGCCGTGCCGAACGCGGCCGCAGAGCTCCGCTCAAGGGTCGGCTCGATCAGCTGGTCTTCGCTCATGCCACGCCTCCCGTCGCTGCGTCGGGCTTACCGGTGAGGCCGAAGTACTTCACCGCGGTGTCCACGTCCTTGTCGCCGCGACCCGAAAGGCAGACCACGATCAACGGCTCGGCCTCCGGGTCTTCGGTCGCCAGTTGTTGGCCCAGTCGCATGGTTCCGGCAAGGGCGTGCGCCGACTCAATTGCCGGCATGATGCCCTCGCTGCGGGTCAGCAACTGCATCGCGGCCATCGCCTCGGCGTCGGTCACCGCCTCATAGTGGCCGCGTCCCGTAGCCGCCAGGTAGGCGTGCTCCGGCCCGACTCCGGGGTAGTCCAGCCCGGCGGAGATGGAATGCGACTCCAGGGTCTGGCCGTCCGCGTCCTGCAGGATGTAGGTGCGCATGCCGTGCAGCACGCCCACCGAGCCCCCCTGGATGGACGCGGCGTGCCGCTCGGTCTCGACGCCCTCGCCGCCGGCTTCGAAGCCGTACAGCGCCACCTCCGGGGTGTCGATGAAGTCCGCGAAGGTACCCATGGCGTTGGATCCCCCACCCACGCAGGCAGTCACCGCGTCGGGCAGCCGGCCGAAGCGGCCGAGCATCTGCTCGCGGATCTCGGTGCTGATCACCCTCTGGAACTCCTTCACCATTTTCGGGAAGGGATGCGGCCCGGCGACCGTGCCGATCAGGTAGTGCGTGTTGTCGACGCTGGCCACCCAGTCGCGCATGGCCTCGTTCATCGCGTCCTTCAGCGTCTGGCTGCCGGACTCGACCGCGATCACCTCGGCGCCGAGCAACTGCATCCGGGCCACGTTGAGCGCCTGCCGGTCGGTGTCGACCCGGCCCATGTACACCCGGCACTCCATGCCCAGCAGCGCTGCCGCGGTGGCGGTGGCCACGCCGTGCTGGCCTGCTCCGGTCTCGGCGATCACCCGCGTCTTGCCCATCCGGCGGGTCAGCAGAGCCTGGCCGAGCACGTTGTTGATCTTGTGCGACCCGGTGTGGTTGAGGTCCTCACGCTTGAGCAGGACGCGCGCGTTGCCGCAGTGGGCGCTGAACCGGGGCACCTCGGTCAGCGGGGTGGGCCGGCCGGAGTAGTTGCGGCGCAGGTCGTCCAACTCACGCCAGAAGGCCGAATCCCCCATCGCCACGTCGAACTCGGCTTCGAGTTGGTTCAGGGCCGCGACGAGCGCTTCGGGCACGTACCGGCCGCCGAAGATGTCGTAGTGGCCGCCTGCATCGGGTAGGGATGGATTCCGCACCCGGCTATTGACTCACATTCGGTGCGGGTAAGTCATGCCAGCGCCCGCAGCGCGGCCACCGCGGCGGTCGGGTCGCCATGGCGGACGAGCATCTCCCCCACCAGTACCGCGTCCGCGCCCGCGGCGCGCATGCGTTCGGCGTCCGCGATGCTCAGGATGCCGGACTCGGCCACCTTGACCGCCTCACCGCCAATCAGTTCGCTCAGGAGTTCGAACTGCGCCAGGTCGACGGCCAGGGTCTTGAGGTTTCGGTTGTTCACCCCGATGAGGTCGGCGCCGGCCGCCAGAGCGCGCCGCACCTCGTCCGCGGTGTGGGTCTCGACCAGGCAGGTGATGCCGAGTTCGCGTCCCAGTGCCAGGAACCCCGCCAGCTGCGCATCGCTCAGGGCGGCGACGATCAGCAGGGCGAGGTCGGCACCGGCCGCGCGTCCCTCCCAGAGCTGGTACTCGGTGACCACGAAGTCCTTGCGCAGCAGTGGCGTCGCCACCGCACTGCGGACGGCGGCGAGGTCGTCAAGCGAGCCGCCGAAGCGACGACGTTCGGTGAGCACTGAGATTGCGTTCGCACCGCCGGTGGCGTAGTCGACCGCAAGAGCAGCGGGATCAACGATCGGAGCCAGTGCTCCCTTGCTCGGGCTCGACCGCTTCACTTCGGCGATCACCCCCAACCCGGGGGCACGCAAGACGGCCAGCACTTCTCGTGCCGGTGGCATTCTGGCGACCTGTGCAGCCAGATCATCGAGACTGCGGACTGCCTGACGCTGTTCGAGATCCTCGACAACTCCGGCGATGATCTCGTCCAGAACCGTCATCTCAGGATTGTCCGAGCCCCATCCGGCGCAGTACCGATCCGGTCACCAGGGCCAGCAACAGCAACACCGCAGAGGTCCACAGCAGCGTCCAGTTCGGACCGATCATGAAGGCAACCGCCCCAAGGATGAACGCAACGGCAGCGATGATGCTGCCGGCCCACGCCGCTGGGGTCCGGCCGTGGTGGTACTCCTTGGCGACCTTGGCAGTGGCCCGCTCAGCGCTTTCGATCATTCGATCGCTCCTTCGAGTCAGTGAGGTTCCGCCGGTGTGGAGGAAAACCGAGCAAGCCTCCATCTTGTCTGTTGTGCGCTCACATCGCCAAGCCTTCAGCCGAAGGATTCCCTGAACAAATCTCAGGATCGGTCGGCCAGGCGCCGCAAACGGGACGCTTCGGCGACCGCTCCGAGCACCGCGGCAGCCTTGTTGACGCTCTCCGCGTCCTCGCTGGCCGGTACCGAGTCGGCCACCACCCCGGCGCCCGCCTGAACGTAGGCGCGCCCGTCGCGGATCACCGCGGTACGGATGGCGATCGCGGTGTCGGAGTCTCCGGCGAAGTCGAAATAGCCCACCACCCCGCCGTAGAGCCCGCGCCTTGACACTTCGAGCGCGTCGATGATCTCCATCGCCCTTACTTTCGGCGCACCGGAGAGGGTGCCGGCCGGGAAACAGCTCAGGGTCGCGTCCAGCGCGGTGCGGCCGTCGGCCAGGGTGCCGGAGACAGCTGCCTCCAGGTGCATCACGTGGCTGTAGCGGCGGACCTTCATGAACTCCACCACCTCGACCGTGCCGGGTACGCAGACCCGGCCCAGATCGTTCCGGCCGAGGTCGACCAGCATGAGGTGCTCGGCGGCCTCCTTCGGGTCGGCCAGCAACTCGGTCTCCATTGCCGCGTCGACCGCGGCCGTCGCACCGCGGGGACGGGTGCCGGCGATCGGGTGGGTGGTCGCTCTGCCGCCGGTGACTTTGACCAGCGCCTCCGGACTCGACCCGACGATCGCGAACCCGTCCAGCCGCAGCAGGTAGAGATAGGGGCTCGGGTTCTGCCTGCGCAGCACCCGGTAGACGTCGAGCGCGTCCGCCGGGCAATCGGTCTCGAACCGCTGGCTCGGCACGATCTGGAACGCCTCGCCGGCCCGGATCTCCTCGATGGCGGACGCGACCGCCGCCTGGTACTCGGCCGGGGTTCGCTGCCTGCGCACGGGCGCGGACTCAGACGTGTCGTCGCGGACAGCGACCAGCGGCGCGGCCGGGCGCTGAAGTGCGTCCGCCATGGCCTGCACCCGGGCACAGGCGGACGCGTAGGCGTCCTCGATGTGCTCGGCGGTGTTGTCGAAGTTGATCGCATTGGCCACCAGCCACACCTCGCCGGTGTGGTGGTCGAGCACGGCCATGTCGGCGACCAGCATCATCACCAGCTCCGCGATGCCGAGGTCGTCCGGGTTGCTGTCGGCAAGCTTCTCCAGCCGCCGGACGACGTCGTAGCCGAGGTAGCCGACCATTCCCGAGACCAGTGGCGGCAGCCCTTCGGTGCGTGGCGTGTGCAGCAGTTCGAGAGTCTCGGCCAGAACCTTGAGTGGATCACCTCCGGTCGGCAGTCCAGTGATCGGCCGATCGCTCCACACCCACTCGGCAAGCCCACCACGCTCGGTGAGGGTGGCCGCCGCGGTCACCCCGACGAAGGAGTACCGCGACCACACCCCGCCCTCGGCCGACTCCAACAGGAAGGTGTTCGGACGCTCCCCGCACAACTGGTGGTACAGCCCGACCGGGGTGAAGTCGTCGGCGAGCAGCCGGGTGTGCACGCTCACCACCCGCTGGTGTGCCCCCGCTTCGCGGAACCCGCCCAGGTCGGGGTTGATCTCGATGCTCATGCCGGCTCCGCCAGCAGCAGGCGGTCGTCGAAGCAGGTGGCCGCCCCGGTGTGGCAGGCAGGCCCGGTCTGCTCGACGCGCACCAGCAGAGTGTCACCGTCGCAATCGAGGCGGACCTCGCGGACGGCCTGGGTGTGGCCGCTGGTCTCCCCCTTCACCCAGTAGCTCTGCCGACTGCGCGACCAGTAGGTGCCGCGCCGGGTCGCCAGCGTGCGCCGCAACGCCTCGTCGTCCATCCAGGCCAGCATGAGCACCCGGCCGTCGGCCGCATCCTGCACGATGGCCGGCACGAGGCCATCCGGGTTCCGCTTCAACAGTGCGGCCACTTCTGGGTCCAACTCAGTCACCCGCACATTGTGGCAGGCTGCCGCCATGAGCCTGAGCACCCAGCGGACGGCGTTGTGCGACGCCCTCGACGCCGTAGACCCGTCGGCACCGACCCTGTGCGAGGGCTGGACGGCGCACCACCTGGCCGCACACGTCTGGCTGCGCGAGAACGACCTGATCGCAGCGGCAGGGGCCGTGATCAAGCCGCTCGCCGGGCACCTGGAGACCCGGATGACTGCGGTGATGAACGAGCGTCCCTACGCCGAACTCGTCGCCGCGATTCGGCGCGGGCCGCAGGGCGTCTCCCTCTTCCGGCTGCCCGGGGCGGAGCAGGCCGCCAACAGTGTCGAGTTCTTCGTGCATTGCGAGGACGTGCGCCGGGGCTCGGGCGATCGCACCCAGCGTCCGCTCGATCCGGAGTTCGAGGAGTACGCCTGGAAGCGGCTCCGACCGATGGCGAGACTGAGCTTCCGGCGCGTCCCGGCAGCGGTGTGGCTGAAGCGGCACGTCGCGGATGAGCCGTTGCGGGTCGGCAGGGGCGGCGCAATAGTCACGCTGGTCGGCCCGGCGAGCGAACTCCTGCTCTACCTGTTCGGACGCACGACGGCCGCGAACGTGGCCCTTGTCGGCGAGGCCGCTTCGATCGACGGGTTGCAGCGGGCCAATCTCGGAATCTGAGCGTCCACGACCAGGTACCGGACCGCTCCGGGTAGGCGTAGCTGCCACAATATGGCCATGCGCGTATACAACTTCTCCGCAGGTCCTGCCATGCTCCCGCTCCCGGTGCTCGAGGCCGCCGGTGCCGAGTTGACCGACTGGCAGGGTTCGGGGATGTCGGTGATGGAGGTGTCGCACCGCGGCAAGGCTTTCGTCGCCTGTGCTGCCGAGACTGAGGCGCTGCTGCGCGAAGTGATGGGTGTCCCGGACAACTACAAGGTGCTCTTCCTCCAGGGCGGCGCGTCCGGCCAGTTCGATGCCATCCCGCTCAACCTGACTGCTGAGGGCGACGCGGTCGACTTCCTCCACACCGGCCAGTGGTCGGCCAAGGCCGTCAAGGCCGCCAAGAAGGCTGGGCTGGTGGTGGACGTGCTCGCCGACGAAGCAGCGTCCAACTACACGACGACTCCGGCAGCTGGCAGTTACACGGTGAACGCTGCAGCGAAGTACCTCCACTACACGCCGAACGAGACGATCGGCGGGGTGGAGTTCGGCTACGTCCCCGAGACCGGGGACGTGCCGCTGGTGGCCGACCTGAGCTCCACGATCCTGTCGCGACCGATCGACGTCTCCCGCTTCGGGCTGATCTATGCCGGGGCGCAGAAGAACATGGGACCGTCCGGGTTGTGTGTTGTCATCGTGCGCGAAGACCTGATCGGACACGCCCGGCCCACGACCCCTTCCATCTGGGACTACCAGGCGATGGCCGAATCGGACTCGATGCTCAACACCCCGCCGACCTTCGGGCTGTACCTGCTCGGCAAGATCCTGGCTTGGGTGAAGGAAGCCGGTGGCCTGGTTTCGATGGGCGAGCGCAACCGCGCGAAGGCGGACGCGTTGTACGGCTACCTCGACGCCAGCGACTACTACTCCAACCCGGTGGCGCTGGACTCTCGGTCGTGGATGAACGTGCCATTCCTGCAGGCCAATCCCGATCTCGACAAGACGTTCGTCGCGGAGGCCGAGGCCGCCGGGCTGACCTACCTGGCCGGGCACCGCCTGGTGGGCGGCATGCGCGCGTCCATCTACAACGCCATGCCCATCGAAGGCGTGCACGCCCTGATCGACTTCATGACCGACTTCGAACGCCGCAACGGCTGACCGCGAGGACCCGATGACCTTCAAGATCAAGACCCTGAACGCGATCAGCCACGCCGGGCTGTCCCGACTGCCGAAGGACGCCTTCGAGACCGGCACCGACTACGAGACCCCGGACGCGCTGATCCTGCGTTCGGCGAGCCTCCACGGAGTGGAGATCCCGGCTTCGGTGCTGGCCGTCGCCCGCGCCGGCGCCGGGACGAACAACATCCCGATCGCGGAGTACTCGGCCAAGGGCATCCCGGTGTTCAACACCCCTGGCGCCAACGCCAACGCGGTGAAGGAACTGGTGCTGGCCGCGCTGTTCCTCGCCGCGCGCAACATCGTCCCCGCGGCCTCGTTCGCGCACCGCCTCGATGGTGACGCCGCGGGCATGGACAAGGCCGTCGAGGCAGGCAAGAAGAACTTCGTGGGCTTCGAGCTGCCTGGACGCACGCTCGGCGTGATCGGCCTCGGTGCGATCGGGGTCGAGGTGGCCAACGCCGCCAGCGTTCTCGGAATGCGCGTGCTCGGCTATGACCCGGGCATCACCGTGGAGCACGCCTGGAAGCTCAGCTCGTCCGTGGAGCACGTGACCAACCTCGACCAACTGCTCAAGCGAGCGGACATCATCACCCTGCACGTGCCGTTGGTTGAAGGCACCCGCGGGCTGATCGGCGCTGAGCAGTTGGCGAAGCTGCACAAGACCTCGGTGGTGATCAACTTCGCGCGCGGTCCGATCGTCGATGAGGCCGCGGTCGTGGACGCTCTGGAGAACGGACGGCTGCGCGCCTACATCTGCGACTTCCCGTCCCCAGACCTGAACAAGCGCGACCGGGTGGTCACCCTCCCGCACCTGGGTGCGTCCACTGCGGAAGCCGAGGAGAACTGCGCGGTGATGGCCTCTGACCAACTCCGCGACTACCTGCTCGAGGGCACCATCGTGAACTCGGTGAACTTCCCCGCAGCGGTGCTGGCTCGCGCCGAGGGCACCAGCAGGATCGCGATCGCCAACTCCAACGTGCCGAACATGGTCGGGCAGATCTCGACGCTGCTGGCCGCCAGCGGACTGAACATCGCCGACCTGCTGAACAAGTCCCGCGGCGAACTGGCCTACACGATCGTCGACGTCGAGGGGCAGCTGCCGGACACACTGCTCGACCAGATTCGGCAGATCGAGGGAGTGCTGTCGGCCCGAGCGCTCTGAGCGGTCTGGCCCGGGTCACCGGCATACCTTCGCCTCCTCGCTGAGGGCCACCCTTGCTCATCGAGGGCCTCAGTTTCGGTCGAGGGCCTGCGCGCTGGTACGGGCAGCTGCGGGAGGGGTGGCCCTCAGCGAGGAAGGGTGGCTTTCAGGCGACCGAGAGCCACTGCCTGGCGACGCGAATGCGGGCCTCGACCTGTTCGGTGGTGGCCTTCGCGAGCGGCGGGCCGCCCGCCTCACGGCGCAGACCGGCGTGGATGTGGCTGTGCGGCACACCGCGGACGCGCGCGACTTGAGACACCAGGCTGTTCAGTTCCTTGCGTCGAGACTCCAGGGCGCGGTGCAGGCTCACTTCCGCAGGCACCGCCTCCCGGCGATCGCGCCGCGCCGTCCGTGCCAGTTGACGGCGCTGGCGCTCGGCCAGCAAGGTCGCCACCTGGTCGGACTCAAGCAAGCCGGGTAGACCCAGGTAGTCCGCCTCGTCGGCGCTCGACGGCTCCGCGAACATGCCGTACGCCCGCGCATCGAACAGCACGTGGTCGAAGATCGCGTTCGCCTCCAACGTCTCCTGCTGACCCTCGAACTCCGGCGTGTTCCTCGTGCGGTTCGCTTCCGCCAGCAACGCCTCCTCTGGTGACCACAGATCGTCTTCGCTGCTGCGAGGCCTGCCGAGCACGTGGTCGCGCTGCCGCTCCAAGGCGCCGGCGTGGGCCAACAGGATCGGCACGGTGGGCAGGAACACGCTCGCCAGTTCGCCCCGCCGCCGACTGCGCACGAAACGACCCACCGCCTGGGCGAAGAACAGCGGGGTCGAGGTCGCCGTCGCGTAGACACCCACGGCGAGCCGGGGCACGTCCACGCCCTCCGAGACCATCCGGACGGCGACCATCCACCGGTCCTCGGACTCGCCGAACGCCTCGATCCGCTTGCTGGCCCGGCTGTCGTCGGACAGCACCAGCGTCGGCTTGGCCGATGTGAGCTGCTCCAGGGCCCGCGCATAGGCGCGGGCCTGTCTTTGATCGCTGGCGATCACCAGCCCGCCCGCGTCCGGCAGGTGTCTGCGCACCTCGGTGAGTCGTCGGTCAGCGGCGGCAAGCACCGCGGGAATCCACTCCCCCGCCGGATCCAGCGCGGTGCGCCAGGCCTGGGCGGTCACGTCCTTGGGTAGCGCCTCGCCGAGGGAGGCAGCCAGTTCGTCACCGGCCTTCGTCCGCCAGCGCATGCCGCCCCCATAGGCCAGGAAGACCACCGGACGCACCACGTGGTCGCGCAGCGCTTCGGCGTAGCCGTAGGTGTAGTCGGCAACCGACTTGCGGGTGCCGTCCGCGTCCTCGAGGTAGCGGACGAAAGGGATCGGGTTCGCGTCCGTCCGGAACGGCGTACCGGTGAGCGACAGTCTCCGCGTGGCCAGCGCGAAGGCCTGCGCGACCGCTTCGCCCCAGCTCAACGC
>DAORUI010000070.1:12846-15142 GCA_035433085.1 Propionicimonas sp. | reverse complement strand
GGGCGGAGTGGGGCGAGCGGCGCGGAACATGGCAGGCTAGGGCCCGTGCGAGCAACCAACGAGGCCCGGGCCACCTTGGCCAGGCGACGGGCCGACGTCTCGGCGATGTTCGATCGGGTGGCTCCGCGCTACGACGTGGTCAATGACATCCTCTCCCTGGGCCAGGACCGCCACTGGCGCGCCGAGACGGTCGCCGCAGTGGCGCCACGTCCCGGCCAGATGATCCTCGACCTCGCTGCGGGCACCGGCACCTCCAGCCGTCCGTTCGCGGACGCGGGCGCTCTGGTCGTGCCCGCCGACCTGAGCGAAGGGATGCTGGTCGTCGGCAAGCAACGCCAGCCCGACCTCGCCTTCGTGAACGCGGACGCGCTGTCCTTGCCGTTCGCCGACGGGTCCTTCGACGCGGTGACGATCAGTTTCGGCCTGCGCAACGTCGAGGACGCACCGACCGCGCTGGCCGAGTTGCGCCGCGTCACCCGCAAGGGTGGACGCATCGTCATCTGCGAATTCTCCACTCCCACCTGGAAACCGTTCCGTTCGACCTACCGCAACTACCTGTTGCGCGCCCTGCCGAAGATCGCCGGGCTGAGCGCGTCCAACCCGGTGGCGTACGAGTACCTCGCCGAATCGATCCTCGCCTGGCCCGACCAGCGCGAACTCGCCGAACTGATGTTCGCGGCCGGCTGGCGCGGCGTCGGCTGGAAGAATCTGAGCGGAGGCATTGTCGCGCTGCACCGCGCGCACTGATGATGTTCACCCTCGACCCCTACGCCGCCCGAAGCTGTGCGCTCAAGACCCATCACGCCTTCCACCCTGGGGTGGTCAGGCCGGCCACCGCCATCCCACAGGCGCGAATGCCGGGGAGCGCCGAATTCACCGCTGGCACGTACGCGCGCATCCTTGCCGGGCGCGCCGGCGTGGTCGATCTCCGCGACCTTCTCAGCGAGCCCAACGAGGCGCAGGAGGACGCCTGCCTGGCGGCCATGGACGCCGGCGCAGAAGTGATCATCGGCGGCCTCCTGCCGCGTGACTGGGAAGGCCATCGCTCAAGTCGCGCGGACCTGCTCGTCCGCTCTACCAGCGGCGGTTACTACCCCGGCCTGGTGAAGTTCCAGCGGGTCGTGGACGCCCGTAAGGACGACTTCGAGTTCATCTATTCCGAACTCGACGACTTGCCGTCCCGCTGCTCGACCACGGGTCGGCGCTACCGCTGGCACTGGCGTTGGGCCAACACCCTGCAGCTGGCCCACCTGTGGCGCCACCTCACCGCGCTCGGCCGGGCGGCGGCGTCCGAGCCGGCCGGTCTGGTGATCGGCAATGACGATGCGTTCGATCAAGTGGCCTGCTGGCTCGATCTCGACGAATCGTCCTGTCCGCCGGCGCCGACCCAGGTCAACGGTGCCGCCGCAGAGGGGGTCGCACAGGTGACCCCGCTGGAGCGTTACGACCACGACTTCGCGTTGCGGGTAGGGCTTGCCGAGCGAGCAAGCGCGGCCGATCCGGATGATCCCCCGCTGCTCAAGCCGATCGTCTGCTACGAATGCTCGTACTGTCCTTGGTGGTCGTACTGCCGCTCTGAGTTGGACGACGACGACCTGTCGTTGCGCATCAACAAGTCCCCGTTGGACGGCCACGAGATCTCAGTGCTGCGGGAATCCGGTGTGGCCACCGTCGCCGACCTCGCCAAGATCGACCTGGACGCGTTGCTGCCCGCCTACCTGTCCCGAGTGGTGCATCGAACCGGCGCAGAGGACCGGTTGCGGCTGGCCCAACGGCGTTCGCAACTGCTGGTCAACGGCGTCGAACTCGAGCGCACGCTGACCGGCCCGATCGAGATCCCGCAGGCGCGCGTCGAGATCGACATCGACGTGGAGACCTCCAAGGAGGACCGCGTCTACCTGTGGGGTTTCTGGGTCAGCGAGCCCGGCGACGGCGGCTACTACCGGGAGTTCAGCAGCTTCACCGATCTTGACGAGGCCGGCGAACTCGCCCTCGCCCGCCAAGCCATGACCTGGCTGCGCGAGATCGCCGAACGCGACGATGCCCTGGTCTTCCACTACTCCGACTACGAGGTGGTACGGCTCACCCGGCTCGCCAAGAGCGGCGACGAGGCGCTCCGCTGGGCCGTCGGTTATGCCCGGGAGCACTTCGTCGACCTGTTCGCCACCGTGCGCAAGCACTACTTCGGAACCAACGGTCTGGGCCTGAAGGTGGTCGCGTCTGCCGGCGCCGGCTTCCATTGGCGCGACGACGACCCGGGCGGTCTGAACAGCATGCGCTGGTTCGACGAGGCCGT
>DAORUI010000070.1:10133-12746 GCA_035433085.1 Propionicimonas sp. | reverse complement strand
GTTCGGTGCTCAAGTGCGCTGGCCCGGGCGGCGTCCAGAACCTCCAGCACCGCGATCGCGTCGCTCACTGGAACGGGTACCTCGCTGCCCTCGGCGACCGCCAGGGCGAAAGCGGTGTAGTAGCCGGCGTGATTGCCCTGAACCGAGGGGACGATCCGGCTGCCCGACGCGGTGTTCAGCCGGCCCCAGTGCTGCTCGGGCTCGAATCCCCACGCGGACGGGTCTCCTGCTGGCCTTGAGCCTGCCTTGATCGCGCCGGTCTGCACGTCGCTGCCGGTGGCGAGATAGGCACCACCCTCGCCGTAGAGCTCCACCACGCGGCGCACGACTCGGTTCAGTTTGGACGCGGTCAGGAACGAAGCCACCCCGTTGGCGTGATCCAATCGCAGGGCGAAACCGGCGTCGGTCAGGCCCTGGGGGAGCTCGATCCACTCCAGATGGGCGCTGACCCGCTCGACCGGCCCGAGGAGCCAAAGCGCCTGATCGACGAGGTGACTGCCGAGATCGCGCAGCAGGCCGCCGTGTGGGCCGGCTTCGAGGCTGCCCGGCTCGTCGAGGTCGAAGGTGGAGTTGAACCTCCAGATCGCACCGAGAACTCCGGAGTCGAGTACCTCCTTGAGGGTCTGGATGTCGGCGTCCCGGCGGCGCTGGTGGAAGACCGACAGCCGCACCCCGGCGGCATCCGCAGCCGCGCCCAGCTCTGCGGCCGCTTCCGCGCTCGGTGCGAACGGCTTGTCGGCGACTACATGGACGCCGGCCGCGATCGCCTCCAGCACCAACTCGCGACGGGTCTGCGGCGGGGTCGTGATCGCCACCGCGTCCACGCCCGCGGAGAGCAGTTCGGTGAGGCTGGCGTAGACCGGCATCCCCGGACGCTCGGCGTGAAGTTCGGCGATGCGCTCGGCCGACCGCGTGACCACCCCAACGAGCTCCACGCCGTCCGCGGCGTCGATATAGGGCGCGTGGAACCACCGTCCGCCGGCCCCGTAGCCAACCAGTCCGATCCTCATGCTCGTCCTCCTCGTTCTCGGGACCCTGCCAGGCCAGTCAGCGGCCTGTGGATAACCTGAACGAAAAGGAACCGTCCCCGGGCGTTCAGGCGTGCGGGCGTTCAGGCGATGCCGAGTTCGCGCTCGATGCGCTCGCGCATCCGGACGTGGATGGCGTCGGCTTCCTCTTCCCAGCCGAAGACGGAAACCGCCAGGAGGCCGTCGTAGTTGGTCTCGCGCAGGTAGCCGAAGACATCGTCCCAGGGCACCTCGCCGTTGCCGATCTCGTTGTGCTGGTGAATGCGGGCATCGATCCCCGGCGGATTCATGATGTAGCGGTTGCCGATGTTCGCCCGATGGTTGAACACATCGGCCACGTGCACGTGCGCCAACTTGTCGCCGGCGTAGGCCAGCATCTCGCGGACGTTGCCCGCGCCCTCGGACAGGTGGAAGGCGTGCGCGCAGCAGAACTCGTAGTTGAACCAGTCCCTGTTCACCCCGCGGACGATGTCGACGCAGCGGTCGTTGGTCTCGATGAAGTCATAAGGGTGCGCCTCGACGGTGCACGTGATGCCGTACTTCTCGAAGTCAGGGGCCAGTTCCTCGATCGAGGCGAAGAACGCCCACTCGCATTCGGTGGGGCGGTTCGGGTCGCCGGAGAGCTCGGTGGCGATCGTCGGCACCTCCAGGTCGTTGGCGATCTCGAGCAGCCGGCGGAAGTTCCGCACGTGCATCTTCCGCGTCCACTCGTCCGGTGATGACCAGTTGAACACCGGGTTGAAGGTCTCGATCTTCACCCCGGAGGAGGCCATCGCCTGCTTCACCTTCGCGATGTCGGCGTTGTTCACCTTCGGGTAGTGGTGCCACTCGTGGAAGTCGGCCCGCGGCGAAAGCTCGATGTAGGCGTACCCCAGGTCGGCCGCCTTGTAGCACTCCTGCGCCACCGAGAGCTCCCGGTGGTACATGTGGGTGTCGAGCAGGATCTTGACCATGTCGTTTCTCCTTGTCGGGTTCAGAATGCGTAGGTGGTGCCGGTGACTTCGGGGACGGTGTGCCAGGTGCGATCGGCGGCGGACGCGACCACGGCCTCGTCCGCCTCTGCGGCAGCCCAGGCGTCGCCGGCGGACGGGGCGATCTGCACCCCGGTGGTGATCGACTCCAGGAACTGGCGAGCCTCGACCACCTTGCCGTCGTCGAAGCTGAGGTGCTGGCCGGGCCCGGGCTGGAAGCGTCCGAAGTCGCCGTAGCCGGCCTGGCTCATCACCGACGTGTAGCCGCGGTGGCTTCCGTCCGAGGCGATCAGCACCTGCAGGTGCTCAGGATGCTCGAAGCTCCAGCGCACCGACCCCTCGGTGCCGTACACCTCGATGACGTACTCCGCGCGCGGCCCCATCGCGACCCGGGACGCTTCCAGGGTCACCAGCGAGCCGGCATCGGTGCGGGCAAGCGCAGCGACATAGTCCTCGTTCTCCACCGGACGCCGCTCGTCGCTGAGTTCGACCGCCGCGTGCCCGATACCCACGCCCAGCGGCACGGGACGGGAGCTGATGAAGGTGTCGGTCATCGCGCTCACCTCGGCGATCCGGCTGCCGAGCACGTACTGGGCCAGGTCGATACCGTGGCT
>DAORUI010000070.1:0-10033 GCA_035433085.1 Propionicimonas sp. | reverse complement strand
TTCTCGATCCAGAAGTGCTTGCCTGCGGCGATGGCGGCCATCGCGATCTCGTGGTGCAGGAAGTTCGGCGCGCAGATCGAGACCGCCTCGATCTGCGGATCGTCGAGCACCTCGCGGTAGTCGGCGACCGCCCGCTCGAACCCGAGGGCGAGCGCAGCTTCCTGGTTGGCCTGGACGGGGTCGGCCGCGGCCACCAGCCTCGCTTTCACGCCGAGTTCCGGATAACGCTGCGCCACCTGGCTGAAGCCGCGGCTGTGCAGCCGGCCCATCCAACCGAGTGCGATTACTCCGACGCCGATTTCCTTCATGGTTCGTCCTTTCGTTCTGCCGCTACCGAGGTCTCGACAAGCCCGACCACCCGTGGAGAAGCCGGTCTCAAACAGCCCGACCGCCCTTGGTGAAGCTGGCCTGCACAAGCCTGACGGCGCCCTCAACTGCGAAGGGCGCCGTCTGCGGTGGGGTCAGCGGTTCTTGCGTTCGTCGATGATGATGGCCAGGACGATGATGACGCCCTTGACGACCTGCTGCATGAACGGGGAGACGTTCATCAGGTCGAGGCCGTTGTTGATGATGCCGATGATCAACGCGCCGACGATGGTGCCCCAGATTGTGCCGACACCACCGTTGAAGCTGGTGCCGCCGATGACGGCTGCGGTGATCGCGTCCAGTTCGATGCCGGTGCCCAGCTGCGGGTTGCCCGAGCCGATGCGGGCGGCCAGCATGACGCCGGCCAAGCCAGCCATCAGGCCGGAGAACGCGAAGATCCCGACCTTCACCTTGCTCAGGTGGATACCCGAGACGCGGGCGGCTTGTTCGTTGCCGCCGATGGCGTAGGTGTGCCGGCCGAACCTTGTGAAGTTCAGGATGATGTGGGCCGAGACCGCCACGAAGGCCAGGATCCAGATCGGTACCGGTATGCCCAGCAGGTCACCCTGACCGATCCAGTTGAACCCGGGGTTGAGCTTGGAGATCGGGCGTCCGCCCGAGTAGATCAGCGCCAGGCCGCGGGCGGCGGTCATCATTCCCAGGGTCGCGATGAACGGGGCGATCTTGAACCCCGCCACCAGCGAACCGTTGATCAGACCGAGCGCGGCGCCGACGGCCAGGCCGGCCAGTAGCGCCACGAAGACCGGCAGCTGCAGTCCCGGATACATCTTGTTGCTGGCTTCCGGCAGCTGGGCGAGGCTGGAGGAGACCACGGCCGACACTGCGACGATCGAACCGACCGAGAGGTCGATGCCGTTGATGATGATCACGAAGGTCATGCCCACGGCGATCACGCCGATCGCCGAGACCTGGCGGATCACGTTGATCATGTTCTGCGGCTGCAGGAAGGTGCCACCGGTCAGGATCGACAACAGAAGCACGAACAGGATCAGGATCCCGATGATGGCGTACTTCTTCGCGAATGCGGCCAGGTCGAAGGTGGAGGTCCGCGTCGCCGGAGCAGTTGGGTTGGACATGTTCAGGGTTCCTCTCAGGCCGCCTGGCGTGGGCGGCCAGTGGCTAGTTGCATGATCGATTCCTGGGTGGCTTCGGCGCGGTCCAGGATCCCGCTGACTCGTCCCTCGTGCATCACGACCACGCGGTCGCTCATGCCCAACACCTCAGGCATCTCCGAGGAAACCATGATGATCGCCTTCCCCTGCTGGGCCAGCGTCGACATCAACCGGTGAATCTCCGACTTCGCCCCAACATCGATACCGCGAGTCGGCTCATCAATCATCAGGATGTCGGGCAGGGTCAGCAGCCAACGTGAGATCAGCACCTTCTGCTGGTTACCGCCAGACAGGTTCTGGATCAACTGCGCCAACGACGGCGTCTTCAACGCCAACGCCTCCCGCTGAGCCTGGCACTCCTGCTCAATCCGGCGCACCTGCAGGAAGCCGTTCGGGGAATACTTCGGCAACGCAGCCATGATCATGTTGTCGCGAACGGAGAGCACGCCCATGATTCCGGTGAGCTTCCGATCCTCGGTCAACAACCCCATGTTCGCCGCGATCGCATCACTGGGTTGGTTGATCCGAACCGGCTTCCCGTCGATCGCGATCTCGCCCGACTCGGCCTTATGGACGCCGAACAGCGTCTCCAACACCTCGGTTCGCCCGGCACCCATCAACCCGGCAAAGCCAAGGATCTCACCGCGGCGTAACTCGAAACTCACATCCTTGACCAGGCTCCCCCGGTTCAGTTTGCGAACACTCAAGATCACCTCACCGATCTCAGCTTCAAGCTTGGGGAACATCTGGGTGAGTTCGCGACCCACCATCAAGGTGATCAACTTGTCATGATTCAGCTCAGCAGCGGGCAACGTCGCCACATGCTTACCGTCCCGGAACACCGTGATGTCATCGGAGATCTTGAAGACCTCATCCATCTTGTGCGTGATGTAGATGATCGCCGTCCCGCTGGCCCGCAACTGGTCGATCATCCGATGCAGATGCGCCACCTCGGTCTCGGTGATCGCCGACGTCGGCTCGTCCATGATGATCAGCTTCGAATCGAAACTGATCGCTTTGGCGATCTCGACCATCTGCGTCTGCGCAATACTCAACGTCTTCATCTGGGCAGTCGGATCAATCCGAATCTCCCACTTGTCGAACAACTCCTGCGTCGCCTGCTTCATCTCCCGCCGGCTGATCAGGCCAAGCTTCGAACGCGGCTCCCGACCCAGGAAGATGTTCTCCGCGACCGTCATCTCCGGCACCGGCGACAACTCCTGGTGAATCATCGAAATCCCAAGACCCAGACCAGTGGACGTGTCATTGATCTGCACCTGCTGGCCATCGAAGGTGATCGTGCCGCCGTCGGGCTGGTACATCCCGATCAGCACCTTCATCAGCGTCGACTTACCCGCACCGTTCTCACCCATCAACGAATGCACCGTGCCAGCACGCACATTCAGATCCACATGATCCAGGGCATGCACACCGGGAAATGTCTTGTCTATGCCCTGCATCTGCAGCAGGTAGGTATCCGTCATCGCAAACCTCACGCCCTGGTAGTCGTCCGCCGGCTCTCGTCCTGCTCGGTGGGTGGGCGACAATGGTCGCCCACCCACCGTCAGATTGTTACTTGAAATCCGCCATGTTGTCGGGCGTGACCAGCTGGTAGGGGATGTCGACGTAGGCGTCGACAGTCTCACCGTTGACCAGCTTGATCGCCGCGGCGACGCCGCCGCCACCCTGGCCGGCCGCATCCTGGAACACGGTCACCGCGAGGTCGCCGGCTTCCATCGCCGCGAGGGCGTCGGCAGTGGCGTCGACGCCACCGACGAGGATGCCGTCAGCGCCGAGCTTCTTGTTGGCGGCCTTGATCGCGTTGATCGCACCGAGAGCCATCTCGTCGTTGTTCGCGCAGACCACCTTGATGTCGTCACCGGACTGCAGCCAGTTCTCCATCACGGACTGGCCCTTGTCGCGGGCCCAGTTGGCAGCGGCCTTCTTGATGACCTTCATCTCGGGGTTCTTGGCCACGACATCCTCGCAGCCCTTCGTGCGCAGCACGGCAGCCTCGTTGGCCGGGTCGCCCTGGATGATGACGACGTTGCCCTTGCCACCGGCCAGCCTGGCCAGTTCGGTCATCTCGAGCGTGCCGGAGACCAGCGAGTCCGAACCCACGTAGGGCACGCCCTCGGGCAGGTCGGCGGGACGACGGTTGACGTAGACCAACGGGATGTTCGCGGCCTTGGCGGCCTCGGTCATCGGGGTGGCCGCGTCAGTGTCGACAGCGATGACGATGATCGCGTCGACCTTCTGCGAGATGAAGTTCTCGACCTGGCCGAGCTGAACGTCGGTCTTCTCCTCGGCGGCGACGATGTTGACCTCGGCGCCCTGCGCCTTCGCCTCAGCGGTGATGCCGTCGGCCACCTTCTGCAGGAACTGGTCGAGGATCGGGAAGGTTACGCCGATCTTGACGGTCTTGGTGGCCGGAGGGGCCGCCGTGGTGCTGTCAGTGGTGGCGGCACCGCTGGTGGCGGGGGCCGCGCTGGTCGAACAAGCCGCGAACAGGCTTGTGCCGGCGACAACGAGCGCCGCGACCTTGATTCCGAATCTAGCCATGATCCCTCTCTTGTGAGACTTGGGGGAAACGATGGGCAACCGGCTGGGGGTGGTTCCCTGGCGCGGGAGGAGGCCCTGGCTCCTCCGTTGACAACCGAAGGCTTCTCGTACCGTCCGGCCACGACCTCGTGACCGGTGTTTAGAACTTATGGTGAGCCTGACCTGTTGTCAAGACATATAGACAAGCCCGTGACTTTGGATACATAACATTCTTACAACGACGACACCGCTATCCCCGGTGATCGCTGCTCTTCTGGTGCCTTTCGAGGCTTCGTCAGGCTCAGCCATCGTTCTGCCGCGCCCTGCTCGGGCTTCGTCAGGCTCAGCCATCGTTCTGCCGCGCCCTGCTCGGGCTTCGTCAGGCTCAGCCATCGTTCAGCCGTAGCCGCATCCTGCTCCGGCTTCGTCAGGCTCAGCCATCGTTCAGCCGCGCCCTGCTCGGGCTTCGTCAGGCTCAACCATCGTTGTGGGCTTCGCCGGTGGCGCCCCGCCTTCGCGGGACGCCACCGGCTGGGCTCACGCGTAGAAGGCCGGCTTCTCGATCATCTCGATGGCGACCTCACCGTCAGCGGTGAGCGCCTTCACACCGGCGTCGCAGACCACGGCGGCGGCGTACCCGTCCCACGAGGACGAACCGGTGTGGCGGCCCTCGGCGACAGCGCTGATCCACTCCTGCACCTCGGTGACGAAGGCGCCGTAGAAGCGGTCGTTGTGGTCGCGGGCGATCCTGTTCCAGGCGCCGGCACCACTGCGCACGTCGATGACGTTCTGGTCGGCCAGCGATACCGCGCCCTTTTCGGCCACCGCCTCGCAGCGGATGTCATAGCCGTACTGGTGGTTGACGAACACCTCGTCATCCACCCGCACGCCGGATTCGCTGGTCAGGATGAGCACGAGCGGATCCTGCAGGTGCGGGAAGCGCAGCGAGGTCTTCTTGGGCTTGTCGACCCTCGCGGAGACGAACTCCTCACCAAGCAGCCAGCGCGTGGTGTCGATCTCGTGGATCGCGGTGTCGTTGATCGCCATGTCCCAGGTGTACGACTCCGGCACGGTGGGGTTCCGGTGCGCGCAGTGGATCATCAGGGTCTCGCCGAGCTCGCCGGAGTCGAGCAGTGCCTTCATCTCTCGGTAGCTGCGATCGAAGCGACGCATGAAGCCGACGGTGACCAGCTTGCGCCCGGCCTGCTGCTCGGCGGCCATGATCCGCAACGCCCCGTCGGCGGACGGGGTGAGCGGCTTCTCGCAGAACACCGGCTTGCCGGCGGCGATGCAGGCCAGGACGTCCGCCTCGTGCGCGGGGCCGAAGCTGCAGATCATCACCGCATCCACGTCTGGGGACGCGATCAGCGCCGCGCTGTCGGGGAACGCCACGCCGCCGATGCTCTCGGCCACCGCGGCCGCGTTGTCGGGGTTGACATCGCTCACCGCGACGACCTTGCCGCCCGCGATCACGGTGTGGATACGCTCAATGTGCGCCTTGCCCATACCGCCGGGGCCGATCATGCCGATACGTACAGTCATGTCAGTTCTCCTTCCGGCTCAGGCGAGGCCGAGGCCGAGGGACGCGAGGTAGAGGCGGGTATCGACGGCGTTCTGGTACGGGAAGTCCTTCTCGCAGCCGTACATATCCTGCTCACAGATCACGTAGAGCTCCTTGTCGAGGTCCGCGAGGGTCTCGATCAGCTCCTTCATCTCCGGCAACCCGGCCGGCGGGGCCACCGAGGCTCCGGACAGGTTCGCCTTCACGAACGGCCAGTCCTCGTCGTGGGCCTGCTTCACGATGACCGGGTCCATCGCCTTGATGTGGACGTACTCGATCCGCTCGGGGTACTTGCGCGCGATCGCCATCGGGTCGCCGCCGCCGTAGACGATGTGGCCGGTGTCCAGGCAGAAGCCGACGAACTCGGGGTCGGTGGCCTGGAAGACGCGGTCGATGTCCTCGGGGGTCTCGATGTGGCTGTCACCGTGCGGGTGCAGCACCATCTTCAAGCCGTAGTCCTCCTTCAGCAGTCGGCCCAGCCGATCGGCGTTCTTGATGTAGAGGTTCCAGGCCTCGGTGGACAGCACCTTGTCGTCGGTGTAGCCGCCCGTCTTCTCGTCCCGGTACATCGGGGGCAGGTGCACCACGTACTCCGAACCGATCGCGGCGTGGGTCTCCCCCACCGAACGGAAGAACGCCTCGGTTTCGGCCCAGGCTTCCGCCTTGTGCAGGATGCCCCAGCCGGTGCCGGCGACGACCTTGAAGCCGTACTCGTCCATCGCTGCGCGCAGCAGCCGCGGGTTGGTCGGGAAGTAGCCGTGCGGACCGGTCTCCATGATCGAGAAACCGGCGTCGGCCATCTCAGCCAACGCCTTGTCCCAAGCGACCTGCTTGTCGTCGTACGGGAACCAGACACCCCACTGATCGGGACAGACCCCGATGGTCAGCTTGCTGTAGCGCGGATCTGGATTGACTGCTTTGGATTCAGCCATTGGTGGGTTTCCTTTCAGGTCGTGAGGCTCGCCGGCCCGGCGTCGTGGAGTTGGCATCGGACGCATCGCAGGTAGCCATCGTTGGTTTCTCTGCCGTCCCAGTCGTCCTCGACATCCTCGGTGATCCGAGCGTAGGACGGCAGATTTGTACTGTCAATAGATCATGACAGGAACTTTGGTATCGGTCCATTGTTGTCCAATGGCTGGCCGACAAGAGGGCGGCTGCTCAGAGGTGAGCCGCCGCCCTCTTTGCCGGAGTTGGTTCAGGCGAGAGCTCGCAGCGCGGCCAGCGACTTGCGCGCGTTGTCGATCGGTCCGCCACCTTGGGCGGGCTCGGCATCGATCATGATGTCCTGCTCCAGCACGTAGTAGCCATCAAAGCCGGCCTCATCAAGCGTCCGCACGATCGCCGCGAAGTCGATATCGCCCTCACCGATCGGGGTGAACATCCCCGCCTTGATGCCTTGGGACCAGGTGAACTCGCCGGTCAGCAGCTTGTCGGTCAACTCCTTGCGCACATCCTTGGCATGGACGATGTCCACCCGGTCAGCGAACTCCGCAACGATCCCCACCGGATCACCCCCACCACAGGCGATGTGACCCGTATCCAGGCACAGCCCGACCGAACTGTTGCGCAGCACCCGATCGATCTCGTCCGCGTTCTGCACCATCGTGCCCCAGTGGGGGTGCAGACAGGCAGTCACGCCCCTGGCCGCGCAGACCTCACTGATCCGATCCAGGTTGCCGAAGAGCGTCCGCCAGCCGGCCTCGTCCAACACCGGACGCGCGTCATAGCCGTCCGCACCTGAGGCCGCGGCCAGGATCAGGTACGACCCACCAGCCACCTCGAACGCCCGCAGCTCGGCTTCGACCGCCGGAATCGGGTCGGAGGCCGGATCGTGCATCACCGCAAGGAAGAACGCACCAACAGGAGTGAGTCCGTATTTGCCCACCTCCGCGGCGCGAGCCTCGGCCTCGATCGGCAACCAACCCTGCGGCCCGAACTCGGTCGCGGTCAGGCCGATCTCCTTCATCTCGGTGAGCACCCGCTCCGGAGCCATCTGGTAGCCCCAACCCGGAACCTCACACACACCCCAACTGATCGGGGCACCGGCGATCAACATGTCTTCTTTTCTCCTTCTTCGGTGGGTGAATGCGCGTCGGCCGTCGAGAGGTCTCGACGAGCTCGACCGGCCGACGCGGGGTGATGGGATCAGAGCGTGACCACGGCGTGCTGGCGAGCGGACGCATCGGCGGCGTCGGCGAGCACCAGGGCGCCGCGCCCGTCCAGCACTGACGGGGACGGCGCAGAGCCGGCCTCGATCGAAGCGATGAAGTGGTCCAGCTCGGCGGCGTAAGCGGCGGCGTAGCGCTCCAGGAAGAACGGCAGGTAGGCGCCTGCAACCTCGGTACCGGCGGCGCCATTGAAGCGCACCCCCGTGGAACGCAGGTTGGTCGCCTCCAGCGCGCCCTTCGGGCCGAAAGCCTCCATGCGCTGGTCATAGCCGGCCGCGCAGACCCGGCTGTTCAGGATCGTGCAGACCGCACCCGACGCGGTGGTGAGGTTCACTGTCGCGGTGTCGAAGTCGCCGATCCCGGCGATGTCCTCGATGAACGCGTGCGCGCTGGTGGAGACCTCGACGAAGTCGCCCAGCAGGAAGCGGGCCATGTCGAAGTCATGGATCGTCATATCGCGGAAGATGCCGCCGGAATTGGTCAGGTAGCCGGCCGGCGGCGCGGCCGGGTCACGGCTGATGATGGTGAGCTGGCGGAGTTCGCCGATCTCACCGGCGTCCAGACGCTGCTTGAGCTCGACCACTCCGGGATCGAAGCGGCGGTTGAAGCCGACCATCACGCGGTGTTCGTTACCGGCGATCGCGGCCAGGCACTCGTCCACCCGCGCCACGGACAGGTCCACCGGCTTCTCGGTGAGCACGGCCTTGCCGCTACCCACTGCGGCCATGATCTGGTCGACGTGGTAGGGGGTCGGCGAGCACACGACCACTGCGTCCACTGCGTCGTCGGCGAAGACGTCCGCGACGTCCTCGGTCGACCGGGCACCGAAGCGTGCGGCCACACCCGCGGCTGCGCCGGCGACGGGATCGGCGATCAACGCGAGTTCTGCGGCGGGATGGTTGGCGACGGTGTTGGCGTGTACCTGACCGATGCGGCCGGCACCGATGATCGCGATGCGAAGCATGGAGACTCTCTTCATTGAGGCTGACTGATGAACAACATTATGTCCTTACATCTTGCCTTTCGCCACTCCAACGCCGGAGCCCCTGCTGCTGCAAATCCCCGCGCCGAAGAACGCAGCGAGGGCTATCGCAAGCGTCGAGGACTGGCACCTGGGTGGCAGTCCTCGACGCTGGTGCTAGCCCTCGACGAGAGCCGGGCGAGCGAACGCCCGGACGGGGTCAGCTGCGGGTGGACATCCCGTCCCAGGTGCCGACCGCCTGGTGCCGGTGCTCTTCGGTGAACCAGGTGGTGGTGACCGCCTTGGTCTCGGTGAAGAACGCCACGCCGTCCTTGCCCATGGCGTGCAGGTCGCCGAAGAACGAGTCCTTGTGGCCGGTGAACGGGAAGGTAGAGAACGGCACCGGGATGCCCACGTTCACGCCCACCATGCCGGCATGCGTACGACGGGCGAACTCGCGGGCGTAGTAGCCCGAGCCGGTGTAGATGCAGGAGCCGTTGGCGAACGGGTTGGCGTTCATGATGTTGATGCCCTCCTCGAAGTCGCGCACGCGCTTGATCGAGGTCACCGGGCCGAAGATCTCATGGGTACCGGCCCAGTTGTCCTCACTCACGCGGTCGAGGATCGTCGGGCCGACCCAGAAGCCGCCCTCGTAGCCGTCGACGGTCACATCGCGTCCGTCAAGAACGAGTTCGCCGCCCTCCTTGACGCCCCGCTCGATGCAGGACGCGACCCACTCGCGGTGCTTGGCCGTGATGACCGGGCCGAGCTGAGAATCCGGCAGGTAGGCCGGGCCGAGCTTGAGTTCGGCGGCCTTCGCGGCCAGCATTTCGACGACCTGGTCGGCGATCGAGTCCTGAACGCAGACCACCGGCAGCGCCATGCAGCGCTGGCCCGCGCAGCCGTAGGTGGAATTGACGATGCCGGCGACCGAGCGTTCCAGCACCGCGTCCTCGAGGATCAGCGCGTGGTTCTTCGCCTCGGTGAGGGCCTGGACGCGCTTGCCCGCACCCGCGGCGGTGGCATAGATGTGCTTGCCGACAGCGGTCGAGCCGACGAAGGTGATGCCGCGGACGTCCGGGTGCACCAGCAGGCTGTCAGCCTCGACCCGCGAGCAGGTGACCAGGTTGGCCACGCCCTTGGGCAGGCCCGCCTCGATCAGGAGTTCCATCATGCGCATCGAGGTCTGCGGCACCATCGAAGCGGCCTTCAGCACGAAGGTGTTGCCGGTGGTGATGGCGAAGGGGAGCATCCAGCCCATCGGGATCATGGCCGGGAAGTTGTACGGCGCGATGCCGACGAA
>DAORUI010000069.1:0-15257 GCA_035433085.1 Propionicimonas sp. | reverse complement strand
CGCCAACGACCTGCGCTGGATGGGCTCGGGCCCGCGGACGGGGATCGGCGAGATCGCGCTGCCCGACCTGCAGCCGGGGTCCTCGATCATGCCCGGCAAGGTGAACCCGGTGCTGCCCGAGGCGACGGTGATGGTGGCCGCGCAGGTGATCGGCAACGACGCGGCGATCGCCTTCGCCGGCGCCCAGGGCAACTTCGACCTGCTGGTGATGCTGCCGGTGATGGCCCGCAACCTGCTGGAGTCGATCACGCTGGTCGGCAACGTCTCTCGCGTGCTGGCGACCCGTTGTGTGGACGGGATCGAAGCCAATGTGGACCGCTGCTTGGAACTGGCCCAGTCATCTCCCTCGATCGTGACCCCGCTGAACCGGATCATCGGCTACGAGGCCGCAGCCAAGATCGCAAAGCACTCGGTGAAGGCCAACCTGACCGTGGCGGACGCCGTCCGCGACCTCGGCTACGTGGACCGCGGCGAGATCAGCGAGGAGCAGTTGGCCGCGGCGCTCGACGTCACCACGATGATCGGGGTGAATCGCTGACCGGTCTGCTGGTCGGCGAAGCGGTCAGTCGCTGATCGCCAGGCGCGCGCCGAGGGCGATCATCACCCCGCCGCCGGTGGCGCTCAGTCGGCGCAGACGCTGCGGTGAGCCGGCGAACCACGTCCGCGCGGTGCCCGCGAGCAGGCCCCAGAGCGAGTCGCACGCGGCTGCGATGGCGACGAAGATCGCGCCGAGCAGGAGCAACTGCGGCGTTGCCGGCTGCGCGGGATCGATGAACTGCGGCAGCACCGCTGCGAAGAAGACGGCCGTCTTCGGGTTGGTCAGGCCGACGACGAAGCCCTCGGCGAGCACCCGGCGAGTGGACGGCCGCGCGTCCGGGATTGCGAGTTCACGGCGATGCCGAATGGCCTGGATACCCAGGTAGACGAGGTATACCGCACCGACCAGGCGGATGAGTTGGTAGCTGACAGTGGCGGTTGCGATCAGGGCGCCCAGCCCGAATGCGATGGCCACCACCAACACGAAGGCGCCGATCGCGTTGCCCAATGCTGTTCGCACGGCAGCTGCGCGTCCGATGGCCACGGCTCGACTCACGACGAACAGCACGCTGGGCCCGGGAATCAAGATCAGCACCAGGGCGACGACCGTGAAGGCCAGAAGCGAAGCGGTGGACGGCATGGCGAGAGTCTATTCAGGTCGAGCAGGGCGGCACCGACGCAGGCAACGGGAGCCAGTGGCTCCTCCTGCCGGAACCATGAAAAAAGGCCCCTGACCAGGGGTTTCACCTGATCAGGGGCCTCACGCGTGGCAGGTGTAGGGTTCGAACCTACGTAGGCTTAGCCGACGGTTTTACAGACCGCTCCCTTTGGCCACTCGGGCAACCTGCCGTGCGGCGAAACTCTAGCAAACGCGTAGCCGTGGTTCCGAATCGGCGGTCGACGCATCCCCGCTTCGGCGACCGCGCGCCTCCGCCGAGTGCCATCCCGCCCCTCGATGGCCACCGTTCGCCGTCGAGAGCCACCGCTTTCGTCGAGGGCCCGTGCCTGCGCACGGGCGAGCGACAGAATCGGGGGCCTTCGGCGAGGAAGAGTGGACCTCGATGGACGGACAGAGAGGGGCGTCGTGGCGAATCAGGGCGGGTTTGCGGGCAGAATGTCCCCATGGCAGCAGAGAACTCGTTCGACATCGTCAGCAAGGTCGACCACCAGGAGATCGACAATGCCTTGAACATGGCGTCCAAGGAGGTGCGCAACCGCTTCGACTTCAAGGGCACCGACGCCTCGATCAAGTGGTCGGGTGAGGCGATCGAGATGGAGGCCAACGGCGAGGAGCGGGTGAAGGCAATCCTCGACGTCTTCCAGACCATGCTGGTGCGTCGCAAGATCGACCTGAAGTCGCTGGATGCCGGCGAGCCGCGCCTGTCGGGCAAGATGTGGAAGCTCACCGCGTCCGTGAAGCAGGGGATCAGCCGGGAGAACGCCGCGAAGATCACCAAGTTGATCCGTGACGAGGGACCCAAGGGCGTGCGCACACAGGTGCAGGGCGAGGAGCTTCGGGTGTTCTCCAAGAAGCGCGACGACCTGCAGGTCGTGCAGCAGCTGGTGAAGGGCGCCGACTACGACTTCGCCGTGCAGTACGACAACTACCGATGAGTCCCGTCCTCGATTCGTGGACCGAGTTCGGAACCGTCCCCCTTCCGAGCAATGCCGGGTCGCCGCACTCCAGCGGACGCTGAGGACGCGGAGGTGGGCGAAACCCCTTACCTGCGGCTGGACGTCGCCATCCTCGGCAGCAATATCGCGGCGATGGCCAGGCATGCTTCTGCGTCCGGGCTTGTGCTCCGACCGCACGCGAAGACCCACAAGTGCCCGCAGATCGCCGCGCGCCAGCTGGCCGCCGGTGCGGTCGGGTTGACCGTGGCCACCATCGGCGAAGCCGAGGTGTTCGCCGCCAACGGGGTGACCGATCTGTTCATCGCCTTCCCGCTCTGGGTGGACGCGTCCGACGCCGCCCGGCTCCGGAAACTCGCGGACGCCGGGGTGCGGCTCGCCGTGGGCTGCGATTCCATCGAAGCGGGGACGAACCTGCGCGAGTTGCCGCTGGACGTGCTCGTCGAGGTCGACTCGGGTCATCACCGCAGTGGCGTGACGCCGTCCGCGGCCGGCGAATTGGCTTCTGGACTGGCCGGCCTCGGGCTGCGAGTGCGTGGAGTGTTCACCTTCCCCGGCCACAGCTATGCACCGGGTTCGGGCCGATCCGCGGCGGTGCAGGAGGCAGCGGCGCTGGGCGAGGCCGCTGCGACCATGACCGCGGCCGGAGTGCCGCCCGAGGTGGTCAGCGGGGGCTCCACCCCGTCCGCCGCCTACACCCACGCTGGGCCGGCCACGGAGTTGCGTCCGGGGGTGTACGTGTTCGGGGACGCCCAGCAGGTCGAACTCGGCACCATCGGGTTCGAGGAGGTGGCGCTCACCGTGGCCTCACGGGTGGTCTCCCACGCCGGCGGACGGGTGATCGCTGACGCCGGCAGCAAGGCGTTGGGCGCCGATCGCGCACCGTGGGCGTCCGGCTACGGCCGGGTGCTGGACGCGCCGGATGCCCGGATCGTCGCGCTGTCGGAGCACCACGCCACCATCGAATGGCCGGGAGCCCTGCCCCCGCTGGGCAGCCCGATCCTGGTGGTGCCCAACCACGTCTGCAACGCGGTGAACCTCGCCGACGAGTACGTGCTCACCTCTGGTGGACGGTGGCCGGTCGCCGCCCGCGGCCGGAACCACTGATGCGGATCGCGACGGCGAACGTCAACGGCATCCGCGCGGCCACCCGGCGCGGCTTCGCCGAATGGCTGGTTGCGCGCGACTGCGATCTGGTGGCGCTGCAGGAGGTCCGGGCCCCTGCCGACCTGGTGCCGGCCGAGGCCACCGCCGGTTACCACTTCGCCTACCACTGCGGCGATCGGGCCGGACGCAACGGCGTCGCCCTGCTCAGCCGCGCGCCGCTGCTGGACGTGCGGCACGGCTTCGACCACCCGTCCGACAGTGAGGGACGCTACCTCGAGGCGGACGTCGACTTGGCCGGCTGGAAGCTGACCGTGGGCTCGCTCTACCTGCCCAAGGGCGGACGCGCCGACGACACCCCCGCCGAACTGGCCCGGTACCGGCACAAGCAGCGGTTCATGCGGTCGTTCCGGCCCTACCTGACCAGGGCGCGGCTGCGGGCCGCGTCCGCCGGAAGGGAGTTCCTGGTGATGGGCGACTTCAACATCGCGCATTCCCGGCTCGACCTGAAGAACTGGCGCTCGAACCAGAAGAACGTCGGTTTCCTGCCCGAGGAGCGGGAGTGGTTCGGCTCCCTGCTCGGGCCGCGCACGCTCGTGGACGTCGTCCGCAGGCTCCACCCGGAGGCCGACGGGCCGTACTCATGGTGGAGCTGGTTGGGCAATGCGTTCAACAACGACGCCGGGTGGCGGATCGATTATCACTTGGCGACGCCTGCCCTTGCACGAGCGGCTACTGGCGGGGGCACCGACCGGGCGGAATCATACGTTGCCCGGTTGAGCGATCACGCTCCGGTGGTGGTCGACTACAGCGACAAGGCCTGTGGATAAGTTGAACGAAAAGGAACCGTCCCCGCTCGTTCACCTGGCCGGAGGTCAGAGGGGGTCGAAGTAGGCCAGCACCTCGGGTCGGGTGACTTCTTCGATCGAGGTGTGCTGCCAGCGGGGGTTGCGGTCGCGGTCGACCAGTTGGGCGCGGACGCCTTCGGCGAAGTCGGGGCCGGTGGCCAGGCGGACGGCCAGGGCGAGTTCGGTCGGCAATTGATCGGCCAAGTGGACGGTGTGGGCAGCGCGGCGCAGAGCCTCCAGGGTCACGCAGATCGAGATCGGGCTGCGTCGGCGCAGTTCCTCTGCCGCCGAGCGGGCGGCCGGGTCGGCGTGCTCGGCGAGGCGGCCGACGATCTCGGCGGCGGAGTCGCCGGCGTAGCACTCGGCGATCCAACCGGCTTCGAGCCCGACATCTGGAGCGCCGACCTCGTCGGCGGCTTCGTCGGCCAGGCCGAGGCGCAGCGCGTCCGCCGCACCGATGGACGCGCCGGTGAGCGCGAGGTGGGTACCGATCTCGCCGGGCATCCGGGCCAGCAGCGGGGTCACGAACACGTCCGGGAAGAGCCCGATCTGGGTCTCCGGCATCGCCAGCCGCGAAGTCGCGTCCACGACCCGCTGCGATCCGTGGACGCTCAGGCCCATGCCGCCGCCCATGGTGATGCCGGTCATGATCGCCCGGTACGGCTTCGGGAACGAGGCGATCTGCAGGTTCACGCCGTACTCGGTGGCGAAGAACAAAGTGACGTCCTCGCCGCTGGTCGCCAATTCACGCAGCGCGCGGACGTCGGCGCCTGCGCACAGCCCTCGCTCCCCCGCCCCGGTCAGTTCGACCGAGAGCACCTCGGGGTCGTCGGCGAAGGCGGTCAAGGCAAGGCCCAGTTCGTGCATCATCGCGACGGTCAGCGCATTGATCTGCCGCGGCCGGTTCAGCCTGATCCTGCCGACGCCTCCGCGCACGTCCACCAGGACTTCAGGTTCGGTCATGCCAGCTCTCCCTGGGACTCGAGTCGTTCGTTGTGTTCCTGGACGTGCCGGTACAGCAGCACCAGCATCAGCGCCAGGGCCGCGAATCCCAGCGCGACCGCGCCGTTGCGCCAAGCGAGGTTGCCGGCGCCGTATGCCAGCAGGATCGTGGTGAGGGTCACCGCAGTGCCGATGATCCGGTTCGTCGGCTTGGTCAGCGGCAGCAGCAGGCCACCCCAGGTGAGGTACCAACTGTTCAACGCGATGCCGCCGAACGCGAAGATCAGGTACGACCAGGACAGGAACTTCACCGGCTGCCGCCGCCCCACGCCCAGGCCCAGCCAGCCGATCGTCACCACGGTGAGCAGCAGGCCGAGGTAACGCAGTCCGTCCTTCACCCACTGCCCGGCGACCGGCTGCCCGAGGTACTCCAACGCCAGCCGCAGACCCTCGCCCACCAGGGTGAACGGCGCCAGGGTGACGATCATGCCGGGCACGTCGGCCGCGTCCACCCAGCCGAAGCCAAGTCCGGTGACCAGGGAGATCGTGACGAAGGCACCCACCGCGATGGCGAGCGACCCACTGAGTCGCAGCAGGGCCGCGGACGAGTGCTTCCAGCGCAGCGTCTTCCACGGGTGGTGGATCAACGCGACCGGATAGAACGCCAGGATGGCCGGCTGCTTGATACAGGCCGCGACACCAACAGTGATCGCCGCCCACCAGAACCGGCGTTCGAAAGCCAGCCAGATCGCCAGCACCACCAGCCCCATCATCAAGGCGTCGTTGTGCGCGCCACCGACGAAGTCGATGATCAACAGGGGGTTGATCGCCGAGAACCAGACCGTGAGTTGCACGTCCGCCCCCATGTGGACGGCGATCCGGGGCAGGAAGTAGACGATCAGCGCCACCCCGAGCAGCGCAGGCAGGCGCATCGCCATCGCCGAGAAGTACGGGTTGTTGCCGGCCAGTACCACCAGTCCGTGGAACATCTCCAAGCTGAGCGGGGGGTACATCGCGGTGGTGTAGCGCCACAGCCAGGCGGTCTGGTCGGCGAACGCGCCGGGCAGCACCGAGATGGCGTTGGTATAGGGGTTCAGGCCGTTGCGCAGCAGCCAGCCCTCAGCGGCGTAGGCGTAGGCGTCGTGGCTGAAGATCGGCGGGGCCAGCAGCAGCGGCAGGCTCCACAGGAACGTGATCGGCCAGTGCTTCACCTCGTGGTAGAGGCTGGGACGCAGTTTGAACCACGCCTCCACCATCAATGCGACCGCGGCCACGACCAGGGCCGTGCCCAGCACTCGCACCGGCCAGTTGTCCAGGCCGAGCGCGCGCAACGGGTCCCACCAGGGACTGTTCTGTGGGAGGTAGGCCGGGGTGAGTGAGCCGAGGAACAGCAGCACCGAACCCAGCAGTCCCCGCCGCACGGGGTGGTAGGTCCACGCGGTCGCGACGTCGTCGCGCAACCCTGCCATGCGGGCGCGCCAAACCTCAGACCGGCTTCGGGCCGACCTGGTCTGCTCGGTCACCGCCACTGGCCCGGACTCCGTGGTGGCATGAGCGCAAGCCTAACCGTCCCCGCCATTGCGGCCACCGACATCGGACCGCTCACCGCCCCGAAGCCGTTCGACGCAGCCAACCGGGCCGAGTACGCGAATGTACTTAGTGGCGAAGGTGCCGGTAAGCGTGAATTAGCTTGCGGCGCACCGGAGGCGTTCCAACCAGCGGACGCGCGATGCCGGGCCACCCGTGGAGCCGTGTTAGTGTCCCGCACATGCTCGAACCGACCTTTGTGGTGTGTGCGCCGGCCGTCGCCGGTGCCTGCGGTTCGATGTGTTGTGCGTGTTGACGCGCCCGTAACACCAACCAGGTAACCGGGCCAACGAGTCCGGCACGCTGACGAGCGTCCTGCTGGGCCCAGAACCCCAAAGAGCAGCAGTGAGGACCCCACCCGATGTCGAGCACCAGCCAAACCAGGTCGAACGGCCAGTGGGCCGTCGACGGCGCCACGCCGCTCAATCCCAATGAGGAATTCAAGGCCGCCGACAACGGATTGAACGTGCGGCAGCGGGTCGAACAGGTCTATGCCGTGGCGGGCTTCGACTCGATCCCGCCCGACGACCTGCACGGACGACTGCGCTGGTGGGGGCTGTACACCCAGCGCAGGCAGGACATCGACGGCAGCCGCACCGGCACCCTCGGCCCGGACGAACTCAGCGACCGCTACTTCATGATGCGGGTTCGTCTGGACGGCGGAGCGGTCACCACCGACCAACTCCGGACGCTGGCCGGCATCTCCGTCGACTTCGCCCGCAACACCGCCGACATCTCCGACCGGCAGAACATCCAGTACCACTGGATCGAGATCGAAGCCGTCCCGCAGATCTGGGCTCGACTGGAAGCAGCCGGCATGCAGACCACCGAGGCCTGTGGCGACACCCCGCGGGTGATCCTGGGCTCCCCGGTCGCGGGCATCGCCGCCGACGAGATCATCGACCCCACCCCGGTGATCGACGAGATCGTCGCGAGGTTCATCGGCGACCCGGAACTGGCGAACCTGCCCCGCAAGTTCAAGTCGGCGATCACCGGGCATCCGAGCCTCGACGTCGTACCCGAGATCAACGACATCTCGCTGGTCGGCGTGGTGCACCCCGAACTCGGCCCCGGCTACGACCTGTGGGTCGGCGGGGGGCTGAGCGTCTCGCCGCGGCTGGCCGAGCGGCTGGGCGCCTTTGTGCTCGCCGAGCAGGCCGCCGAGGTCTGGCACGGCGTGATCGGGATCTTCCGCGACTACGGCTACCGGCGGCTGCGGGCGAAGGCCCGGCTGAAGTTCCTGCTGGCCGAGTGGGGTCCGGTCAGGTTCCGCGAGGTGCTTGAGACCGAGTACCTCGGTTACCGCCTGGCGGACGGCCCGGCACCGGTGGTCACCGGCGGTCCCGGCGACCACGTCGGGGTGCACCAGCAGAAGGACGGACGCCTGTTCGTCGGCCTCGCGCCCACCGTCGGTCGGGTCTCGGGCACAATCCTCGAGGCGCTGGCGGACGCAGCGGAAGCCGCGGGCTCGAAGCGGATCCGGTTCACCCCGCACCAAAAGCTGCTCGTCCTCGACGTCGAGCCCGCCCGGCTGGACGCACTGCTGGCGGCGGTCGAGCCGCTCGGGCTGACCGCGAACCCGAGCCCGTTCCGCCGCTCCACCATGGCCTGCACCGGGATCGAGTACTGCAAGCTCGCCTTCGTCGAGACCAAGCAGGCCGCGGCGGACGTGATCACCGAGCTGGAACACCGCCTGGTCGATATCGAACTCGACCGTCCGATCAGCCTTCACCTGAACGGGTGCCCAAACTCCTGCGCCCGCATCCAGGTGGCCGACATCGGGCTCAAGGGCCAGCTGATGAAGAGCGCGGACGGGGCCGACGAGTTCGCCTACCAGGTGCACCTCGGCGGCGGGCTCGCGTCCATCGACCGCGAGGACGCCGGGCTGGGCCGGACCGTTCGCGGGCTGAAGGTGACCGCGTCCGAACTGCCCGACTACGTCGAGCGGGTCACCCGTGCCTTCGTCGCCGCCCGCGAACCGGGCGAGTCGTTCGCGGACTGGGCACACCGGGCCGAGGACGGAGCGCTCAAGTGACCCTCGCCACCCACGGTCCCGGACGCACCCGCACGCCGGACGAACTTCGCGAGCTGGCCGAACGCGCAGCCAGCGACCTCGCCGAGGCGACCGCAGAGCAGATCGCGAGCTGGGCCGCCGAAACCTTCGGGCGTTCGCTGGCGGTGGCTTGCTCGATGGCCGGGGACACTGTCCTGCCGCACCTCGTCGCACAAGCCGCCCCTGGGGTCGACGTGCTGTTCCTCGACACCGGCTACCACTTCCCCGAGACGCTCGGCACCCGCGACGCCCTCGCCAGCGTGCTGGACGCGAACGTCATCGACGTGCTGCCTGAGCAGAGCGTGGCCGAGCAGGACGCCGAGCACGGCGCGAGGCTGCACGACCGGAACCCGAGCCTGTGCTGCCAGTTGCGCAAGGTCGACCCGATCAACGCGGAACTGGCCGGCTACGAGGCCTGGGTCACCGGCATCCGCCGCGAGGACAACGCGCTGCGCGCCAACGCCCGGGTGGTCGAGTGGGACGCGGCCCACGAGATGGTGAAGGTGAATCCGATCGCCGCCTGGTCGTTCGACGACCTGCTCGACTACGCCGGCGCCAACTCGGTGCCGGTCAACCTGCTCCTGACCGACGGCTACCCGTCCATCGGTTGCGCCCCCTGCACGCGCCGGGTCGAACCCGGCGAAGACCCGAGGGCCGGCCGCTGGGCAGGCCTCGCCAAGACCGAATGCGGATTGCACCTATGAACCATCTGGCCACCCTGGAGGCAGAGGCCATCCACATCATCCGCGAGGCGGTCGCCGAGCTTGAGCGTCCCGTCCTGCTGTTCAGCGGCGGGAAGGACTCGGTGGTGCTGCTGCACCTAGCCGCGAAGGCATTCTGGCCGGGGCCGGTGCCGTTCCCGCTGCTGCACGTGGACACCGGCCACAACTTCCCGGAAGTGCTCGATTATCGCGACGCAGTGGTGGCCGAACTGGGCGCCCGGCTAGTCGTGGCGAAGGTGCAGGACTACATCGACGACGGCCGGCTGCTGGAGCGTCCCGACGGCACCCGCAACCCGCTGCAGACCCAGCCCCTGCTCGACGCGATCGCCGAGCACCGCTTCGACGCCGTCTTCGGCGGTGGCCGCCGCGACGAGGAGAAGGCCCGGGCGAAGGAGCGCGTGGTCAGCCTGCGCGACGAGTTCGGGCAATGGGACCCGCGCAACCAGCGTCCGGAACTCTGGGAGCTGTACAACCCTCGCCACCGGCCCGGCGAGCACGTGCGGGTGTTCCCCCTGAGCAACTGGACCGAGCTGGACGTCTGGCACTACATCGCCGAGGAGCAGATCGAGTTGCCGAGCCTGTACTACGCCCACGAGCGCGAGGTGTTCAACCGCGACGGCATGTGGCTGGCGGTCGGCCCGTACTCCGAGCCGCGCGCAGGCGACGTCGTCCGCACCCTGCAGGTGCGTTACCGGACGGTCGGCGACATGTCCTGCACCGGGGCCGTCGAATCGGACGCCGGTGACGTCGACGCAGTGCTGATCGAAGTCGCCGCAACCCGGATCACCGAACGCGGCGCGACCCGGGCCGACGACCGGATGAGCGAAGCCGCCATGGAAGATCGCAAGAAGGAGGGGTACTTCTGATGGGCCCAGCGATCAGTGGTGGCCGCTACACCCGCACCCAGACCTCGCTGTTGCGCCTGGCCACCGCAGGCAGCGTGGACGACGGCAAGTCGACCCTGGTGGGCCGGCTGCTGCACGACTCGAAGTCGGTGCTGGCCGACCAGCTGGCCGCGGTCGAGCGGGTCAGCCGCGACAAGGGGCTCGGCCACGTCGACCTGGCGCTGCTCACCGACGGCCTGCGCGCCGAGCGCGAGCAGGGCATCACCATCGACGTCGCCTACCGCTACTTCGCGACGGCCAACCGGACGTTCATCCTGGCCGACTGCCCGGGCCACGTTCAGTACACGCGCAACACAGTCACCGGCTCCTCCACCGCGGACGTGCTCGTACTGCTCGTCGACGTCCGCAAGGGCGTCCTCGAACAGACCAAGCGCCACCTTGCGGTGGCCGCCCTGCTGCGGGTGCCGGCTGTGGTGATCGCGGTCAACAAGGTCGACCTGGTCGGCTACGACGAGGCGCGCTACCGCGAGGTGGCCGACGAGCTGGCCGCGACCGCATCCGGGCTGGGCATCGCCGACGTTCGGACGCTGCCGACCTCGGCGCTGGCCGGAGACAACGTCGTCGACCGGTCGCCGAACACGCCCTGGTACGACGGCCCCAGCCTGCTCGAATTGCTGGAGGACATTCCCCCTGCCATCGAGACCGGCGCCGGCTTCCGGTTCCCGGTGCAGCTCACCCTGCGTCCGCAGGAGGCTGCCCTCGACCCACGGCATGTCGAGTACCGCGGCTATGCCGGCCGGATCGCGTCCGGTTCGGTGCGGGTCGGTGATCCGGTGGTGGTGCTGCCCGAAGGCGTCCGGACGCGGATCGCCGGCATCGACCTGGCCGGCACCGAGTTGGCGACCGCCAGCGCCGGCCAGTCGGTCGCCTTGCGTCTCGCCGACGACGTGGACGTGGCCCGCGGCGAACTGATCTCGTCGGTGGCCGATGCCCCGGTACCCACCACCGAACTGGACGCGACCATCTGCTGGCTGGCGGAGCGTCCGCTGCTGCCTGCGGCCCGGGTGCTGGTCAAACACGGCACCCGCACCGTGCAGGCCCGGGTGACCGAACTGGTCGCGAAACTCGACCTGGACGGCCTGGTGCCCGTCGAGACGGAGAAGTTCGAACTGAACGACATCGGACGCGTACGCATTCGCCTGGCCGGACCGGTCATGGCCGAGGACTACGGCTGTAGCCGCGCTGGCGGCTCTCTGCTGTTGATCGATCCACAGACTCAACAGACTCTTGCCGCCGGCATGGTGCGCGGGCACCTCGTCTTCGACCCCGACTTCACCCCGACCGACGAATGGACCATCTGAAATGCAACGCTATTTGATACTCGCTGTGGTCGGCTTCGCCGCCCAACTGGTCGACGGTGCCCTGGGCATGGGCTACGGCGTGACCTCCTCCTCACTCCTGCTGCTGGCCGGGCTCACTCCCGCGATGGCCAGCGCTTCGGTCCATCTCGCCGAGATGGGCACAAACATCGTGTCCGGGGTCTCGCACTGGAAGCTCGGCAACGTCGACTGGCGCCTAGTCGGCATCATCGGGGTGCCCGGCGCCATCGGCGCGTTCGCCGGCGCGACCGTGCTTTCGAACCTCTCCACCGAAGCCGCCAAGCCGATCATGGCTGCCATCCTCGGCCTCCTGGGCATGTACATCCTGCTGCGCTACGTCTTCGCACCGCCGAACGTCGCCACCGCCCGCCGCACCCCGCACGGTCCGCGTTTCCTGGTGCCGCTCGGCCTGGTCGGCGGTTTCGTGGACGCCACCGGCGGCGGCGGATGGGGCCCGGTGTCGACCACCTCGCTGCTGAGCGCGGGCAAGACCGCCCCACGAACGGTGATCGGTTCGGTCGACACCAGCGAATTCCTGGTGTCAACCGCTGCCAGCATCGGGTTCATCGTCGCCCTCGGCACGGCCGGGATCGACTGGTGGATCGTGCTCTCCCTACTCGCCGGTGGCGTGGTGGCCGCGCCGCTGGCCGCCTGGCTGGTGTCGAAGGTGCCGGCCCAGGTGCTGGGGGTCGCGGTCGGCGGACTGATCGTCATCACCAACCTGCGCACCCTGTTCAGTGCCGGCGGAATCCAGGGCGACGCGGCCACCGTCGGCTACTGGGTGGTCGCCGTGCTGTGGGTGGGCCTGACCACCTGGCAGGCCATCAGCCACCAGCGGAGCGCCAAGGCCGCTCGGCTCGAAGAGGATCAGGAGTACGCCATTTGAACCGCCCAGATCTGGTGCTCGCCCTGCACGGCACCCGCAGCGCCGCCGGCCAGCAGGTGGGCGCGGCCATCGCCGCCGCGGTGGCCGCACGACTGCCCGGGGTGCAAGTGCACCTCGGCTGGGCCGACGTGCTCTCGCCGACCCTCACCCAGACCCTCAGTGGGCTGGGTGGGGCGGTGGTAGTGCCCGGCTTCCTGACCGCGGGATACCACGTCACCAGCGACCTACCCGCGGCGATCGAGGCCTCCGGCGGGCGCGCCCGGCTGGCCGGGCTGATCGGGCCGGGCCTGATCGCGGCCGTGGCCGATCGCCTGCACGCAGCCGAGGCGAGCGCACCCGGCGGGCCGGCGGACGCGGTGGTGCTCGCGGCTGCCGGCTCCAAGCGCCGGCGCTCGGTGCTGGAGGTCGCCGGTGCGGCCCGTGAACTCGCCGTGTTGCTCGATCGTCCGGTTGTGGCCGGGTTCATCACCGCAGCCGAGCCGAGCGTCGCGGACGCGGTCGCGCGGCTGCGGGCGTCCGGCCACCGCAGGATCGCGGTGGCGAGCTACCTGCTCGCACCCGGTGAGTTCGCCAATCGGCTGCATACGGTCGCGGCGGACGTGGTATCTGAGCCGATCGGGGTACATCCATTGGTGGTGGCTGCAGTCGTCGAGGCTTACGCGGCAGCGGCCACCGAGCAACTAGACTTGCCCGACGCGCCGGCCGCCCAGTTCGCCGGCGCAGCGGGACTGGGAAGAGAACGCATCGCATGACCGAAGTGACCACGCTCGACCACGTCGTGATCCGGTTCGCCGGCGATTCCGGCGACGGCATGCAGCTGACCGGAGACCGGTTCACCCACGACACCGCGAACGCAGGCAACGACTTCTCCACGCTGCCCAACTTCCCCGCCGAGATTCGGGCCCCTGCCGGGACCGTGGCCGGCGTGTCGAGTTTCCAGCTGCACTTCGCCGATTTCGATATCCGCACGCCGGGCGATCGGCCCGATGTGCTGGTGGCGATGAACCCGGCAGCGCTGAAGGCGAACCTTGGTGACCTGGCCGCCAACGGGCTCATCATCGCCGACACCGCCGACTTCACCCCACGGAACCTTGCCAAGGTCGGCTACACCGCCGACCCGCTGACCGACGGATCGCTGGCCGGCTACCAGGTGGTCGCCCTGGACCTTTCCGGACAGGCCACCGCTGCGGTGGCCGAACTGGGGCTGGGCCGCAAGGATGCCGCGCGCACCAAGAACATGTATGCCCTCGGTCTGCTCGACTGGTTGTACAGCCGTCCGATGGAGGGCACGATCAGCTTCCTGGAACGGCGCTTCGCCAAGGTGCCGCAGATCCGGGATGCGAACATCGCCGCCTTCAAGGCTGGCTACGCCTTCGGCGAGACCACCGAGGTGTTCGCCAACCGGTTCGCGGTGGCCCCGGCCCCGGTGCCGGCCGGCGTCTATCGACAGATCTCGGGCAACCGGGCGCTGGCGTTCGGTCTGATGGCGGGGGCGGCCAAGGCCAACCTGCAGCTGTTCCTTGGCGCCTACCCGATCACGCCCGCGTCCGATGTGCTGCACTTCCTGGCCGCAGCGAAGGACGCCGGGGTGATGACCTTCCAGGCCGAGGACGAGATCGCGGCCGTCGGCGCGGCGCTGGGCGCCTCCTTCGCGGGCAGCCTGGGCGTGACCACCACGTCCGGCCCGGGCCTGGCGCTGAAGATGGAGACCATCAGCCTCGCGGTGATGCTGGAACTGCCCCTGGTGATCTGTGACGTCCAGCGCGCCGGTCCTGCTACCGGCATGCCGACCAAGACCGAGCAGGCCGACCTCACCCAGGCCATCTACGGACGCCACGGCGAGGCACCGCTGCCGGTGATCGCGCCGCAATCGCCGGGTGACTGTTTCGCGGCCGCCTACGAGGCGGTGAAGATCGCCATCGACTACCGCACGCCGGTGATCCTGCTCTCCGACGGGTACCTGGCCAACGGCGCCGAGCCGTGGCTGGTGCCCGACCTGGATTCGCTGCCGGAGATCGAGCCCCGGTTCGCCACCGAGCCCAACCGTCCGGACGGCGCCTACTGGCCCTACCTTCGCGACGAGAAGCTGGCCAGAGCCTGGGCCGTGCCCGGTACCCCTGGCCTGGAACACCGCATCGGTGGCATCGAGAAGGCGGACGGCACCGGCGCGATCTCCTACGACCCGGCCAACCACGAGTTCATGGTGAACCTGCGCCAGCAGAAGGTGGACGGGATCCAGGCGGTGGTGCCACCGGTGGAGGTGGACGATCCGAGCGGAAAGGCCAAGGTGCTGGCGGTGGGCTGGGGCTCGACGTACGGGCCGATCTCGGCAGCCGCGCGCCGCGTCCGTCGTACCGGGCGCGATGTGGCCTGCGTGCAGGTGCGCTACCTGAACCCATTGCCTGCGAACCTGGGCGAGGTGCTCGCCGCCTACGACCGGGTGATCGTGCCGGAGATGAACCTCGGGCAGTTGGCGATGATCCTGCGAGCGAAATACCTGGTGCCCGCCGAGAGCTATTCACGGGTGCGCGGACTGCCGATCTCGTTGTCCGAGTTGGCCAAGGACCTGAGCGAGATCATCGACGAGGAGGCGGGCAAGTGACCGCGACCCCACTGGTTCCGGCGTCCGGACTGGCCCGCGTGCCGCTGTCCGTGACTCCGCTGACGCGGAAGGACTTCACCTCCGACCAGGAGGTGCGCTGGTGTCCGGGCTGCGGCGACT
>DAORUI010000068.1:15109-15296 GCA_035433085.1 Propionicimonas sp. | reverse complement strand
GTGAGCTTGCCAACCAACCCCGAAACCGCTCCCTGAGGAGCGTCCGTGAGCTTGCCAACCAACCCCGAAACCGCTCCCTGAGGAGCGTCCGTGAGCTTGCGAGCGGACGCGTCACGAAGGGCGCCCGGGTGGGCCCTTCGTGACGCTTCGTCCTTCGCAAGCTCAGGACGAAGCTCCTCAGGGACCG
>DAORUI010000068.1:7329-15009 GCA_035433085.1 Propionicimonas sp. | reverse complement strand
TTGGCTGAGCACCCGCAAGCTCAGGACGAAGCTCCTCAGGGACCGTTGGCTGAGCACCCGCAAGCTCAGGACGAAGCTCCTCAGGGACCGTTGGCTGAGCGCCCGCAAGCTCAGGACGAAGCTCCTCAGGGGAGGTTTGGCGAGAATCGCTCACTCGTCCTCCTCCATGCCTCGGCCGACCACCTCTCGGTAGGCCGGGTTGGCCAGCAACTCGGCGTGCGTGCCGCGGGCGGCCTCGCGTCCGTCGACCAGCAGCGAGATCTCGTCGGCGTAGTGCAGCAGCAGCGGCGATCCGGTCATCAACACGGTCGTGCGGCCCCGCCGATGCTCGACGAGGCGTTCGGCGATGCGGGCCTCGGTATGGGCGTCCACGGCTGAGGTGGGCTCGACCAGCACCAGCACCTCAGGGTCGAGCAGAAGGGCGCGCGCCAGCACGATCCGCTGCCGCTGGCCCCCGGAAAGCCCGCGGCCGAGTTCGTCGATGCGTCCCTGCCAGCCGCCCGGCAGCCCATCCAGCACATCGGCGGCGGACGCGGTGTGCAGCGCCGCCTCGGCCTGGGCGAGGGTATGGGTTCCCCACGGGTCGACGGCCCGCTGCAGCGTCCCGGCGAACAACTGGCTGGCGGTGTCGCTCACCACGACCGTCCGGCGCAGCGACGCCAGGGGCAACCGGCTGTAGTCGACACCGTCGGCCGTCACGCCCCACTCCCCCGACGCCAGTTCGTCGTCGGCTGCTGCCGCCCGAGCCCGCTGCGCCTCGATCTCACGACGAGCCAAACGTGCGGCGCGTCCGGTCAGTTCGGAGTCGTCCGGGGCCTCCTCGTGCCCGCCGGACGTGGGCAGGTAGCGGCCCAACCGGTCGGCCAGCGCCGCTGCGTCCTCCGCGGTAGCGCTCACCACGGCCAGGAACCGTCCCGGCTCCACCGCTACCCCACTGACCAGATCAACCAAGCGAGGCCGAGCCGACAGCACCGCCGAACCCTCGCTGAACGGCACCTCAGGCGCCAGCAGGGCGATTGCCTTGCGCGCCGAAACCAGTCCCTGCACCCACTTCTGGGCAAACTCGAAGAAGGTCTGCAGCGGCCACACCATGAACACCGCGTAGCCGACGAAGCTGATCAGCTGGCCCACCGTCAGGCGTCCGGCGAGCATTTCGTGCGAGCCCAGCCAGACCAGCGTGACCAGCAGCATTCCCGACAGCAGCACCGAGATCGTCTCGGTGACCGCCTGCCAGGTGCCGGCGATCACCCCCAGCCGGCGCACCTTCTGCGACTGGGCCGCGTAGTTGTTGCCGAAGGTCTGCTCGCCGCCGATGCCGCGCAGGATGCGCAGCCCCGAGACGATGTCGGTGGCCATCGAGGTCAGCTCACCGGTCTGGGTGCGCTCGGCGGTCTGGGCGTGATTAAGCGGACGCAGAACCGGCGAGGCGGCTCCCACCAACAGGGGCGCAGCAATCAGCACCACCCACCCCAGCGGCGGCGAAGTCGTGAACATCAGCACGCAGACCAGCCCGAAGGCCGCCAGCGAGCCGATCCCGCGGGAGACCACCTCGATGGTCTGGCCGAAGGTGTTGGAGTCGGACGCAGAGATGCTCAGCACTTCGCCGGTCGGCAGCCGTCGGCTGAGCAGGTGCCCGAGTTGGACGGCCTTGCGGGTGACCATCTTCTGCGTCCCGTAGAGGGCGATCAGCCAGCCGCGGACGGCCAGCGTGTGCTGGGTGATTCCAGCCGCCGCGCCGATCAGGATCACCACCGTGAGCACGGCCGCCCAACCGACCGTCGCCCAGGCGTCCCCACGCAGGATGCCGACGTCGATCGCCCGGCCGAGCAGCAGCGGGCTCAGCGCGCCTGGCAGGAACCAGAACAGCCCGGCCACAGCCATCGCCGCGACCACGTCGGCTTGCACCCACAGCAGCCAGAACAGGAAGCGCGCTGGGCTGCGGGTGTCGGGACGGCTCGTCTGGGCCGGTGTGTAGGCGTCGACGATGGGCGGGAAATCATGCATAGCCGACGAACATTACGCCGATCGCAGCGACCTGTCAGGCGCATTTCTGCCCGTAACCTTGACCAATCGTGTGGGATTTGCTGCGTTCGTGTGGATTTGTGCGTATCTTTGTCTGCATGGCCGCCAACGTCGACGCTGAAGACCAACGCCTGCTCCCCCACGAGCGCCACCTGCGCATCCTGGACCAGGCACGCAGCCGGTCGCGGGTCGAGGTCGCGGTCCTTGCCGACGAACTCGAAGTCACGTCCGAGACTATCCGACGCGACCTGACCATGCTCGAGCGGCAGGGCCTGTTGCGACGCGTGCACGGTGGTGCGGTGCACATCGAGAGACTGGGGTACGAGCCGTCCGTCAACACCAAACGCGAGTACCAGGTAGCTGAGAAGACCCGCATCGGACGCGCCGCGCGCGAGTTGCTGCCCGACGGCGGCTCGATCCTGGTGGACAGCGGCACGACGACTCTCGAACTCGTTCGCAACCTACCGTCCGATCTTGCCCTGACCGTGGTCACCAACTCGCTGCAGGCCGCGATGCTGCTCAGCGAATTGCCGCGCGTTGAACTGCTGCTGCTGGGCGGTCACGTGCGCGAACTCACCGGGGCCGCGGTCGGAACCTGGACGACGTCCGCGCTGGGCAACCTGCGCGTCGACGTGGCGTTCATGGGGACGAACGGCGTCACCCCCGAGCTCGGCCTGACCACCCCCGACCAGGCCGAGGCCGAGGTGAAGCGGGCGATGGTGCACGCTGCGAACCGGGTGGTCTGCCTGGCCGATCACACGAAGGTGGGCCTGACTCAGCTCTGCCGCTTCGCCCCGCTGGCGGACGTGGACGTGATCGTCACCGACAAGGGGCTGGAGGCTGGCCTCGCCGAAGAACTGACCACGGCCGGACCGGAGGTGATCCGAGCATGATCGTCACACTGACCCCCAATCCAAGCGTCGACCGCACGGTCTCGGTGGCCGCGCTCGAGCGCGGCGCGGTGATGCGGGCCACCGCCTCCCGGGAGGACCCGGGCGGCAAGGGCCTGAACGTGAGCCGCGCGCTGGCGCTGAACGGCACCGCGACTGCGGCCGTCCTGCCGGTCGGCGGGGCCTACGGACGGATGATGCTGGCCCTGCTCGAATCGGGCGAGGTGGACGTGCGTCGGGTGCCGATCGGAGCGGCCATCCGCGCGAACATCGCGATCGTGGAGCCGGACGGCACGACGACGAAGGTGAACGAGCAGGGTCCACAGCTGACGCCGGCCGAGGTCGAGTCGCTGCGCCAGGCGGTGCTGGACGCGGCCGCGGGCGCGAGCTGGGTGGTCGGTTGCGGCTCGCTGCCGCCGGGCGTGCCCGACGACTTCTACGCCGACCTGGTGGGTCACTGCCACGCGAGCGGCGTTCGGGTGGCCGTGGACTCGTCGGGCCCGTCGATGGCGGCCGCCCTGGGTGCCGCACCCGACCTGATCAAGCCCAACCGGATCGAGTTGGCCGAAGCTGTGTGCCGCGATCTGGACACCGTCGGTGAGGTGGTGGACGCGGCCCGCGGCCTGGTCGCGAGCGGTGTCGGGACGGTAGTGGTCAGCCTCGGCCGCGACGGCGCGCTGCTCATCGATTCCGACCGGGTCGTGCACGCGGTGGCCTCGATCAGCCACCCGCTGTCGACAGTGGGCGCCGGCGACTCGCTGCTCGCCGGCTACCTGCACGCTGTGAACGCCGGCGCCGATCCGGCCGCCGCCCTGCGCACGGCGGTGGCGTTCGGTGCCGCCGCGGTGATGCTTCCCGGCAGCAAGATGCCCGGCCCCGAACAGGTCGCCGCTATCAAGGTCGAGGTGGATGAGCACCCCGACTTCGCCCGTCCGCTGACGGACTGAGCCCAAACCCGCCCAAACGCCGGCTGAGCCTGCCCAAGCCCCCGGACGTTGGCTGAGCCTTCCCAAGCCCCCGGACGTTGGCTGAGCCTGACGAAGCCGCGACGGGCACTTCGACAAGCTCAGGGAACGTTGGCTGAGCCTGACGAAGCCCCGGTGTCGCTGGCTGAGCCTGACGAAGCCCCGGTGTCGCTGGCTGAGCCTGACGAAGCCCCGGTGTCGCTGGCTGAGCCTGACGAAGCCCCGCCCACGACCCTTCGACAAGCTCAGGGAACGTTGGCTGAGCCTGACGAAGCCCCGCCCACGACCCTTCGACAAGCTCAGGGATCGTTGGCGCGCCCGCGCGTGTCCGAACCTGCTCGGGGCCGACAAACAACACAGAGTGGGCAGTAGTGCGTCGATAGCGACGCACTACTGCCCACTTTGCGGGTGGACGGGAGCTGGTCCGTCCCGCCCGGAGGAACTCAGGGCTCGACGGTCACCTTGATCGCCTGGCCCTTGGCGACGATGTCGAACGCCTCCAACGCGCGCTCCAGCGGCAGGTGGACGGTGATCAGGTCCTTCACCGGCACCAGTCCGGACGCGATGTACTCCAGCGCCTTCTTGTTGTGCTCGGGCGCCGAACCGTTGGCCCCGTGGATGTGGAGCTGGCGGTAGTGCACGAGGTTCGAGTCGCAGGTGATGGTCGGGTTCGTCTTGGGCAGGCCGCCGAAGAACGAGATCCGGCCGTTGCGGGCGGCCATCGCGATCGCCTGCTCCTGGGTGATGTTCGCCGCGGTCGCGGTGATGATCACGTCGGCGCCCCGGCCGTCCGTCAGTCGCATCACCTCGGCCACCACGTCCACCGAGGACGCGTCGATAACCTCGTCCGGCTGTACGGCCGCAGCCGACATCGCCAGGCGCTCGGCGTTCACGTCCACCAGGAAGACCCGCCCCGCCTGGTGTACGCCACGGGCGATCCGGGTGTGGATGCAGCCGATCGGGCCGGCGCCGAACACCACCACGGTGTCGCCGGGCTCGATACCGAGCAGTTCCTGGGCGTTGATCGCGCACGCGAACGGTTCCGCGGCGGACGCCTCGTCGAAGCCGACACCCTCCGGGATGCGGTTCAGTCCGTCCACCTTCAGTACGGCTCGCGGCACCACCATGTACTCGGCGAAACCGCCGTCGTACTGGTAGCCGATCGAGGTCTGGTTCGCGCAGACGGCCATCCAGCCCTTCTTGCACTCGTAGCAGTCACCGCACGGGACGGCCGCGATCACCTGAGCGCGGTCGCCCACCGCCCAGCCGGTCACCTCGGCACCCACCTCGGCCACCTCGCCGGCGACCTCATGACCCATCACCCGCGGCGGGGTGATGTTCTGGTGCCCGTTGTGGAAGATCTTCACATCGGTGCCGCAGGTGGAACAGTTCTTGACCCGCAGCAGGATCTCGTCGGGCGCGATCTGCGGCATGGGAGCGTCCTCGACACGCACATCACCGGGGGCGTAGAAACGCAGGACCTTCATCAGTTCTCCTCTTTCGGGTTCAGAATCTCCAGGACTTCGCTGACCGAGGCGGTCTTCCGCAGCCGATCCGCGTCCGCCGGCTCCATCAGCACTTCGGCGAGGCTGGCCAGGATGCCCAGATGGTCATCGCTGGCCGAGGCGATCGGGATGCACAGGGTGACCTGGTTGCCGTCCCAATCGATGCCGTCGGGGAACTGCAGGAAGCCGAGCGCTGCTGCCTTGATGTACTGGCGGGCATCGTTGGTGCCATGAGGAATGGCCACGCCCTCGCCGAGGTAGGTCGAAACCTGCTCCTCGCGCGCGAACATGCCGTCGATGTAGTCGGGGGTGGCCGCACCGGCAGCCACCAGCACTTCGCCGCAGAGGCGGATCGCCTCAGCCTTGGTCATCGACGGCAGCCCCAATCGCACGGACTCCGGAGCGAGAATCTGATCGGACAAAGCCATTCTCCGTTTCTGGCCGCGATACCCGAACGGAGCCGCTTGTGAATCGGTCAAGCGATCCAGAGGTACGACTGCGGTGTCGAGCGTGGGGCCTAGGTTCTTGAGTCCATAAAACCACACACTCGGGCATAGGTCAACTCAAATCAACATCTGGTTCCCGCGTTGACCGCAGCAGAAGGCCCGTGGACGGGGGTCCACGGGCCTTCATGATGCGCCGGCCTCACTCCGGCACCGGATTCACAGCTTCGCGGGGTCTCCGTTGGCCTGCTTGACCATCTCGACGACTTCGTCGTACTTCGGACTACCGATGAAGTTGTCGACCGACACGTGCACCGCGGACGGGGTCTTCTGCTTCGCCCGTTCGATGAGGTCCTGGTGGGATACGACCACCTCGTAGGAGTCGTCGAGGTTGGCGATCGCCTTGTTGACCACCTTGACGTCGGTGTATCCGGCGGTCTGGATCTTCTTGCGCAGCACCGACGCGCCCATCGCGGACGAGCCCATGCCCGCGTCGCAGGCGAACACGATGGTCTTGATCGGGCCGGCAGCAGCCGCAGTCAGATAGCCGGCGACCGATGACTTCTTGCCCTTCAGAGCCTCCATCTCGGCGGTGGCGGCAGCAAGGTCGTCCCCGCCGTCCTTGTCCTTGCCCATCCTGAGCAGGAAAGCGGCCACCACAGCCGTCACCGCGGCCGAGGCGAGCAGTGAGAGCGTGACGCCCAGATAGCTGTCCGAAGCAGTCTGCAGGTAGACCGCGAACACCGAACCCGGAGCAGCCGGGCCACGCAGGCCGACGCCGAACATCACGTTCACGAACACACCGGTCATGCCGCCGGCGATCATGGCCAGGATCAGGATCGGCTTCATCAGTACGTACGGGAAGTAGATCTCGTGGATGCCGCCGAGGAAGTGAATGATCGCTGCACCTGGAGCGGACGCGCGCGCCGCACCCTTGCCGAAGAACATGTAGGCCAGCAGCAGACCAAGGCCGGGGCCGGGGTTGGCCTCAAGCAGGAACAGCACCGACTTGCCGGCGTCCACGACCTGCTGGGTACCCAGCGGGGTGAGGATGCCGTGGTTGATCGCGTTGTTCAGGAACAGCACCTTGGCCGGCTCGATCAGGATCGAGGTCAGCGGCAGCAGACCGGTGTCGATCAGCCAGCCGACCGCCTTGCCAGCAGCCTCAGAGATTGCACTGACGATCGGACTCATGAAGAAGAAGCCGAAGGTCGCCAGGATGCCGCCCCAGATGCCGGCGGAGAAGTTGTTGACCAGCATCTCGAAGCCGGGCTTGATCTTGTGTTCCCACAGGCCGTCCAACTTCTTCATGGTCCAGCCGCCCAGGGGACCCATGATCATGGCGCCCATGAACATCGGGATGGTGGTGCCGGTGATCACGCCCATGGTGGCGATTGCGCCGACGACGCCGCCACGGACGTCATAGACGATCTTGCCGCCGGTGTAGCCGATCAGGATCGGTAGCAGATAGGTAATCGTCGGTCCGACGATCCCCTTGCCGTCGAAGGCGCCCCAGCCACCGAGCGCAGCCACCCAGCCGTCCTCCGGCTGCGGGGAAAGCACGTTGATCCAGCCGGCCTTGATGAAGATGGCGGTGATCAGGCCCCAGGCGATGAACGCTGCGATGTTCGGCAGCACCATGTTGGAAAGGAACGTTCCGAACCTCTGCACTGCAACCCGGGCGGAGCCCTGCTGTGCCGTAACTCCGGTAGTCATCTGACTCCCTCACTCTTTGACGTCGATGGCAATCGGACTCGGTGTTGAGACCCGACGCGAGGTTGATATGGGGAACAAAACCACACATTCAGGCACACGTCAAGCAAAACCAACAGACTCTCAAAGAAAAACGGGCATC
>DAORUI010000068.1:0-7229 GCA_035433085.1 Propionicimonas sp. | reverse complement strand
CTAGAACTTCAGGCTGTGGAGCCAGGCCAGCAGGTAGGTGCGACTCATGCCGTCGTCGATGGTCTCGTCCGACAGCTTCTCGGCCGTGGCCAGCGCGCGGTCGCGGTCCTCCGGGCCGGCCAGCGCTGCGTACATGGCGATGTAGTCGCCGAACTTCTGGTCGAAGTTGGTCCCTACGGCCTCGGCCACGTTGGCCCGGATGCGCTCCGGGTCGCCGCCCAGGTAGGTCGAGGTCGGAGTCATCGGCAGCAGCAGGATGCCCAGCATGGCTGCCGGTTCCGGCGAGAACCAGGTGGCGTAGTCACGCTTGCCGCCCCAGTTCAAGGCCACGATCTGGTGGCCGAAGCCGGCGAACTCAGGCCCGCTGAGGTCGGGGTTCGTCCAGTAGTGGCCACTCGCGTCCGCTTCGGCAGAGAGCATCCAGGACGCCTCGTCGGCCAGGGCCTGGTCACCGACTGCCTGCGCCCACAGGTTCAGCCCGGCGTACGCGTTCACCGCTTCGGAGATCGACTCCTGGTTGTTCCCGTCCGCGAAGGGAGCAGTCCCCGATGCCCACGAGTGCGAGGCGTAGACATCGAACGCCCGTCGCTTGGGGAAGTACTTGCCACCAGAGCTGGCGATGTCGGCCGCCAGCAGATTCAGCACCGGCGCGTACCGCGAAACAGCGGACGTGTCCCGCGCGGCCAACACCCCGGCTGCATACAGGAAGTAGCCGTAGTGGAAGTGGTGGTCGTTGTACTCGTCGCTGCCGAAGGACGGCGTGAGCCCGATCATGCCCTTTCCGGCCGGGTCGTAGACGAAGCAGAAAGCCTCCCGCTCCGCGCAGCCTTCGGGGTCGAGCCATTTGGTCAGCTGCTCGTCAAGGCGAGCGGCCAACTCGTCGGCCGACTCTTCGTCACCGAGCTGGTCGGCAACCATCACCAGCATCGCCACCCGCTGCAGCGCCTTGCCGCCGAAGTAGGTGTCGGCTGGGAAATCGGGCAGCTTCGCGTCCGCCTTCAATTGCTCGGTCAGGGACGCGCGCTGCGCGCCGTCCAGACCACTCAGGTCGAGCGCGGGCAAGGCCCGCGTCCGCGGTGTGTCCCAGGTGAGCGCGCTGCCTTCGCACAGCTGCAGCGTGCCGTAGATCGACGGATACGTGCCCAGCCCGCACTCTCCAGCGGACGCCTGGTGGGGCATCCGGGCGATCGCGGTCGCAGCGGAAGCCGCGTAGCTGAGCGTGGTGGTGACCGTGTCCTCGCCGACCGCATAACTGATGCTCGAACCGGTGACGGTGGCCAGTGCCGCCGCGACCAGTTCGGCGGGCTCGCGTCCCTCAGGCACCGGCCAGGTGACCAGGGTGCCGTCACCGGCCACCTCGACCGAGGCGCCGGAGACCTTCACCCCGGTACCGGTGAGCGCATAGCGAGTGCCGTTGATCGTCGCCAAGTAGAGACCTTCACCCGCCGGTTCGAACCCCGCCGGAATCGTCACAGTGGCGGCCCGCGCCGCCGCCCAGGAGACGAAGGGCGAGCCCTGGGCGATGGTCGCACGCCCGATAGCCGCGCCGGCGGCGTCGCGCTGCTCGGTGGTGACCACGGACGGATCGTCGCTGGTCACCACACTGCTCGCCGCACCGACGTCCATGGTCACGTCAGCCGCGAACCCACCGAAAACGGTGGTCTGGGTGGGCTTCAGCAAAGGCAGCCCGAACGCGAAGCCGGTGTCGGTGAGCGCGAAGGAAAGCGGTAGCGGGAAGACCGGCTGACCGGAGAACACCAGCCCCGAGTACCAGCGATTCGTGGGCGGCGTCAGACCGTCCGCGAGCTTGGCGTCCGGGAGCGCCTTGGGCGTGCGCTGCGGCACTGCGGCCACCAACTCCGAAACCTGGTCATCGCCCAGAACGCTCACCTCGGGGCTCGGGCTGGGCGTTTCGCCGGGGGCGGGCGCAGCCACGCTGCAGCCGGTCAGCAGGGCCAGAGCGAGCAGGAGTCCGGTGAACCTCATCGCAACCCCACCTGCTGCAGCAGGTCGTTCATGGCGTCGGTGATCGGCGCCAGCGGACCGGTGTCATTCAGCTGGACGGCCACGATCACCGGTGTGCCCGGCTCCGACAACGGCTGCGGATCGAGCGCCGCGAGCTGCGACGACTTAAGTCGCAGCGTGCTGACCGTCCCGGCGGAGTCGCTGGAAACCGCGACCTTCTCCACCGTCCCGGTGATGACCTGGTCGTTGGGCAGGGTGATGCGGGCGGGGTTGCCCGCCTGCAGCCGGGCGTAGTCTCGCGGCACCACGTGGAAGCTCGCCTCAAGGTAGCGCTCGCCGCCGGTGAGGGTGGCCAAGGGGTTGCCCACTGCGACCGAGTTGCCCTGCTGGGCGAACAGGTCGTCGATACGTCCGTCCGCTGCGGCGTAGTAGGTCAGGACGCCGCGGTCGGTGTCCACCTTGTAGACCTCGGTGTCGGCGATCTCCAGGCCGTTGGCGAAGGCCTCCTTCAGCTGCAGGCTTTGGACGGCGAACAGGGGCTGGCCCTTGGTGACCGCGTCCCCCTCCTTCACCAACTGCTTGATCACGGTGCCGGAGTAGTCGGCACCCACGGTGTAGCTGTCGGCGGCCACCTTGGCTTCGTAGCTGGTGATCTGGTTCTGCCGATGGTTGAAGACCATCGCCAGGCCCAGCACCAGCGCGATCACGGCGAGCACGCCGCCGAGCAGTCGAAATCGGTTGTTCCAGGTCATGAGGTTGCTCCTTCAGCAGAGGGGACGCGGACGCGTCGGGGCGACTTCGCACGGACCCTGGTCGGGTCGGGGGCGAAGTGCTCGACGAGCGCGACCACGAGGAAAGCGCCCAGCACGGCGGTGTTGGTCACGTTCCAAGCGGTGGCAAGGGTCAGCTGGGCGTTGTTGAGATCGCGCCAGATCGCCACCACCGAGGTGAGCGCAAGGAAGACGAACAGGTACACCTGCGGACGGATGAAGTTGAACGGCGAGCTCTTCTTGGTGTTCGCGCCGGTGACATGCCACTGCTGCTCCTTGCCGGAGAAGGCGTTCAGCAGGGCCTGGTGGTAGATCGGGAAGCTGGCGGTGGCCAGCATCAGCACCTCCCAGCGGAACGAGCCGAGGGTGAAACTCGCCAGGGCGATCTGCATCACGTAGAAGCCCGCGTAGGCGAACAGCCACTCGCCCATGCTCGTGCCCAGGGTGACCGGACGCAGGTCGAAGAAGACCTCGAGGGCCGGCACCAGCAGCAGGATGCCCGGGGCGATGCCGGTCAGGTAGTGCGTGGCGGTGACCAGGTACATCAGCCGCTGGTCGAGGGTGAGCGAGCGTTTCGGGTTCAGCGGATTGCGGGTGAACATGATCTCGAACCCGCCAGTGGCCCAGCGCAACTGCTGCTTGGTGTAGCCCTCGATGGTTTCCGGGGCGTCCCCGACCGCGAGCACGTCCGGAATGTAGACGCTGCGCCAGCCGCGCTCGTGCAGCATCAGCGACGTCCACACGTCCTCGGACTTCGAGTCGGTGTAGATGCCGCCGACGTCGTCGATCGCCGTCCGCCGGAAGACCACGTTCGTGCCCACGCAGAACGCGGCGTTGAAGTGGTTGCGTCCGGGCTGCACGAAGCGGTAGAAGACGGTCTGCATGTAGCCGGCGCCCCGGGAGACGAAGTTGCGCAGGTTGCCGTAGCTCTGCGGGGTCTGGACGAAGGCCACGTCCGCGTCGACGAAGAACGGCATGGTCTCGTACAGGAAGTCGGGCTTCGGGACGAAATCGGCGTCGAAGATGCAGAAGAAGTCGGTCTTCACCTGGCTGAGGGCGTGGTTCACGTTGCCGGCCTTGGCGCCGCCGCTGCTGAGGCGGCGCAGGTAGCCCACCTGAAGCTCTGCGGCGAGGTCGCGGACGTCGTCGCTGCGGCCGTCGTCGAGGATCCAGGTGGTGTGTTCGCCACGGATGGCGCGGGCCGCGGTCGCGGTGCGACGGATCACGTCGATCGGCTCGCCGTAGCAGGTGATGAATACCGCAACCGAGGCACGGCGGCCGGCGATGATCAGTGGCGACTCGCGGCGCTCGTCCGCGAGGAGGCTGCCCTGGGCGGCGTAGTAGGCGTGGTCGCGTGCGCTCTTGGCACCGGCCAGGATCGTCCACATCGCCAGCAGTGCGTGCGTGATCAGGATCGCCTCGGCGCCGATCACCAGCACGTACGGCAGGGTGTCACCCCGGTTGGCCGGGTTGAGCAGGAAGATCGCGTAAGCGACGATGCCGCCGGTGGCGATGATCGTCATCAGGATCATCACCGGTGAGTAGGGATTTCGCGTCAACTGACGCCTGGTGGCCGCATCCGGGCCGGCAACTTTTCTCAAGTCGTGTGTTGGCATGGTTCGACTCCCCCGAGTCGTGACGCCGCGGGGTGTCGAACCCAGCGCGGCATCGTCTAGAAAAGCGAAACCGGCCCGAAGATATCCTCCGGTCCGGCGTTGGCGCTTCTGGGTATCCACCCCGTCCGCTGTTCTACGGTAGGCAGACGGGGCTGCGGAACACAAATCGGGACGGTGCCCGACACACAACTGTAACGATGAATTCATGCCCAATTCGGGGCCGATTCACCGGCCAGGAACGACCTAAAGCAGGTCGTGCAACATGACGACCTGTTCGCGCGACGGGCCAACCCCGATGCCCGAGATCCGGGCGCCCACGAGCTCCTCCAGACGGCGGACGTAGGCCTGCGTGTTCGCCGGGAAGTCGGCGAAGTCGCGGCAGTCCGAAATGTCCTCGGTCCAGCCGTCCAGATACTCGTAAACAGGCAAGGCATGATGGAAATCGGTCTGCGTCATCGGCAGCCGGTTGGTGCGCTCGCCGTTGACGTCGTAAGCCACGCAGACCGGGATCTTCTCCCAGCCGGTGAGGATGTCGAGCTTGGTCAGGAAGATGTCGGTGAACGCGTTCGCCGCTACGGCGGCCTCGACCACCAGGGCGTCGAACCAGCCGCAGCGGCGGTTGCGTCCAGTGGTGGTGCCGAACTCGGCCCCGTCCGTACGCAATTTCTCGCCGTCGGCGTCGAGCAGCTCTGTCGGGAACGGGCCCTCACCGACGCGGGTGGTGTAGGCCTTCATGATGCCGATGGTGCGGTCAATGCGGGTCGGGCCGACGCCCGCGCCGATGCAGGCACCGGCGGCGATCGGGTTCGACGAGGTGACATACGGGTAGGTGCCGTGATCGACGTCCAGGTGGTGGGCTTGCGCGCCCTCGAACAGCACCACCTTGTTGGCGTCCAGCGCGTCGTTGAGCACCCGAACGACGTCCGTGACCATCGGCCGGACGCGATCGACGTAGGTGAGCAGCTCCTCGGTGACCTCGGCCGGGTCGATGGCGCGGCGGTTGTAGACCTTGACCAGCAGGTGGTTCTTCTGGTCGAGGGCCGCCTCGACCTTCTGGGCGAGGATCGAGGAGTCCAGCAGGTCCTGCACCCGAATGCCGAGCCGGTTGATCTTGTCGGAGTAACAGGGGCCGATTCCGCGGCCGGTGGTACCGATGCGGCGCTTTCCAAGGAAGCGCTCGGTGACCTTGTCGATCACCTTGTGGTACGGAGCGATGATATGGGCGTTGGCGCTGATGATCAGTTTGGAGGTATCGACGCCGCGGGCCTCAAGGCCCTCGATCTCCTGGAAGAGCACTTCGAGGTCGATGACCACGCCGTTGCCGATCACCGGGACGCTCTTCGGGCTGAGGATGCCGGAGGGCAACAGGTGCAGGGCGTATTTCTGGCCGTTCACGACGAGCGTGTGCCCGGCGTTGTTCCCGCCGGAATAGCGAACGGTGTAGTCGACCCGGTCGCCGAGCTGGTCGGTCGCCTTGCCCTTGCCCTCGTCGCCCCATTGCGCACCGACGACCACGATTCCCGGCATGACTGCCCCTCTTCGTAAGGAAAGCCCGCGGCAATGCCGGCGGGCTCTTGCGGCCATACTTTACCGGCTCCGGTGGCGGGGCACCTGAACCCGCCGAATTGCCGGCGTCGACGCGGTGACGCTTCCGGGTGCGGCCGGGTACGTTGACGCCATGGCGAGCACCGATGCGGTGGAAGTCGAGGTCGGCCCACGGGTCGTGCGGCTGACCAACCCCGGCCGGGTCTACTTCCCCGAGCGCGGCTGGACCAAGCTCGACCTGGCCAACTACTACCTGGCCGTGGGCGAGGGCGTCGTCCGGGCGCTGCGCGAGCGTCCATGCATGCTGCACCGATTCCCGTCCGGGTTGGCCGGGGAGAAGGTGCATCAGAAGCGCCTACCCTCCGGCGCCCCGCCGTGGGTAGAGACGGTGGAGGTCTACTTCCCCCGCTACGGGCGCATCGCCAACGAGTTGTGCGTCACTGAACTGGCAGCGGTGATCTGGGCGGTGCAGATGAGCACGGTGGAGTTCCACCCGTGGAACTCCCGGAGAGCCGACGTCGAGCGGCCCGACGAGTGGCGGATCGACCTCGACCCCATGCCCGAGGCCGGCTTCGAGCGAGTGCGAAAGGTGGCCGGGGTTGCGAAAGGGGTGCTTGACGAGCTGGGCATCGTCGGCTATCCGAAGACCTCCGGTGGCCACGGCCTGCACATCTATGTGCGGATCGAGCCCCAGTGGGGGTTCAGCCAAGTGCGCCGGGCGGCGCTGGCGTTCGCCCGCGAGGTGGAGCGCCGGGCACCGGACGACGTCACCACGACCTGGTGGCGGCGCGAGCGCGACCCGCGCCACGTGTTCGTCGACTACAACCAGAACGCCCGAGACCACACGATCGCCAGCGCTTGGTCGGTGCGGGGCGTGCCCGAGGGCACAGTGTCGACGCCGTTCACCTGGGACGAGCTGGAATCGATCGACCCGCGCGACTTCACCCTGGCGACCGTGCCGGCCAGGTTCGCCGCGCTGGGCGACCCGCACGCCGCGATCGACTCGGTCGCCCACTCCCTGGGACCACTGCTCGATTGGGCCGATCGGGACGGTCTTCCCGAGTAGCGCCCGAACCGATTTGCACTGAACTCGTCCAAGAATCGCGCGCACGCCGCGGGGGGTTTCTATCGATCTGGGTTGTCCACAGGGCAATTCGGTTCACCGCTCAGCTGTGGATGGATGATGCGAGTCGACCCGCCACGACGAAGACAAGGGTGTGCATGCTGACATCGAAGCGATCCTCGCCGAAGCCGGTGGGATCAGAATGGCCGACCATCCGCGACTCAAGTCCGCCCTACGTCGAGGAAGGCTCGACGGCACTCTCATCAGCCC
>DAORUI010000067.1:0-15349 GCA_035433085.1 Propionicimonas sp. | reverse complement strand
CCGGAAGGCTGGTCGCCGACGCTGCCGAAGCCGGGGCGCCGGGTCGCGTCCGCTATGTCGAGACCCTGGCTGAAGCTGCGCCCGCCCTCGCCGGTCTGGTTCGCGAGGGCGACCTCGTGGTGACGCTCGGCGCCGGCGACGTGACCAGGGTGGGCCCGGACCTCGTTCGGCTACTGGCCGCGGAGGCAGTCCGCCAGTGAGCTCGATCAGTGATGCCACCACGCGGCTGGAACTGCGCCGCCGGGACGACCAGCGTCGCCGCTGGCGCCGCCGGCTTGCCGCGGTCGCGGCGGTGGCGCTGCTGCTGGGCGCCGGCTATCTGGTGGGCTTCTCGCCGGTCCTCTCCGCCCAGGCGGTCGAGGTGAAGGGTGCCAAGGTTCTGTCGAAAGCGGAAGTGCTCGCCGCGGCCGGCGTGGTCGACGGCACACCGCTGGTCTGGGTGAATCCGGGGGGTGTGGCCGATCGGGTGGCCGGCTTGCCACCCGTGGCCGAGGTGACGGTGTCGCGTGACTGGCCCACCACCGTCCGCATCGAGGTGGTCGAGCGCAAACCGCGACTCGCCATTCCCGCCGGTGGCGGCTACCTGCTGGCCGACGCCACGGGCGTGGTGTTCCAGGCGGTGGAGAACGCTCCGTCCGGACTGGTGGTGGTGGCCGCAGACCCGAACGAGCAGCAGGTGCTCGTGGACGTGGGCACGGTCTTCTCCGCGTTGAGCGCCGAGACCCAGGCGAAGGTGGCGCGGCTGGAGGCCACCAGCACGGACGGGATCGCGCTGAAGCTGCTGGACGGGTCGAGGGTGATCTGGGGCAGCGCCGAGCAGTCGGCACTCAAGAGCGAGGTGCTGGACGCATTGCTGCCGCTCGGCGGCACCCAGTTCAATGTGTCCGCGCCAGGGTTCCCGACCCGCCGTTGAGCCTGGTTCAGGCAACCCTGAACCCATACTTGAGGGACGCGCCGAGCGGCCCGGCAATCTTGGACATCGCTATGGGCGATCCCTAGCCTTGGGAGCGCGTCGAAGCCTGTCTGCACTTCCCCGCTCGCCCGCTTCGTCGAATACAAGTTGTCACTATGTTCGAGCTTCATAGAACTCGGAGTAAGGGTGGGTGTCGTGGGAACTGCTTCCCAGAACTACCTCGCAATCATCAAGGTCGTCGGAGTCGGCGGTGGCGGCGTCAACGCCGTGAACCGCATGATCGAGGCCGGTCTGCGGGGAGTCGAGTTCATTGCCGTGAACACCGACGCCCAGGCCCTGCTGATGAGCGACGCCGACGTCAAGCTCGACATCGGCCGCGACCTGACCCGCGGGCTCGGTGCAGGCGCCGACCCGACCAAGGGCAGGCAGGCCGCTGAGGACCACGCCGACGAGATCGAAGAGGTGCTCAAGGGCGCCGACATGGTCTTCGTGACCGCGGGTGAGGGCGGCGGCACCGGTACCGGCGGCGCTCCCGTCGTGGCGCGGATCGCGCGTTCACTGGGTGCGCTGACCATCGGTGTGGTCACCCGTCCGTTCAGCTTCGAGGGCCGGCGGCGCTCGACCCAGGCCGAGGACGGCATCGCGTCGCTGCGCGAGGAGGTCGACACCCTGATCGTCATCCCCAACGACAAGTTGCTGGAGATGACTGACCACCACGTGGCGATCCTGGACGCGTTCCGCCAGGCCGACCAGGTGCTGATGCAGGGCGTGTCGGGTATCACCGACCTGATCACCACGCCCGGCCTGATCAACCTCGACTTCGCCGACGTGAAGGCGGTCATGTCGAACGCCGGCTCAGCCTTGATGGGCATCGGCTCGGCCCGCGGTGAGGACCGCGCCCGGGCCGCCGCGGAGATGGCGGTCAGTTCGCCGCTGCTGGAGGCGAGCATCGAAGGCGCTCACGGCGTCCTGCTCTCGATCGCCGGCGGGTCCGACCTGGGCCTGTTCGAAGTCTCCGCCGCAGCCAACCTGATCGAGGCGGCTGCGCACGAGGACGCGAACATCATCTTCGGCACGGTCATCGACGACGCACTCGGCGACGAGGTAAGGGTCACGGTCATCGCGGCGGGATTCGACGGGGGGCAGCCGCCGAAGAAGGTCGGCGCCCGACCCGAACTCCAGCGGCGCCCGGAAGTGGTCCGGCCTGCTCCGGAGCCGGCGCCCGCACCTGTGGAGCCCGAGGTCGAGGCCCCGCAGCCGGTGACGCGTCCGGCGCCGCAACCGGTGATCGACGACGAACTGGACGTGCCGGACTTCCTGAAATAGTCGGCTGATCCCTGCTTCCGAAGCTCAGCGACAGGTGTTCAGCTTCCGCAACGACCCCGGTGCCGATGGCGCCGGGGTCGCGTACTGCGATGCGGTGGCCCCCGACGGCGGCCGACTCGACCTCACTCTCGGCGTGGCGGACGGCTGGCGGAGCCCCGATTGGGACCTGATCGAGGATGAGCTCGGCCTGCCCGCACTCAATGCCTACCAGGTGCACGGCCGGAGGGTGCTGACCGTTGACGCGGCCACGGACGCGGAGGCTCTGGCAACCACACCGGCGGACGCGCTGGTGACCACCGCCCGCGGCCTCGCGCTCGCTGTCCGGTCGGCCGACTGCCTGCCGGTCCTCTTCGCGGATGCGCGCGCAGGGGTCGTGGGCGCCGCCCACGCCGGCCGGGTGGGGCTCGCGGACGGCGTCCTGGTGGCCACCATCGAAGGGATGGCCGATCTGGGCGCCCGCCGGGTGAAGGCGTGGATCGGTCCGCACATCTGCGGGGAGTGCTACGAAGTGCCGCTCGACCTGCAGCGGGGCTTCGTCCGCGACCACCCCGAGGCGCTCGCCACCACCAGTTGGGGTACGCCGAGCCTCGACCTCGGTGCCGCCGCGGCCGCGCAGTTGACCGCACTCGGTTGCCGGGTGATGCGGGTCGATCCGTGTACCCGAACGACGCCGAGCTTGCACTCCTATCGGCGCGATCCGACCGGTTCCGGACGCCAGGCCGGCCTGGTGTGGCTACCCTGAGCCTCCCAACCTTCACCTAGCCCCTCCCAACGTTCACCGAGCCTGTCGAGATGGCGTGTCGGCGGGAGCCTCCAAGGCTGGGCCGATCCAGCGGACTAGAGTCAGCGGGGAATGGCGAGGAAGGGCGGATCCGATGGCTGACCGATTCAAGAAGGCTGCCGTGTGGCTGGGCCTGGTGTCCGACAATGACTACGCCGAGGTCGAACCCGGGGTGGACGAGGTCACAGAGCAGGTCGACCGCCGTGACCCCGAGCCGAGTCGCTCCGCGGCCTCGGCCACGGTGACGGAGCTGGAGACCCGCCGTCCGGTGAAGGACCACCCGCGGGTGGCCGACATCAACCGAATCATCACCGTGCACCCACGCACCTACAACGAGGCCCGCACGATCGGGGAGAACTTCCGCGACGGCATCCCGGTGATCATGAACCTCTCCGACATGGAGGAATCCGACGCCAAGCGACTCGTCGACTTCTCGGCGGGACTGATCTTTGGCCTGCGTGGCAGCATTGAGCGCATCACCAGCAAGGTGTTCCTGTTGTCGCCGCACAACGTGACCGTGGCCGCGGAGGACAAGGAGCGCCTGGCCGGCGGGTTCTTCAACCAGTCCTGAAAGGCGATCACATGGCCCTCGTCAGCACCCTGCTCGCTTGGGCTGTTTGGGCCTATCTGGCCGTGCTCACCGTTCGGGTCGTGCTCGGCTGGCTACCAGTCCTGATCCGCGGCTGGGAACCCCGGGGCGTACTAGTGGTCGTCTCCGAGTTCGTCTACACCCTGACCGACCCGCCGCTGCGGGCTCTGGGAAGGGTGGTGAAACCGGTGCGGGTGGGCGACGTGCAGATCGACCTGGCTTTCATCGTGCTCTACTTCGCATTGCTGCTGGTGCATCGCCTGCTCGCCGGCTGACTCTTGACCAACGGTTCACCCCTGACCGCCTTCGGCGAGGCGTGCTTGGCCTCGGGATCGCTGCTGCACTAGCCTGATAAAGCCCTTGGACAGGCGCGTGAATGCGTGCCTGGCACTTGATCACGTGAGGTGAGTAATGACCCTGACCCTGGAGCAGGTCCGCCAGACCCGCTTTCACCTGGCCCGTCGTAACGGCTATGAGCCGGTTGACGTCGACAACTTCGTCGACAAGGTCGAGGCGACGCTCTCCCAGCTGAGCGAGGAGAACGCCACCTTGAAGCAGCAGGTGGACGCACTCAGCTCCAGCGAACCGTCGAGCATCTTCGTGCCCGGCGACTCCGCAGAGGCCGAGCAGCTGAAGGCTGAGCTGCAGGGCCGCAGCGCCGAACTCGACGGCGTCCGTGGTGAGTTGGACGGTCTCCGTGGCGAGTTGGCGGGTAAGTCCGCAGAACTCGACCGGGTGCGCAGCGAACTCGATTCCGTCCGCGGCGAGCTTGACGGCGTCCGCAGCGGCGACGCCGGTCACTCGGACGAGTCCGATCGTCTCCGCGGAGAACTCGACGCCGCCCGCGCTGAGGCCGAGAGCCTGCGTGCCGAAGCGGACAACCTCCGTCAGGTCGCCGCCGACGCCCAGGCCGCAGCCGCAGCCGCGACCGCGGCGGCCCAGGCCGTACCGCAGGAGACCAGCGTCCCCAGGGGCTTGGTCGACAACATCGTGGTCACCACGTCGGCTGAGGCTTCACCGGCCGTCACCCGACTGCTCCAGATGGCCACCGAGCAGTCCGAACGCCTCGTCGGCGAGTCGCAGGTCGAGGCGCAGGGCATTGTCGCTGCTGCTCGCAATGAGGCCGAGAGTGTCATCGATGGCGCCAACAAGAAGGCCCACGAGACCCTCACTGACGCTCGTACCCGCGCCGATCGCATCGAGTCAGAGGCCCGAGTCAATGCTGAGCGACTGGCCGGTGAGGCCCGCTCGAACGCGGACGCGGTGAACGGGGACGCCGACAAGCGTCGCGCCGAACTCTTCAGCGACCTCGAGCAGGAGCGGGACGTGCTGCGGGGCAAGGTGGACCACCTGCGCGCCTTCGAGAGCAACTTCCGCACCAACCTCACCAACCACCTGCAGCAGCAGGTCAAGGTGATCACCGAGGCTGTGTCCGAGCCGGGGGACGTCCCTGAGATCCTGAGCGAGCCGGCGCCGGAATCGGCGACCCCGCGCCTGGACGCGTTGCTCGGCGAGTAGTCGCAGGAACAGGCAGCCAACTGGTCCGGCCACTGCCAGCGATTCGGCTGGTCGATGGCCGGGCAGGTGGTACTCTCCCTGCTCAAAGTATCGGCAGGAGGAGCACCCAATGGCTGCGCGCTCGAAGGGCACTGAACCAGCGTCCCCGGCACAGGCGATCCCGGTCGCTGAGGGTGAAGATCCCTGGACCGAGGAAGAAGTCGAAGAGATCCGGCAGGAACTCCTCGCCGACATAGCCCGCATGGAGCGGGCGATCGAGGTGGCCGAGGCGGGTCTGGCCGACCTCTTCGAGGAGGGCAGTGACGGCGCTGGACGCGATCCGGCCGACGTGGGCTCGTCCAACTTCGAACGCGATCAGGAGATGTCGCTGGCGCAGAACGCGCGGGACATGCTCGAACAGGCTCAACTCGCCTACCGGCTCTTCGAATCCGGCCAATACGGCACTTGCGAGTCCTGCGGGCAGCCGATCGGCAAGGACCGACTGCAGGTGTTCCCGCGGGCCACGATGTGCGTCACCTGCAAGCAGCGGGAGGAACGGCGATAACCGGTCAGCCCGGAAGTTCCTTCGGGGTACAGCGTCTGCGTTGGCTGATCCTGGGCATAGGCGCTGCGGGGCTCGTGCTCGACCAGGTCGCGAAGACCTTCGCGATCGCCCGGCTCGATCCGCAGCAGCCGATTTCTTTGCTCGGCGGGCTGATCACACTTCAACTGATCCGCAACCCCGGAGCCGCGTTCAGCATGGGCGAGAACTTCACGGTGGTGCTCACCATCGTGGCGATCTGCGCGCTGTTCGGAGTGCTGTTCTGGCTGGTGCCGCGGGTGCGCCACGGCGGCTGGGCGGTGGCTGTCGGCTTCTTGCTGGCCGGAATCTCGGGGAACCTCAGCGACCGGTTGTTCCGGGAGCCCGGGCCGTTCCGCGGCCACGTGATCGACTTCATCCAGCTACCCAACTTCGCCATCTTCAACGTGGCGGACATGTTCATCACCGCGGCCGCGGTGCTGGTGATCTGGCTGTCGATGATCACGCAGGTGACCCCGGCAGGCGTGGTCACCAAGGCGCCGCAGCCAGGCCACGATGGCTAGCGTCTGGCTGGTGCCGGACGGGCTGGACGGCGACCGGGTGGACGCGGCCGCGTCGCGGATGACCGGGCTGTCCCGCAGCCGGATCGAGGACCTCGCCGCCTCCGGGGGCGTGCTGGTGAACTCCGTACCGGTGTCGAAGTCGCACCGCGTCCACGCCGGCGACATGCTCGAGGTGGAGATCACCACCGCCCCGACCGTCGACGTCGTGCCCGCCGAGGTCGCCGGCATCAACATCGTCCACGATGACGCGGACATCGTCGTGGTGGACAAGCCGGCCGGGGTAGCCGCCCATCCGAGCCTCGGCTGGGACGGTCCGTCCGTGGTGGAGCACCTGGCAGCCGCCGGGTTCCGCATCTCAACGTCCGGCGTCGCGGAGCGGCAGGGCATTGTGCAGCGGCTGGACGTGGGCACGTCGGGATTGATGGTGGTCGCGAAGAGCGAACCGGCCTACACAGCACTGAAGCGGGCGTTCAAGTCGCGCTCAGTGGAGAAGACCTATCACACCCTGGTGCAGGGGCTACCCGACCCGCTGCAGGGCACCATCGAGGCGCCGATCGGACGCCATCCGGGCGCCGACTACAAGATGGCTGTGATCAGCGGCGGCCGGCACAGCGTCACGCACTACCAGATGCTCGAGGCGTTCCGGGCGGTCACGCTGCTGGAGGTGCACCTGGAGACCGGACGCACCCACCAGATCCGCGTGCACATGCAGGCGATCCGGCACCCTTGCGTCGGTGACCCGACCTACGGGGGAGACCCGGTTCTGGCCGCCCGACTCGGCCTGGAGCGCCAATGGCTGCACGCAGTGGAACTCGCGTTCGTGCACCCGCGCAGCGGCGAGTTGGTGCGCTTCCAATCCCCTTATCCCGACGATTTAGCAACTGCGTTGTCCCTGGTCAGGAGCTGATTCGCGGCGGCGCCTGGGCGGTTCGGCTAGGGTGCAACCGTGCGTAGAGCAAAGATTGTGTGCACGATCGGACCGGCCACTGACTCCGCCGAGATGATCGCCGACCTCGTCAACGCAGGTATGAACGTGGCTCGCCTGAACATGAGCCACGGTGACCACCTGCTGCATGCCAAGCGCGTCGGCTGGATCCGGGACGCCGCGCGTAGCGCGAACCGTCCGATCGGAATCCTGGCCGACCTGCAGGGCCCGAAGATCCGTCTGGGCAAGTTCCCGGACGGCCCGGTGCTGCTGGAGCCGGGGGCGAAGTTCGTCATCACCACCGAGGACGTGCCCGGTGATGCCCATCGCGCGTCCACGACGCTGAACACGCTGACTGCGGACGTGACCGCCGGCGACCAGATCCTGATCAACGACGGCGCCATCGAACTGCGGGCGGTCGAGGTCACTGAGACCGAGGTGATCACCGAGGTGGTCGTCGGCGGCATGGTCTCTGACCACAAGGGCATCAATCTTCCCGGCGTGGCCGTGAGCGTGCCTGCGCTGAGCGAGAAGGACGAGCGTGACCTGCGCTGGGCGTTGCGCCACGGCGTGGACATGATCGCATTGTCGTTCGTGCGGAATGCGGCCGATATCGAACCCGTGCACCGGGTGATGGAGGAGGAGGGCCGGCGGGTGCCGGTGATCGCCAAGCTGGAGAAGCCGCAGGCGATCGAGAACCTGGACGCGATTGTCGACACCTTCGACGCCTTCATGGTGGCCCGCGGCGACCTGGGCGTGGAACTGCCGCTGGAGGACGTGCCCGCGGTGCAGAAGAAGATCATCGACGCGGCGCGTACCTGGGCCAAGCCGGTGATCGTGGCCACCCAGATGCTGGAATCGATGATCACCGCCCACCGTCCGACGCGCGCGGAGGCGTCCGACGTGGCCAACGCGATCCTCGACGGCACGGACGCGGTGATGCTCTCCGGCGAGACTGCCGTGGGGGACTACCCGATCGAAGCTGTGTCGGTGATGGCGCGGATCATCACGAAGACCGAAGGCGACGGGCTGGACAAGATCCGCCACCTCGCGTGGGACCCGCACACGGTCTCGGGAGTGATCTCGAAGGCCGCGGTCGAGGTCGCTGAGCGGATCGAGGCGAAGTACCTGACCCCGTTCACGATCTCGGGCGACACGCCGCACCGGTTGGCGCGGCTGCGGTCGGCAGTGCCGATCATGGCGTTCACGCCGCTACCGAAGACCGCGCTGGAACTCACGCTCTGCTGGGGGGTCCAGTCCTACGTGACGCCGGAGTACACGAACACCGACGCCATGATCGACTCGGTGCAGACCGGACTCTTGGAGACGGGTTTCGTCGACAAGGGAGACCGGGTGGTCATCGTGGCCGGGAACCCGGGCCGGCATACCAGGCAGACCAACTCGTTGCGGGTCTACGAGATCGGCTGAAGATTCGGGTGGTCGAGCTTGTTGTCAAGACCTGCTGATTCGAGCTCCCGCAAAGTGGACGCTTCCTCGGCTGCCTGTCGTGGATCCGTCCTCTCGGTGTTTGGCAAAGCATCGCGGAACAACTGGTTAGCGCTACCACTAGGCGAATCGCACTTTGATATATTGACAGGACAAAGTATTGTCACTAGTTTCGAGTTGGCTGGTGAGGACGTCAGCCAGGGACACTAGCGACAGGCAGGCCAGTGGAGCACACCGATCCCACTCTTCCCGATTTCAAGATTCCCGAGACCATGCGCGCCGCCGTGCTGGTGGCGCCGGGAAAGCCTCTGGAGGTGCGCTGGATTCGCACCCCGCGGCCGCGCGCCGGTGAGGTGCTGATCAAGGTCACCGCGTGTGGCCTGTGCCATTCCGACCTGCATGTGATGGCCGGCAAGATTCCGTTCCCGACACCGGCGGTGCTGGGGCACGAGGTCTCCGGCACGGTGGTCGCGCTGGGTGAGGAACTGCACCACACCGACCTGAAGATCGGGGACGCGGTCTGCGGGGCGTTCCTGATGCCCTGCGGGCAGTGTCCCGACTGTGCCCGCGGCCGGGACGACCTCTGCGCGCCGTTCTTCCGTTTCAATCGGCTGCAGGGCCAGCTGTTCGACGGCACCAGTCGGTTGGCCGACCTGGACGGCAACGTGATCGCCCAATACTCCATGGGCGGCTTGGCCGAGTACTGCGTGATCCCGGTGACGGCGGTGACGCCGATGGTGCCGGGCATGGACGCGGTCGCGGCCGCGATCTTGGGTTGCGCGGCGATGACCGCCTACGGTGCGGTGCGCCGCGGCGCCGACCTGCGCTACGGCGAGACCGTGGCGGTGATCGGCATCGGCGGGGTCGGCTCGAACATCGTCCAGGTCGCGCACGAACTCGGTGCGCGCAAGGTGATCGCGATCGATGTGGACGACGAGAAGCTGGAGTCGGCGATCCGCTACGGCGCGTCCGATGTGATCAACTCCCGGCATCTGGACGCGCGTGAGCGGGTGTTCGACCTCACCGGCGGACGCGGGGTCGACGTGGCCATCGAGGCGCTGGGAATTCCGGCAACGTTCGAGCAGGCGCTCACTCTGCTGGCTGACGGCGGCCGGATGGTGCCGATCGGGCTGGCCGCAGGTGCCCAGACCGCGGCGGTGGAGATCAACCGGCTGGTGCGTCGGGGTCAGCAGATTTGCGGCTCCTACGGCGCCCTGACCCGAACCGACCTGCCGATCGTGGTGGACCTGGCCGCGCGCGGCGTTCTGGACTATCGGGGCGTGGTCTCCGAGCGGGTCTCGCTGGTCAACGCCGAGGCGACCTACCGTCGTCTCGAGACGGGTCAGGTCTCCGGCCGCGCAGTGGTGGAAATGGCGCTGAACGGGCTGAGTGGTCGCTGACAGAGGACGCGGCTCGCGGGTCCAGAAGGTGAGGCAAGCTGGCCGTACTGGAGAGACTGTTCGAACTGCGCGCTCAGTTCGGCGAATTCGCTGGCTTGGCGATACTTCTCCTGCTAGCTTGACGTCACCATACCCGATCAGAGAAATCTTGATCACAATGAGCGGACGAGATGAGTGGCATCAAGATCGCATCCAGCGTCGTCGCTGTGGTCACGCTGAGCGCCGGTGGACTGATTGCCTCCGCGCCTCGCGCGGAGGCTGCCTGCAGTAAGGAGATCAGTACTTCTATAAACTTCACCCGGGCAACCGGGTCTGGTTGTGGGGCACAAGCCAGGATCAAGAAGGTCATCAACGGCGCAATCGTGACTACTGACGGCAACGCCGCAGCTTCAGGCTTCCCCTCGGTCGCTAGTGACAGTCGCGGCTACTCCTACGGCAACCATGTGAGGTGGAACGACGGCGGCTGGGGTTCATGGAAGACCCTCTAGGCAAGGTGGCCCCAACGAGCCGCCGCCTGGCGAGGCGTTGGGGCCTATTGTGCGCGATTGCGTTCCTGCTGGTTGCTTGTTCGTCCCAACCGAGTGGAACCGCGACGTCAGAAGCATGGGTCATCGATTTTCAAGCAGCGCAGCGGCAGGCAACCAGCGACTTCGAGCGCGATGTGCTCGCAGATGGTGCGGTCACCCGCGAGGAATATGTCGAGTCTGTGCGTCGGTATATCGACTGCATGCAAGATAACGGCTATTTAACTCAAGCGGTGGACGATTTGCAGTCCGGGGTCTTTCAGTACCGAACGAGCCAAGAGATCGGATCGACCGATATCGATGACGAGGTCAGTGACCGTTGCAGATCGGGAACTGTGGAGATAGTTGAACCGCTGTATATCGGTATGTTGACCAATCCAATGCGAGAGGACTTCAACCTGCTCGTCCTGCGTTGTTTGCAGCGCAAGGGTCTGGCGCCCGATGGTCTCTCCCTCCCCGAGTTCAAGTCGCTCTATTGGGATTCGAACTCGATTCCTCCGTGGAACCCCGTCGATGATCAGGTTGTGCTCTGTGGCATCAATCCGAGCCTCGGCTGATTCGGCGGGGCTGCGTCGGCGGCAACGACCAGAGATTCAGGGACGGTGATTGCCGTGAAATGGTTTGTAGTCGTGTTGTCGGTGGTCCTGGTGGGTTGCAGCAGTACCTCGATCGATGCACCGGTTGGTCCGTGGGCCGATGAGATCGCAAAGGCTCAGCGGTCGGCGTCCACCGACTTCGAGCGCGACGTGTTGGCGGATGGTTCGATCACACGGGGCGAGTACCAGGAAGCTTCTCAGCGATACGTGGACTGCATGCGAACTGCCGGGTACGACACAAGGGCGGTGGATCCCATAGGTGCTGGTCTGTTTCAGTATCAGACGAGTGTCCCGATCGGCGAGCCGGACCTGGATGACGACGTATCGGACCGTTGCCATCGCGGGAGTCTTGACCTGATCGAACCTCTGTACGGTTCGTTGCTCACTAATCCGAATCGCGAGGACTTTGATGTCTTGGTGTTTGGCTGCCTTCAACGAAACGGGTTTGCATCGGAGAACCTGACGGTAAGCGAGTTCAAGCAGCGATATAGCGGCAAGGAGAAGCCGCCTTGGAACCTGGACGATGGTCGGGTGCTCCTCTGTTACGCGAACCCGGGTCGTGGCTAGGCCGGGCGCCCCGCGTCGACGTTCGTGGTCGATTGCTGGGCTGGTGCTGCTGATCGGCGCTGCTCTCGGAGCGCTGGTAGTTTTGTTTGTCCTTCCGCAGGCAGTGCCAGTCTCGCTGGTCGCCCCGAATGGCCCCGCGGCGGTTTCGGTTGCGCGCGAGCCGTTCCTTGACCAGCGTTCGGTGAAGATCACCTTCGGATCACCCCAGTCACGCACGCTGACGGCCCCACTGGCCGGACGGATCACGCGCACCACGTGCGTTCCCGGGAAGACGGTCCACTCGGGTGGGGCGCCGTTCGCCGTGGACGGTGCTCCGTTGTTGGCACTCGCTACTCGGGTGCCCTTGTGGCGTGATCTTGGCTCCGGGAGCAAGGGCGACGACGTAGTGGCCGTGCAGAAAGAGCTGCGACGGCTCGGTTATGCCCTCGCTGCAGACGGGCGCTGGGGAGGGCAGTCCGCAGCCGCCTGGAAGGCCTTGACCAAGAAGGCCGGAGCAGTTGCGCCGGACGGCTCGCTGACGTTCTCGCACGTGCTCTGGCTACCGGGCACGAGTGTTGTGGCGACCTCGTGCGGCGCCGTTCTTGGTGACCGGGTACAAGAAGGAGCGGTACTGGTCAGTATGCCGGCAACTGCCGGCAACGTGAGCTTGAGCGATCTCCCCGACGATTTGGCAGCCGGTGATCGCGTCTTGGTGGTCGGAACTGAGCGAGTGCACCTGGCCGCCGACCTGATGTTGGACGACCCAGCCCGGACCGCCGTCCTCGCGTCCCCGCAAGCGCAGAAGATCCTGAACACCGATGACGAGAAGATCGAACCTGCCATTCCGGCGGTGCTGGAACTCGCGACCGCGACCGACGCCGCTGCCGTACCGGCGGCCTCAATCTTGGTGGACTCAACTGGCGCCTGCGTGTTCGCACCCACCGGCATTGCGAGCCGGGTGACCATCTTGGCGTCGTCGGTAGGCAAGACCTACCTCGCCGCGGCCGCGGCCCTGCCCGACAGCGTGCTGTTCGACCCGCCCAAGGGCGCCAAGTGCTGATCAGCGCGCAACAGGTGAGTCACTCTTTCGCCGGCCAGGAAGCGCTGCTTCACGAAGTGAGCTTCGCAGTTGGCGGCGGCCAGACCCTCGCCGTTACCGGGCCGTCCGGTTGCGGCAAGTCGACCCTGCTGGCGATCGTGGCCGGCTGGCTCACCCCCCGCTCCGGCAGCGTCGATCGGGACGAGGTGCGACGCCTCACCTGGGTGCCGCAGAATCCCTACGGCGTGCCACAACGCAGTGCCCTCGATCACGTGCTGCTGCCGATGCTCGCGCGTGGCGAGCCGAGGAAGATGGCCAAGCCATACGGCATGGCAACCTTGGCGAGGTTCGGGATCGAACAGCTCGCCGATCGCCCATTCGGTCACCTTTCCGGCGGTGAAGCGCAGCGGCTAATGCTCGCGCGAGCCGTGGCCAGCGAAGCCGATCTGATTCTTGTCGATGAACCTACTGCCCAGCTCGATCCGGGCGCGGCGGGCGCGGTGGTGGGCGTGTTGAACGGCCTGGCTGCCGGGGGTGCCGCGGTGATTATCGCCACCCACGATCCGCGGGTAGTCCAGGTGTGCAGCGATTTGCTCTCGCTGAGTCGGCCATGAGGTTCGCTGACGCGGCCGGGGAGGCCCTTCGCAATGTGGCCACTGGGGTGTCCAGGGCGTTGCTGATTGTGATCGGGCTTGCTGCGCTGACGCTCGGAGCCGCGTGGCTGGACACTTCGTCGGTTGCCGCCACGATGACCCGAGCGGAGGAGTTCCGCGCGGGCGGCGGTTCGATCTGGCTAGTTGCCGCACCAGGCGCGGTTGATGGCGAGCGCTGTGATGCTCTGGCGGAGTTACCTCGGGTTGCTGCCGCGGGAGCGCTGCGCAGTTCAGAGCAGGGCATCCGGTTCGCCACCCTTCCATCGCTGGCGATCGAGAGCTTCGCGGCCACCCCTGGATTCGCGGGAGTTCTTCAGCCAGGAGCCGCGGTGGGGGCCGGAACGGTGCTGCTATCCGCGCGGCTCGCGTCCGACCTCGGTTTGGACGGCTCCGGCTGGCTCCCGACGACGACCGGCAGCATCGCGGTGCGCGGGTCTTTCGACTACCCGAGCGACGGGCGCGCGCCCATCCTCGAATACGCCGTCGTTTCGTTTGCACGCGGCGCTGAGCCGTTTGATGCATGCTGGATCAACGTGTGGCCACCGGACGCCGAACTCGCCGCCCGGCTGCGCACTGCCCCGCTGATCGACACGGCCGATCTTGAACAGGTGGAGCTTTCCACCATCAATCCGGCGTTGGGCACGCGGCTCGACCCGGCAACGGAGTTCCTCAGCCGAGCCACCAGATTCGTCGCGCCTGCAGCAGGCGTACTGGGCGCCTTGGGTGTGCTGGCAGTCGGGATGCGTCGTCGGCTTGAGTACGCGTCCGCCAGGCATGCGGGAGTTACGCGCGGCGACTTGGTTCGGATCGCGATGATTGAAGCGCTGGCCTGGGGAGCGGTGCTTGGTCTTGTTCAGTGCGCAGTGGTGTGGGGAATGGCGCGTGCTTTCGGCGTGGGCGACCCGGGTGTACTCGTCGAGACCGCCGCACGGGTAGCCGCCTTCACCTTGGCCGGCGGGGTTCTAGGCGCCCTCATCATTCCGGCGCTGGCCACCGAACGCCGCTTGATCGAGCTCTTCAAGGGACGATCGTGAGCGTCGGCCACGCTCGAGCACAGGCTTGCCAGTCGTACCGGGAAGGGGAGTCGAACCCCTACGCCCTTGCGGGCAGACGGGTTTGAGCCGTCCGCGTATACCATTCCGCCACCCCGGCAGGTGCTCGAAGATTGTGCCACAACTTGGCGCCCGACGTGGTGTGGGCGGTAACCTCGAACCGGCATCCAGCCTCAGCAAGCACCGTTCTGCAGGAAGCAAACCATGGTTGAAACCGACGAGACCGACCGTCCCACTGTTGCGCTGCGGGTTCTCGTGGCCGAGGACGAGGCACTCATCCGGCTCGACCTGGTCGAACTGCTCACCGACGAGGGCTACACGGTCATCGCCGAGGCCGGCGACGGCGAGGAGGCCGTTGACCTCGCCCGCAAGCACCAGCCGGACCTGGTCGTGATGGACGTCAAGATGCCCAAGATGGACGGCATCTCCGCCGCCGCGATCATCGCCGAGGAGCGCATTGCTCCGGTCGTGATGCTCACTGCCTTCAGCCAGCGCGAGCTTGTGGAACGCGCCCGGGACGCCGGTGCCATGGCCTACGTCGTCAAGCCCTTCGACGCGTCCGACGTCGTGCCGGCCATCGAGATCGCCATGGCCCGGTTCGCCGAGATTCGCGCCGTCGAGGCCGAGGTCGCCGACTTGGAGGAGCGGTTCGCGTCCCGCAAGGCGGTCGACCAGGCCAAGGGCCTGCTGCAGGAGGGCCTCGGCCTCACCGAGCCGGAAGCCTTCCGCTGGATCCAGAAGACCGCCATGGACCTGCGCAAGTCCATGGGCGAGGTCGCCGAAGGCGTCATCGATCACTCGAAGGCCGGGGGCAAGCCCAAGCCGCTGAAGAAGTAGCCCTTGCGGCTTCGGCCCTTCGACAAGCTCAGGGACCGTAGCGGCTCAGCCGGCGTTGGGCTTCGTCAGGCTCAGCCCACGTTTCCTGAGTCCCACGCGCACGCTCCCTGAGTCCCACGCG
>DAORUI010000066.1:0-15412 GCA_035433085.1 Propionicimonas sp. | reverse complement strand
GCCGTTCGTTCCTCACGAAGCTCCTCAGGGAACGGTCAAGGCAGACGCCGCCCTCGTTCCTCACGAAGCTCCTCAGGGAACGGTCAAGGCAGACGCCGCCCTCCTCCCCAACCAACCGCGAAGTGCGTCCCGTCGCGGTGCACAACTGACCACCTTGTGACGGACGGGAAGGGACGATATCCGAAGAGTCAGGTGGGGTCTGCGGCCAGGAAGGGATGGGTCCAGCCGACTGCCCCCTCTAGTTGAGCCGAAACGCTGAGCAGCAGTTCCTCACGTCCGATGGCGGCGCCGAGCATCACGCCGATCGGGACGCGCGCGCCGTCCACCACCGCCGTGTGCAGCGGCAGCGAGATCGCCGGACGCCCGGAAAGGTTGTAGACGCTCGTCCATGGCGTGAACCGGGTCTGGGCGGCGAAGTCGGCTTCGGGATCGGCGTCGTTGCGCAGCGATCCGACCAGCGCCGGTGGTTGCGCGAGGGTCGGGGTGAGGATCACGTCGAACCCCGCCCAGGCTCGGGCGATGTCCACTCCGATCCGCTGGACGGCGCCGACAGCACGTGCATATTCGAGGCCGGTCGCACGCCGTCCGCGTTCGCGCAGCCACCGGGTGAGCGGACGCAGCCGCGCCTCGGCCTCCGGCGGCAGCGGCACCATCGCCGAGCCGACCGCCCAGAGTTCCGCGAACGCCTGCCAGCGATCGACCGCGAACGGCTGCGGGGCCGCGTCCACTTCGTGCCCTAGCGCAGCCAGTGTCTCGGCGGTTCGGGCGACCGCGTCCAGGCACGCCGGGTGCACGTCCGCTTCGGCGATCGTGGGCTCAGTCAGCACACCGATCCGCAGGCGTCCCGGCGCACGCAGCGCAGCGTCGGCGAAGCTGCTGGCCGGTGCCGCCACCTCATACGGCTCCCCCAGCCCGCGCCCGGAGAGAACATCCAGTGCGACCGCCGTGTCGGCGACCGTCCGGCTGAGCACCCCGTCAGTGCCCAACCCAGGGCCGGGTTCGCGGAGTCTGCCGGGGCTGATTCGGCCGCGGCTCGCCTTCAGGCCCACCAGCCCGCACGCCGACGCTGGGATTCGGATCGATCCACCCGCGTCCGAGGCGTGCGCGATCGGTGCGAGTCCAGTCGCCACCGCAGCCGCGGCGCCGCCACTCGACCCGCCGGCCGAGCGCCGCAGGTCCCAGGGGGTCCGGGCGGGCGGGCCGGTGTCCGGTTCGGTGTAGCAGGGCAGGCCGAACTCAGGGGTGGAGGTCTTGCCGAGCAGCACCGTGCCGGCTTCGCGGAACCAACCGACGATGTCGTCGTCCGCCTCGGCCACATTGCCGATCAACGCAGCGCTGCCTGCTTCCAGACCGACTCCGGCAACCGGGTTGAGATCCTTGATCGGGCACGGCACGCCCGACAGCGGGCCGCCGGACTCCCCCGACGCCTGCGCGGCATCGACCGCAGCGGCCTCGGCGAGGGCACGGTCCGGAGTGAGCCGGGCGAAGGCGCCAACCACAGCGGAGAGTCGCTCCGCACGGGCCAGGTGCGCCTTGGCCACCTCCACCGCAGACGTAGCGCCACCACGGATCGCCGCGGCCGTTGCCAGCGCGTCCAGTTCGGTCAGTTCGGTCATGGCTTGATCTTGTCAGGCCGAGCGCACTGCGGCCGTCCGGCGTGCCCGAGGGCAACCGGACGGCCGTAGGGACAAGAACCGATCAATCAGGCGGACGGCTCGTTGACCGCCGGCTCGAAGTGCACCACCTCGCGCTGCTCGTGGGACTGCACACAGGCCTCCAGCAGCCGCATCGTGCGCAGCACCTGTGCGTTCGTGATCACCGGCGCCGCGCCCCCATCCACAACCGCGAGTGCGCTGCGGTAGAAGTCGCACACGTCGGCCTCGACCACCGGGACGGGCAGCGACTCCAGGGAATCGTCCAGTTTGTAGGAATTGGAGTAGTCCTTCACCCGCGGCGCCATGGTCTTGGTCATGCCGGCACCGGCCTGGATCGGCTGAGCGTCGGCCTCTTCCTCCACACCCAGGCGCAGCACGCGCCCCGGTGTGCTCCAGTTCTCGATCACCGCGGAACCGCGATTGGCCTGCAGCACCCACAGTGGCAAGGGCAGGTAGCTCGTCGTGCTCACGTCCACCAACGCGGTCACGCCGTTCGCGAAGGTCAGGTAGGCCTTGAAACCGTCGTCCACTTCCTGTCCCAGCGCGTAGCTGAGGCTGGCGTACAGGTCGACCACCGGCGAGTCCACCATGAGCAGCAGCCGATCGACGAGGTGGACGCCCCAGTCGAGCAGCATGCCGCCGCCGTTGACCTTCTTGGTGCGCCAGTCGGCCGGTATGCCGCGCGAGCCATGCACCCGGGTCTCGATGTAGTTCACCGGGCCGATCACGCCCTGGTCGTAGATCGCCTTCATGGCCAGGTAGTCGGGGTCCCAACGCCGGTTCTGGTGCACCATGAACAGCTTGCCGACGCGCGCGGCCTCGGCAATCACCTCGGTGAGCTCGGCACTGGTGACCATCGCCGGCTTCTCGCAGAGCACGTTCTTGCCTGCGGTCAGCGCGGTCATCGCCAGTTCGTGGTGGCTGTCGTTCGGCGTGGCGATCAGGACGAAGTCGGCCTCATGGCCGGCCAGGGCTTCGGGCAGGGTGGCGTAGGCGGCGAAACCGTCGGCCTCACCGGCGCGGCGCGCCTCCTCGTCGATGTCCACGATCGCGACGACCTCGAAGCCGTCGATGGTCTCGAGCTTGCGGCGGTGGTAGTCGCCCATCGTGCCGTAGCCGACGATCACCAGTGGGTGCTTCATCCGGAGTTCTTCCTTCACTAACGAGTTGGTTGGTCGGTCAGCTGTCCGGTTGGGCCTGGGTGCTGAAGGCCGCGTCGAAGGACGTCGAGGGCGGGTCGAACAGGTTCGCCCGTACGAAGTCGATCGCCTCCTTGCCCCCGCGCAGCCGATCCATCCCGGCGTCCTCCCACTCGATCGAAATGGGACCGGTGTAGCCGATCGCGTTCAGCGTCCGGAAACACCGCTGCCACGGGACGTCACCGTTGCCTGTCGAGACGAACGTCCAACCACGACGAGGATCACCCCAACCCAGGTGCGAACCCATCCGGCCATTGCGCCCGTTACCGACCGCCATCTTCGTGTCCTTGCAGTCCACGTGATAGATCCGGTCGGCGAAGTCGACCAGGAACCCCACCGGATCGATCTCCTGCCACATCATGTGCGACGGATCCCAGTTCAACCCGAACGCCTCCCGGTGCCCGATCGCGTCCAGCGTCAGCTTCGTCGACCAGTAGTCGTACGCAATCTCCGAAGGGTGCACCTCGTGGGCGAACCGCACCCCCTCGGAGTCGAACACATCCAGGATCGGGTTCCACCGGTCGGCGAAGTCTGCGTAACCGGCATCGATCACCGCATCCGGCACCGGCGGGAACATCGCCACGTACTGCCAGATCTTGCTACCGGTGAACCCGACCACCGTGTCGACGCCGAGCTTGCGGGCTGCGATCGCGGTCAGCTTCATCTCCTCCGCCGCGCGCCTGCGGACGCCCTCGGCGTCCCCGTCACCCCAGACGCGGTCGGACACCATGTCGCGGTGCCGGAAGTCGATCGGGTCGTCACAGACCGCCTGACCCTTGAGGTGGTTGCTGATCGCCCACACCCCAAGGCCGTACTTGGCCAGCGTGTCCTTCTTGGCCGCGACGTAGGAGTCGTCCTCGGCAGCGCGGTAGACGTCGAGGTGGTCGCCCCAGCAGGCGATCTCCAAGCCGTCATAACCCCAGCCCGAGGCCAGCCGACAGACCTCCTCGAACGGCAGGTCGGCCCACTGACCGGTGAACAACGTGACCGGACGAGTCATCGCAGATCTCCGTTCGACTCAGAACCTGACCGGCTGGCCAGAGGCGGACGAGGCGTAGATCGCTTCGAGGATCTCGGTGACCACGCAGGCCTGTTCGGGCAGCACGACCGGGTCGGTGCCGTCGGTGAGCGCCTGCAGCCACTGCCGGGTCTCCTTGGTGCCGAGCACAGCGAAGTCCTCCGAACCGGGGGTGCTCGCGCCGGGCTCGGACACGATCATCCGGTCGGCCAGTACCTTGTTCAGGCTCGCCTCGTAGCCGTTGCCGTGATGCTCGATCTCCGCGCCGCCGTCCGTGCCGATCAGGGTGACCGCCGCCTCCCGGGGATCCTTCACGTTCAGCGCCCACGCGGCCTCAAGGAAGATCGTCGCGCCGTTCTTCAGCTTGATGTAGCCGAACGCCGAGTCTTCCACGCTGAAGGTCTCCGGGTCCCAGCCGCCGCCGGGGTTGCCCTGCGGCTTGTCGCGCAGCTTCTCGTACACCGATCCGGTGACCGATTCCACCCCGTAGTCGCCGATGTACCACAGGGCGAGGTCGAGGGCGTGGGTGCCGATGTCGATCAGGGGGCCGCCGCCCTGCTTCTCCTTGTCGGTGAAGACGCCCCAGGTGGGCACGCCGCGACGGCGAACCGCGTGGGCCTTCGCGACGTAGATCTCGCCGAGTTCGCCCGCGTCCACCGCGCCACGCAGGAACTGGGTGTCCTCGCGCAGCCGGTTCTGGTACCCGATGGTCAGCTTCTTGCCGGTGCGCTGCGCGGCCGCGACCATCTTCCGGGCGTCCTCGCCCGTGACGGCCATCGGCTTCTCGCACATCACATGCTTGCCTGCCTCGAGAGCGGCACAGGTGATCTCACAGTGGCTGACGTTCCAGGTCGCGACGTAGATCACGTCCAGGTTGGGGTCGTTCACGATGTCGTGCCAGTCGGTGGTGACGTAGGCGTCCGCGCTGCCGTACTTCTCCTTGGCGGTCTCGGCGCGCTCCGCGACCAGGTCGCAGAAGCCGACCACGTCGCACAGGTCGGCGTTGCCGGCCAGCCCCGGAAGGTGCTTCAGGGTGGAGATGAAGCCGGTCCCGATGATGCCTACTCGATACTTGCTCACTGATCTGCTCCTCATTCGCTGTGGGTCTAGGCGGGCCGTCGGGTCAGCTCCAACTGCCCTTGTTGGACGCTATGAGAACCCTCTCATTTCTGAGCCGACTTCGCATCCGGTTCCATCGATTCGAGTGGCGCCGCGATTCGGACCGTAGAGTCCGCCGCGCGGCCCGAAACCGCGGGTTGGTCGGGCTACGGGTCCAGATCACGGCAGAGCTCAGCGCTCAGAAGGCTGACCAAGGAATGGCGGCAGGGCAATCCAACGAGATCGCCTCAGGACGAGCGGGAGATGACCCCGTCGCACAGCGCGGAGAGCGCATCCTTCGCGGGACCTTCGGGCAGGGGCGCGAGGTGGGAGCGCGCGATCTCCGCGCGGGTGCGGATCACCTCGCGGGCCTCCGCCATGGACGGATGCGCCCGCATCAGATCCAACGCCTCGGCCAGGTCGGCGTCGGCGCTGAGGTCGGCATCGAGCAGGGCGAGCAGTCGGGCGTCCGCCGCAGCGGTCGAGCGCCGGGCCAACAAGGTGGGCAGCGTGGGCACCCCGGCGCGCAGATCGGTACCGGGCGTCTTTCCGGAGGTGTCGCTGGCGATGTCGATGATGTCGTCGCTGAGCTGGAACACCACCCCGATCTCCTCGCCGTACGCCCCCAGTGCGTCGAGTTCAGCCGGCGAGACCCCGGCCACCATGCCCCCGAAGATCGTGGACGCGGCGATCAGCGACCCGGTTTTATCCGACACCACGCTCAGGTAGTGCGCGAGCAGATCGTCACCCGGCAGCGGGCCGCGGGTCTCCGCGATCTGGCCCTGGACGAGGCGGGCGAAGGTCTCCGCCTGTAGCGTCACATAATCGGTGCCCAGCGTGGCCACCAGCGAGGACGCCTTCGCGAACAGGAAGTCGCCCACCAGGATGGCCACGGTGTTGTCCCAGCGCTGGTTCGCGCTCGGTGCCCCGCGGCGCAACTGCGCCTCGTCCATCACGTCGTCGTGGTACAGGCTCGCCACGTGGGTGAGTTCCATGACTAGCGCCGCACGAATGACCGACTCATCGTCCGGGTCCTCGCCGAGCAGCGCCGCGAGCACCACCAGCAGCGGACGGAAACGCTTGCCCCCGGCGCTGATGATGTGCTGGGCGGCCTGCGTGACGAAGTCGGTTTTCGCGATCGCCGCGTCCGCGAGACGCGCCTCGATCCGCTCGAGCAACTCGGTGACCCGTGCGGTGAATTGGGGCTCCAACTCACCCACGAGATCGGCGGGCTGGGTGGCTAATGGCACGCCGGACAGCATAGCCTCAGCGCAGGAACGTGCTGGCAGTCGTAACCAGGTCCAGCAGCGGTCCCGGGAAGAGCCCCAGGTACGCGGACGCGATCGCGCCCAGTCCCACCGGCACCCAGGTCATGCCACTTGCCCGGCCGACACCCACACCGGCGGCGGGTTCGGCGAAGAACATGGTCACGATCACCCGCAGGTAGACGTAGGCGGCCACCAGGCTGAACACGACCGCGGCCACGACCAGCCACGAGTAGCCGCCACGCCAGGCTGCCGAGAACACCGCCCACTTGCCGATGAACCCGCCCGTCAGCGGAATCCCGGCGAAGCTCAGCATCAACAGCGCGAAGATGCCCGCCAGCAGGGGGTTCTTCCGGCCCAGGCCGGCCCAGCCGGCGATCGCGTGCACCTCACCTGCGGAGTCGCGAACCATGGTCACGATCGCAAAGGCCGCGATGGTCGCGAAACCGTAGGCCACCAGGTAGAACAGGATCGCACCGAAGCTGTTGATCTGTCCCGTGACGCCGGCCGTAGCACCGACGATGGCCACCAGCAGGAACCCGGCGTGCGAGATCGAGCTGTAGGCCAGCAGCCGCTTCATGTCGGTCTGGGTCAGCGCCACCACCACGCCCAGGGCCATCGTGATCACCGCCACCGTCGCGAGCAGCGGCTGCCAGGTCCAGCGCTCGCCGCCGAACGCGACGAAGAACAGGCGCAGGGTGAAGCCGACCGCAGCCAGCTTCGTGCAGATGGCCATGAACCCGGTGACCGGGGTGGGCGCACCCACGTAGACGTCCGGCACCCAGTTGTGGAACGGCACCGCGCCGATCTTGAACAGCAGGCCGATGGCCAGGAAGGCGATCCCGGTGTACAGCAGCCCGCGTCCGTAGACCGGGTTGGCGATCGCGTCGTTGATCGCACTGAGCTGGAACGATCCGGAGAAGCCGTACACCAGCGCCATGCCGAACAGGAAGAACGCGGACGAGAGCGCCCCGAGCAGGAAGTACTTCAGCGCGGCCTCCTGGCTCAGCAGGCGGCGCTTGCGGGCCATCCCGGAAAGCAGGTACAGCGGCAGCGACATGACTTCGAGACCGACGAAGGCGGTGATCAGGTCATTGGCCGCGACGAAGACCATCATCCCGGACAGTGCGAACATCGCGAGCGGGAAGACCTCGGAATGCTCGTGCCTGGCGGCATTCGCCTCAGCCTCGGCGGGACTTCCGGGCACCGAGGCAGCGGACGCGGCAAAGGCCGTCGCGCCGTTGTCCAGGTCACGCTCGGAGAAGATCAGCAGGGCGAGCAACCCGAACACCAGCAGGGCGCCCCACATCAGGTAGGTCGGGCCGTCCAGCGTGATCGACCCCATCGCCAGCAGGCCCTGGCTGTGGTTGGGCTGCCGCCAGCTGATCACCAGGAACAGGAAGGCGAGCCCGATCGCGACCTCGAAGAGGGCGATCTGCGCAAGGAAGCGCCACTGGCGCGGTACCAGGGCTTCGATCAGGATCCCGGCGCAGGCGGCCAGGAGCACCACGAGGACGGGCGCGAGCTGCAGCCACTCGAACGTTGGCGCGGCGATGCTGTTCACTTGGCTTCCTCTCCCAGCGGAGCGACCGGGTCAGTGACCCCGACGATGCTCATGGTCTGGTGCGCGGTGGGCTCGATGACGTTCAGGGCGATGTTCGGCAGGAAGCCGAGCAGCAGGATCACCGCTAGCAGCGGCCCGATCACCCACTTCTCGGACGCGGTCGCGTCCGTGGTGAAGTGTTCGGCGACCGCAGGGGTCACCGGGCCGGTCATGGTGCGCTGGTACATCAGCAGGATGTAGACCGCAGCCAGGACTGTGCCCAACGAGGCCACTGCTGCGACCCAGGGAATCGCCGACCAGGCACCTGCCAGCACCATGAACTCCGACACGAAGCTCGACATGCCCGGCAGGGCCAGTCCGGAGAGACCGGCCATCAGGAACACCCCAGAAAGCACCGGTGCGACCTTCTGCACCCCGCCGAAGTCCGCGACCAGCGCGGACCCGCGCCTGGAGATCAGGAACCCGATCACCAGGAACAGCGCAGCGGTCGAGAAGCCGTGGTTGAGCATGTAGAAGATCGAGCCCGAGATGCCCACGCTGGTGAAGGTGTAGATGCCCAGCACCATGAAGCCGAAGTGGCTGATCGAGGTGTAGGCCACCAACCGCAGCAGGTGGGTGCTGCCGATCGCGGCGACCGCACCGTAGATGATGCTCACCAGTGCCAGGGCGATCATCACCGGGGCGATCCAGGTGCTGGCTTCGGGGAAGAGCCCCAGGCAGAACCGGATCATCCCGAACGTGCCGATCTTGTCCAGGATGCCCACGAGCAGGACGGACGTGCCCGGCGTGGCCTGTTCGGTGGCCGTGGGCAGCCAGGTGTGCACCGGAACCATCGGCGCCTTCACGATGAAGGCGACCAGGAAGCCGAGCATCAGCCAGCGGCCGAGGCTCGGATCGAGTTCGAGCTGCTGGAGTTCGCTGAGCAGGTAGGTCGGCTGCCCGGTGACCTGCACCGACCAGGCGTAGAGACCAATCACCGAGGCCAGCATGATCAGGCCGCCGGCGAGGCTGAACAGCAGGAACTTCACTGCCGCGTAAGCCCGCTGCGGGCCGCCGAAGCCGCCGATGAGGAAGTACATCGGAATCAGAGTGGCTTCGAAGAAGAGGTAGAACAGCAGGACGTCCTCGGCCATGAAGGTGAAGATCGAAAGGCTCTCCAGCGCGAGGACGAGCGCGAAGAACGTCTGCGCCGACCAGCGTCCGGCGCCGCCGACCCGCCACTCGGCCAGTAGTACGACCGGCACCAGCAGGACGGTTAGCAGCACCATCACCAGCGCCATCCCGTCCAGGCCGACGGCCCAGCTGGCACCGAAGGCCGGAATCCAGGGAGCGCGCTCGACGAAGGTCTGCCCGCCCAGGTAGAGGGCCGTGATGCCGATCCCGATCACAGCGGTGACCAGGGCGAAGGCCATGCCGACCCAGCGGGCGACGTCCTTCAACGGCAAGCAGAGAACTGCGGCACCGAGCAGCGGCGCGAGTCCCAGGAACGTGAGCCAGGGGAATGTCATTTCGGCTACCTCCCTCAGCCCAGCTGACTGAGAATCATCACGACGCCGACCAGCAGTGCGCCGATCGTCATGGTGAGTGCGTACGTTCGGACCTGCCCGGTCTGCAGCTTGCGCGTCTGGGTGGACAGCCCGGTGAACATCGCGGCGAGCTTGTCGGCGCCGACGTCGATGAGCCGGTTGTCACCGGCGACCAGTCCGCGTGCGGCGACCATCGTCGGTTCCACGACCAGGGTGTTGTTGACGGTGTCCCCGAACAGGTCGTTGCGGCCCATCACCGTGAACGGGTTCGCGGAGGCCGGAGCCACCTCGGGCACCGGCTTGGTACCGAAGATCCACCAGGACAGCGCGACACCGGCCGCGACCATCAGCAGGGTGAGCCACCCCAGCGGGGTCGGGATCAGCGACACCTCGTGCGGATGTGCACCGGTTGCGGGCTCCAACCAGTGCTGGATCCAGCCGTTCATCGCCGCACCCGCGACCACGCTCAGCACCGCCAGCACGATCAGCGGGATGGTCATGGTCTTCGGCGACTCGTGGGGGTGGACACCTTCCTGCCAGCGCTTCTCGCCGAAGAAGGTGAACAGCATCAGCCGGGTCATGTAGAACGCGGTGATGCCCGCACCGATCAGGGCTGCGGTACCGGCGATCGGGCTGTGCTCGAAGGCCGCCTCGATGATGTGGTCCTTCGAGAAGTAACCCGCCCAGCCAGGGAAGCCGATGATCGCGAGGTAGCCCATCGCGAACGTCCAGAACGTCACCCGGACGACCTTCGCAAGCGCTCCGTAGTGGCGCATGTCGACGTCGTCGTTCATCGCGTGCATCACCGAACCGGCACCGAGGAACATGTTCGCCTTGAAGAAGCCGTGGGTGAGCAGGTGGAAGATCGCGAAGGCGTAGCCGGCCGGGCCGATTCCCGCGGCGAGCATCATGTAGCCGATCTGGCTCATCGTGGAGCCGGCCAGCACCTTCTTGATGTCGTCCTTGCTGGTGCCGATCCAGGCGCCGGCCAGCAGCGTCACCGTGCCGACCACTACCACCGCAGTGCTCGCGGCCTCGGACATCTCGAAGATCGCGTGGCTGCGCACCACCAGGTAGACGCCCGCGGTGACCATGGTTGCGGCGTGGATCAGGGCCGAGACCGGGGTCGGGCCTTCCATCGCGTCCAGCAGCCAGGCTTGCAGCGGCACCTGCGCCGACTTGCCGCAGGCACCCAGCAGGAGCAGGAGGCCGATCGTGGTGGCCCAGAACGGGTCGAGGTGCTCGGCGTGGGCGTTCACCGCGACGAAGGCAGAGCTGCCGAACAGGGCCAGCATGCTCATCACGGCCATGGTCATGCCCAGGTCGCCGACGCGGTTCATCACGAACGCCTTCTTGGCGGCCGCGGCGGCGGACGGCTTGTGCTGCCAGAACCCGATCAGCAGGTAGGACGCGAGGCCCACGCCCTCCCAGCCGACGAACAGCACCAGGTAGTTGTCTGCCAACACCAGGATCAGCATCGCGGCGATGAACAGGTTCAGGTACGCGAAGAAGCGGCGTTTGCGCTCGTCGTGTGCCATGTAGCCCACCGAGTACAGGTGGATCAGGGCGCCCACACCGGTGATCAGCAACGCGAACAGGATGGAGAGCTGGTCTACCAGCAGCCCGGCCGAGACCTGCCAGGAGCCGAGCGTGATCCACTCGAACATGGGCACCGAAACCGCGCGGGCGTCCTCCGGCGACAGCAGTTGCTGGCTGAACAGGCACACCGCGATGGCGAAGGAGAAGGTCACCGCCGCGACCGCCACCCAGTGGCCGACGCGATCGAGGACGCTGCCCACGAGCAGCAGCAGTGCGGCGCTCACCGCCGGCACCGCGATCATCAGCCAGGCGTAGGAGAACATGCCGGTGGCAGCCACCGGAGCCAGGGTTTCCAGGGTGATCATTGAGCCCTCACAGCTTCAGCAGGCTAGCCGCGTCCACCGAAGTGGACCGCCGGGTGCGGTAGATGGTGATGATGATGCTCAGGCCGACCACGACCTCGGCCGCGGCCACCACCATCACGAAGAAGGTGGCCACCTGCCCGTCCAGGCCGCCGCGGGCCATGGCGAAGGCGACCATCGCCAGGTTCGCGGCGTTCAACATCAGTTCGACCGACATGAAAGCGACCAAGGCGTTGCGCCGCACCATCACGCCGACGGCGCCGATCGTGAACAGGATCGCCGCCAGGTACAGGTAGTTGTCGGGGCTCATCACTCGTCCTCCTCGCCCTGGTGGCTCTCGATCGACTCGAAGGCGCGCGCGGTGGCCAGGCTGGCCGCTGGCGCGTCCACGATGACACCGCGTCCGGCCAGCGTCTTTGAGACCGAGGCCTCGCTCACCGAGCCGTCCGGCAGCAGGGCCGGGGTGGCGATGGAGTTGTGGTTGGCCAGCACGCCGGAGTTCGGCAGCGAGCCGGGGTGCGTGCCCTTGCCTGCGTAGTCGCGCATCCGCTTCTCGGCGAGTTCGGGCTGAGTGGGCCGCGGTCGGACGCGGAAGTGCTGGCCGAGCACCATGGCGCCGACGGCCGCGGTGATCAGCAGCGCCGAGGTGAGCTCGAAGACGAACACGTAGCGGCCGAAGATCAGGGCTGCGAGCGACTCGACGTTGCCGCCGTGTGCCGCGTTGGCCTCGTCCAGGCCGATCCGCGGGCCACCGACCAGCGAGCCGCCGATACCGAAGAGGATCAGACCGAGCAGCCCGAGCCCGGCCAGGCCGGCCAGCCAGCGCTGCCCGGGGATCGTCTCCACCAGCGAGTCCGCGGTGTGGCCGACCCCGACCAGCATCAGCACGAACAGGAAGAGCATCATGATCGCGCCGGTGTAGACGATGATCTGCACGAAGGTGAGGAACATCGCGTCCAGCGAGGCGTAGAGGACCGCGAGGTTGATCATCACGAAGGCCATGCTGAGCGCTGCGTAGACGGCCTTGCGGAAGACCAGCAGGCCGAGTGAGCCGAGCACCATCAGCGGGGCCACGATCCAGAAGGTGACCTCTGCCCCGGTCACGAGTGGAATCATCGAGTTCCTCCAGCGGAGTCTGGGACCACCGGCGTCCGGTTGTCCGGCTTGCCGTTGGCGGGCAAGCCGAGGAAGTAGGCCCGCTCGTCCTCACCGAGCCGACGCGGGTGCGGGGGCTCCTCCATGCCGGGCAGCAGCGGTGCCAGCAGCCGGTCCTTGGTGTAGATCATCTTCTCCCTGGTGGTGTCCGCCAGCTTGAAGTCGTTGGTCATGGTCAGCGCCCGGGTCGGGCACGCCTCGATGCACAGGCCGCACAGGATGCAGCGCAGGTAGTTGATCTGGTAGACCCGGCCGTAACGCTCCCCCGGGGAGTAGCGCTCCTCGTCGGTGTTGTCCGCGCCCTCGACATAGATCGCGTCCGCAGGGCAGGCCCAGGCGCACAGCTCGCAGCCGACGCACTTCTCCAGCCCGTCCGGCCAGCGGTTCAGCTGGTGCCGGCCGTGGAAGCGCGGCGCGGTGATCTTCTCCTTGCCCTTCTCCGGGTAGCCCTGGGTGAAGGTCTTTCGGAAGATGGTCCGGAACGTGACGCCGAACCCCGCCCATGGGTCGAAGATGCCCATCTACTGCTCCTCTCCTGCCGGCCGCGCAGGTGCCTCTGCGGTGGACGCGACGACGTCGGCCAACTCCGGCAGCACCTGCCCGGGCATCGGCGGTACCGGGTACCCGCCCGCGAAGGCGTCGAACTCACCGACCGGAACCTCTGGCGGTTCGGGTTCGGGCTTGCCGCCGATGAACATGAAGGCCACCAGCAGCGCCAGGATGATGCCGACCATGAGCCAGAGCACCGGTCCCTGCAGCAGGTTCTCCTGCCGCAACGACTGGAAGGTGGCGATGATGATGATCCAGACCAGCGAAATCGGGATGAGCGCCTTCCAGCCCAGCTTCATGAACTGGTCGTACCGGAACCTCGGCAGGGTGCCGCGCAGCCAGACGAACATCGAGATGAACAACTGCACCTTGATCGCGAACCAGATCGGGCCGAGCCACGGGTTGTTCAGCGCAGCGATCAGGTTCAGCGGCCAGAACGGCAGGTAGCCGCCGAGGAAGAGCGTGGTGGCGACTGCCGAAACAGTGGCCATGTTGATGTACTCAGCCAGGAAGTAGACCGCGTACTTGAAGCCGGAGTACTCGGTGATGTAGCCCGAAACCAGCTCCGATTCGGCCTCGGGAAGGTCGAACGGCGCGCGGTTGGTCTCGCCGACCATCGAAATCACGTAGACCACGAACGACGGCAGCAGCAGCAGCCAGTACCAGGACTGGAGCCCGAAGTCGAAGCCGAACGGTGCCAGCGGCGTCCGCTGGGCCTCGACGATCTGGTGGGTCGACATCGACCCGGAGTACAGGAAGACCGAAACCAGCGACAGACCCATGGCGATCTCGTAGGAGATCATCTGCGCCGAAGAGCGCAGGCCGCCGAGCAGCGCATACGGGGAGTTGGACGACCAGCCGGCCAGCACGAAGCCGTAGATGCCGACCGAGGTCACCGCCAGCAGCACCAGCACGCCGACCGGAAGGTCAGTGAGTTGCAGCAGCGTCTTCACGCCGAAGATCTCGACCTCGCCGCCGAAGGGGATGACCGCCCAAGCGGTGAAGGCAGCCGTGCCGGCGATCAGCGGTGCGATCACGAACAGCGCGCGGTCGACCATCGAGGGCATGAAGTCCTCTTTGATCAGGAGTTTCATGCCGTCGGCGAGCGCTTGACCGAGGCCGAGCGGGCCGTTCATGATCGGGCCGAGCCGGTGCTGCATCTTGCCGACGAGACGCCGCTCGTACCAGACGTTGAAGATCGTCCAGACCAGCAGGACGACGAACAGTACGACGACCTTGATCAGTACCAGCCACCACGGATCGTTCATGCTTCGCCTCCTGCAGTGATGGCGACGGTGTCGCCGTAGACCACGCCGAGCTCACCCAACGGTGTGCCCGGGGAGTTGGTCGGTACCCAGACCGTGCCTGCGGCCATGCCCGGTGTGATCGCGACCGGCAGGCTGTACCAGCCCGCGCCCCCGCTGACCGTCACCTGGTCGCCGTCGGTCACACCCAGTTTTTCGGCGAGCTGGGCGCCTACCCGCGCCACTGACGGACGGGCGGTGGCAGCCAGGGCCTCTTCGCCGTCCTGGCCGCGGCCGCCGTCGATGAGTTGGCGCCAGGTGGCTAGTTTGGCTGGGAGGGACCCTTCGTCAAGCTCAGGGATCGTAAGGACGGACTCAGGGATCGTCCCGGAAACGCTGGCTGAGCCTGACGAAGCCGCCGAAACGCTCGCTGACGAAGCCTTCGCCGCAACGCTGGCTGAGCCTGACGAAGCCTTCGCCGACGAAGCCCTCTTCGTCTTCGGCTTGGCCGCTACCGGTGCGTCCCAGCTGCCCAGTTCGGACAACTCGGCGAGCGCGGCGCTGGGCGTCCGGATGCCCAAGGGCTTGCCGAGGCCGTCGGCCAGGGCGGCCAGGACACGCAGGTCGGTCATTGGCGGGTTCTGGCCCTTGATCACGGTGTTCACCCGGCCGGCACGGTGTTCCCAGTTCAGGAAGGTGCCCGGGCGCTCCTCGATCAGCGCGATCGGGAAGACGACGTCGGCCCGCTCGGTGGCCTCGGAGAGCCGGTTCTCCAGCGAGACCACGAACTCGGCCGCTTCCAAGCCGGCACGGGCGGCGGCGGCGTCGGCGAAGTCGACCGGCTCGAGGCCGGAGACCAGCAGGGCCTTCAGCGCGCCGGTGGCGGCTGCGGCCAGCATCGCGGGAGCGTCCATCCCGGCCTCGGCCGGAAGACTGGCGACCTCCCAGGCTGCGGCCACGTCGACCCTCGCGGCGGAATCGGTCACCGGGCGTCCACCCGGCAACAGGCCGGGCAAGCAGCCGGCCTCGACCGCGCCACGGTCGCCGGCGCGGCGCGGCACCCAGGCGAGCTTGGCGCCCGACGCCGCGGCAACCTCGACCGCCGCGGCCAACGCGCCGGGAGCGAGCGCTGCGCGCTCCCCCACCAGGATCACGTTACCGGCTTCCAGTTGGAGCCCGCGTAGTGCCGCAGCCTCTTCACCGGGTGCGGTGGCGACCAGTTCAGCGTTCAGCTTGGT
>DAORUI010000065.1:8027-15447 GCA_035433085.1 Propionicimonas sp. | reverse complement strand
GGACGAGTTCGCCGGCGCCTGCTCGGCGAAGAACGCCATCGGGTCGACCTTCTCGCGCCAGACCCCGTCCGGCCCGAGGATGTTGAACTTGTACATCGCGCCGGTGCCGACGCCCTCGACGAACAGCCCCCAGATGCCCGAGCCGGGAATCAGGTGCATGGAATCGCCGGTCCACCAGTTGAAGTCGGCGTTGAGCCGCACCTCACGCGCGTTGGGGGCCCAGACCGAGAACCGGGTGCCGTGGATCTCGCCGCGTTCGTCGTCGAAGAGGGTCACCTCGTGCGCGCCGAGGCGCCGCCAGCACTCGGTGTCGCCGCCGTTGTGGAAGCCTTCCAGATCCCAGCCGGTCAAGCCGCCTGCCAGGTCGTGTGCCATCAGTGCTCCTCGTGTGTCAGTGCGGAGGGGTCAAGCGTGGCCCTTCTGGCCTCATCTTGGACTGCCCGCCAGGGGATATGTGCCCAATCGGGCCGATTGCGTACTTCGTAGACGACTTCGTAGACGGCCTTGTCGAACTCGTAGGCGCGCAGCAGGCCCGATTCGGTCCCGGGCGCGCCGAGGTAACCAGCGAGGAACGCCTGCTTGGCCGCGCTGCACCATTGTGTGGCCTGCCGGCCGTCCGGTTCGGCGTGGGCGCTGCGGGCGTAGTCGAGGCTTCGCAGCAGGCCGGCCACGTCGCGCCAGACCGAGTCGAACTCGCGGCGTTCGGCCAGGGTCTTCAGCGGCTCGCCCTCGAAGTCGATGATCACCCAGGTGGGCTCGCTCGCGCGGTGCAACACCTGGCCCAGGTGGAAGTCGCCGTGAACGCGCTGCGTGGTCAGCTGCTCCCCCCTGGTCGATGCGAACAGCAACCGGGCGGCCTGCCGGTGATCGCCCAGTTCGCTCACCTGGCTCGCCGCTTCCTCGAAGCGGGCCAGCATCGCCGCGCCCAGGGCGTCGCCGTCGCTGGAACCGGTGCCGAAGGCGTCCGCCAAGCGGCCGTGCAGGTCGCGCAGTTCGGTGCCGAGCGCGCGGCACTCCGCGCTGAAGTCCCGGCCCGCAGCGCAGGCCGCGGTGGCATACACCCAGCCGTCGGTGACGCCGGGGACGCGCTCGAGGAACATCCCCAGGTCGTACGCGTCGTCCGGGGACGCGAGGACGCCGTACGCCGCCGGCGTGATGCCGGAACCGGTGAGCGCGGTGAGTACCTCCGCGTCCAGGTTGCGCCCGGGTTCGAGCTTGCGGAAGAGCTTGAACAGAGTGCCGCTGCCGACGTTGACGGTGGTGTTGCTCTGCTCGCCGGTGTAGAGGCGCATCGCCGCCCCCGCGTCCACCCGTCCGGGTTCGATCCAGGCCATGCCGGCCACCGAGCCACCGAGAAGGGCGCTGACCAACGCGGTCATGGCCTCGGGGTACGTGGGGGCGTCCAGGAAGTCCACTGGGCCGAGGCCGGGCAGATCCGTGCTGCCCACCGCCAGGCCGGCCGGCGCACTGCTGGACGGCAGATAGGCCACCAGGAGCTGGTATGTCTCCGAGCGTCCGTCCGCGTAGGCGATCGTCGCCAACTCCGACCGCACCGCGGGCCACACCCCGGGGGCGGTGTACCAGGGTAGGGGCTCGACCCGCGAGACCGTGGCGGCCAGGCCCTTGCCGCCGAACCATCGGCACTGGCGCAGGTACTCCGCCCAGGCGGACGCGATGGTCACGTCAGGCCCGTTCAGCGGTTCAGCACATGCAGGATGTGCGCCGGGCTCGCCGGGGTGAGCCGGACGAAATTGCGCTCCCCCCAGGTGAACGTTGCGCCGGTGAGTTCGTCGCGCAGGTCGACGGTGTCGCCGGCCACGCCCAACCAGCCCAGGTCGAGGTAGACGTCGCTCTCCACGCCCTGGTTCGGGTCGAGGCTGCTGATCACGATGACCGTGTCGGCGCCGTCCTTCTTGGCGAAAGCGATCACGTTGTCATGCGGCGCGTGCTGGAACTGCAACTGCCGCAACTGCTGCAGCGCCGGATGGTTGCGCCGAATCTCGTTGAGCGCACCCAGCAGCACGTTCAGGTTGGGCTGGGCGGTGAAGTCACGCGGGCGATACTCGAACTTCTCGGAGTTCAGGTACTCCTCACCGCCTGGCTTCAACGCCTCGTGTTCGAACAGCTCGAACCCGGAGTACACCCCCCAGGTGGGCGAGAGCGTCGCGGCGAGGACCGCTCGGATCGAGAACGCCGCGGGGTTGCCCGACTGTAGGAACGACGGGTTGATGTCCGGTGTGTTCACGAAGAAGTTCGGCCGGTAGAACGAGTCGGTCTTCGTGCTCAGTTCGACCAGATACTCCTCGAGCTCCCACTTGGCGTTTCGCCAGGTGTAGTAGGTGTAGCTCTGGTGGAACCCGATCTTGCCCAGCGCTCCCATCATTGCGGGCTTGGTGAACGCCTCGGCCAGGAAGAGCACGTCGGGGTCGGTCTCGCGCAATTGGCGCATGACCCACGCCCAGAACTGGACGGGCTTGGTGTGGGGGTTGTCCACCCGGAAGACCCGGACGCCGTGCGCCATCCATAGCTTCAGGATCCGCAGGACTTCGTGGTAAATGCCCTCGGGATCGTTGTCGAAGTTGATCGGGTAGATGTCCTGGTACTTCTTCGGCGGGTTCTCCGCGTAGGCGATGGTGCCGTCGATGCGGGTGGTGAACCACTCCGGGTGGTCCTTCACCCAAGGATGGTCGGGAGACGCCTGCAGCGCGAAGTCGAGGGCGACCTCCAGGCCGCATTCCTTTGCCTTGGCGACGAACCGGTCGAACGCGTCCCAATCACCGAGGTCGGGATGGATCGCGTCGTGGCCGCCCTCGGCGGCGCCGATCGCCCACGGCGATCCGGGATCGGCCGGTCCGGGCACCAGCGTGTTGTTCCTGCCCTTACGGAAGGCGGTACCGATGGGATGGATCGGTGGCAGGTAGACCACGTCGAACCCCATCGCCGCGACCTCTTCGAGCCGCGCGTGGCAGGAGTCGAAGTCGCCGGACTTCCACTTCTTGGTGGTCGCGTCGTAGGTGGCGCCCTGCGAACGCGGGAAGAACTCGTACCAGCTGGAGAACAACGCCTTCCTGCGGTCGACGAACAGCGGGAATTCGGCGGACGGGGTGAGCAGGTCCCTCGGCGCGTACTGCTCCATCGCCCGGGAGATTCCCTTCGCGGTGGCGACCTCGATCAGGTCGCTGGCCGGACGCTGCGGGATCAGCAGCCGGGCCGTCGCCTTGAGGACGGACGCCTGCACGGGGTCGCCGGCAGCCTCGGCGATCGCGGCCGTGCGGTCGAGCAGGTCGCGGCCCTCCAAGCACACCAGCTCGATGTCGACGCCGACCGGGAGCTTGGCCTCGGCGTTGTGCAGCCAGGTGGCCCAGGGATCGGACCAGCCCTCCACCCGGAACGTCCAGGGACCCTCCGCGTCCGGACGCACCCAGGCCTCCCACGGGTCGAGGCCGCGGGGTTCCAGCGGGGTCATGTCGAAACGTTGCTCGCGTCCGTCCGGTGCGGTCAGGATGACCGAGGCGTTCACGGCGTCGTGGCCCTCGCGGAAGACCGTCGCGCGGATCGGGATCAGTTCGCCCACAACTGCTTTGGCCGGATACGCGCCGCCCTCGATCACCGGGCTCACATCGGCAACCGGGATGCGTCCGAAGCCGCGCGGGGTGGTCACCGGGGGATTCAGGTCTAGCTGGGCGGGCGTCGGCGCAACCGCCCGCGCAGCGGCAGGTCGGGGCACCTCAGACGGTTCCGGTGCGGCGCTCGCCGCGGTTGCGGGACGCGCCGCCCTCGACTGGGCCTGGCGCTTGCGGGACGGGTTGGCAGTTGCGCTCACAGGCTCAACCTAGCGTTTCGGCACATCTGTGGGGAGGTGTTGGGCGTCCTTGTCGGGGGCCGTGTCGGCGGGAGTCGCCGCAACCGGTTCGGCTTCGATCTCGACTTCCCCTGCGTCGATCTCCTGCGGGCTCACCGGCGAGACCGGCACCAGCTTGGCGCCGATCCGGACATCGGTGGCGAAGACGACCACGGTGCGTCCGGCCACGGTGAGCATCGAGCCGGGCGTCAGCGGCTTGCGCGGGAGCTCACCCGAGGTGCCGGTATGGGCCAGGATGCGGTAGCCCAAGGCCCACGGCGCGCCGGGCAGCGAGAGCTCGATCGGCTCCCAGCCAGCGTGGAAGTACACCAGGAGCCCCTGGGTGCCGTTCGACAGGTACATCCCGAGCGTGCGACGACCGGGGTCGTGCCACTGCTCGGTGGTCATCTCGGTGCCGCTCTCGGCGAACCAGGCGATGGGGGAACGGCCCAGGCCGTGGCCGGACGCGTCCGTCACCTCGCCGTGGTAGCGCCAGGTCTCCGGCCGCAACATCGGGTAGTCGGCTCGTAGCTTGAGCAGGGCACGCGTCAGTTCCTCCTGCTCGGCCCACTCCTCATGGGCGTACCAGTTCACCCAGGAGACGGGGGAGTCCTGGCAGTAGGCGTTGTTGTTGCCGCCTTGGGTGCGGCCCATCTCGTCCCCTGCTGTGATCATCGGGATGCCTGCGCTGAGCAGCAGGGTGGCCATGAGGTTGCGCGCGGTGCGCTGCCGGGACGCGATGATCTCCGGATCGTCGGTCTCACCCTCGTAGCCGTGGTTCCAGGACCGGTTGTCGTCGGCCCCGTCGCGGTTGCGCTCGGCGTTCGCCTCGTTGTGCTTGAGGTCGTAGGTGACCAGGTCGCGCATGGTGAAGCCGTCGTGCGCGGTGACGAAGTTGACTGAGGACGTCGCCGGGCGTCCGCTGTGGTCGTAGATGTCGGACGAGCCGCACAGTCGCGTGGAGAGCTCCTGGACGCCGGGAATGGCACCCCGCCAGAAATCGCGGGTGAAACTGCGGAAGCGGTCGTTCCACTCCGACCAGCCCTTGCCCCAGCGACCGACCTGGTAGCCGTACGGGCCGAGGTCCCAAGGCTCCGACAGCATCACCTTGCCGGCGAGGACGGGATCGGCGGCCACCAGCCGCTTGAACTCGTGGTTCTGGTCGACGTGATGGGCGTGGTCGCGGATCAAGGTGGTGTGCAGGTCGAACCGGAAACCGTCCACGCCCATGTCGGTGACCCAGTAGCGCAGCGAATCGAGCACCAGCTTCAGCACGCCCGGCTTGGAGGTGTCAACCGCGTTGCCGCAACCGGTCACGTCGTAGTCGTTGCGCTTGTCGTCGGAGAGCCGGTAGTAGGCGGCGTGGTCGATGCCGCGGAAGCTCAGCGTCGGGCCGTCGTGCCCGCCCTCGCCGGTGTGGTTGTAGACCACGTCGAGGATCACCGCGATGCCGGACGCGTGCAGTGCCGAGACCATCGACTTGAACTCGGCCACCTGCTCGCCGAGGGAGCCGGAGGACGAGTATGCGGCGTGCGGCGCGAAGAAGCCGAGGGTGTTGTAACCCCAGTAATTGACCAGACCCCGTCCGACCACGAACGGCTCGGAGACGAAGTGGTGAACGGGAAGGAACTCGACGGCGTTGACGCCCAGGTTCTTCAGGTGGTCCACCACGGCCGGGTAGGCCATGCCCGCGTAGGTGCCGCGAAGGTGCTCGGGAACGGCCGGGTGCAGCTGGGTGTAGCCCTTCAGATGCGTCTCGTAGATGACCAGGTCGGCCAGCGCGAGCGGCTCGGCCAGCGGCGTCGGCTTCGGTGAGTCGGCCACCACGACGCTCAGCGGGACCGCCGCGAATGAGTCGGTGGGATCGGGCAGGAAGTTCGATTCGGCGGTGTGGTCGGTGATCGGACCCGCGTAGTCGACGCCCCCGGTGATCGCCCGGGCGTATGGGTCGAGCAGCAGCTTCGCCGGGTTGAACCGGGCACCAGTCTCGGGCGACCACTTGCCGTGCACACGGTAGCCGTAGCGCTGGCCGGCACCCACCTCGGGCACGAAGACCTCCCAGACCCCGGCATCGGTCAGGGTGAGGTCGTGGTTCGACTGGCGGCGGTGCTCGTCCACCAGCGCGAGTTCGACGCGGGTCGCCCGCGGCGCCCACAACGAGAAGGTGGTGCCGTCCGGCGACACCCGGGCGCCGAGCCTGGTGTCGTCGTTCGGGTGTACCTGTTCAGGTTGAGTCATCGACCAACTTCCTGGAATCGCTCGGCAATAGTGTGGCCTAACCTTGGAATCGATGCCGCATCGACGCCCGTTCGGCGCGAAAACGATTCAGCAACAATCTGGAGCCGCACGTTTGTCCACTCGTCTCTATCTCGATCACGCCGCCGGATCACCTGCCCTGCCGCAGGTGGTGGCGGCGATGGCCGAAGTGCTGCCGCTGGCCGGCAATCCGAGTTCGCTGCACGCGTCCGGACGCCGGGCGCGGCGGCTACTCGAGGAGGCACGGGAGTCGCTGGCTGCGGACCTGGGTGCGCATCCGAGTGAGGTGGTGTTCACCTCCGGCGGCACCGAGGCGAACAACCTAGCGTTGCTCGGCGGGGTCGATGCCGACCGTCCGCGGGCCGCGATCTCCAGTGTCGAGCACCCGTCGGTGAGCGCGGTCCGGGAGCGGCTCGACGTGGTTCGGTTGCCGGTGGAATCCTCCGGCCATCTCGGGCTCGAGGCTGTCGTCGGGTTGCTGGACGACCGCATCGGCGTGACGTCGGTGATGTGGGTGAACAACGAGACCGGAGCGGTGCAGCCGGTACGAGAGGTCGTCGAACTGGCGCGGATTGCGGGTTCGCTCGCGCACAGCGACGCGGTGCAGGCGTTCGGCCACCTGCCGGTCGACTTCGCCGCCAGTGGTCTTGACCTGCTCACCGTCTCGGCCCACAAGCTCGGCGGTCCGGTCGGCATCGGCGCGCTGGTCGTGCGGCGTGGCGTCCGGCTGCGGCCGGTCGGGTTCGGCGGCGGCCAGGAGGCCCGGCTGCGCTCGGGTTCGATCCCGGTGGCACTGGCAGTGGGCTTCGCCACCGCCGCAGGGCGGGCCGTCGAGCGTTTGGACGATGAATCGACACGGCTGGCCGGACTGCGGGACCTACTGATCGCAGGAGCACTGGCCGGCGTCCCTGACTGTCGGTCGAACACCGGCGCGCCCTGTAGCCCGGCGATCGTGAACCTCACGTTTCAAGGCGTTCGCGCCGACGACGTTCTGCTGCTGCTCGACGCCGCGGGGGTGGACGCGTCCACCGGCTCGGCGTGCACGGCCGGCGTCCATCAACCCAGCGAAGTGCTGCTGGCAATGGGGCGAGCCGAGGCGGACGCGTCCGCCAGCCTGCGCTTCTCCTTCGGGCCGAGCACAACGCGGGCCGACGTCGAAGCGCTGGTCGCGCTGTTGCCTGAGATCGTGGCGCGGGCGCGTTCGGCTGCCGCGACGTAGACTCCTCGGGCACGAATGCTTGGCTGAGCCTGACGAAGCCTGGCTTGCACGAGAACGCTGGCTGAGCCTGACGAAGCCTGGCTTGCGCGAGAACGATGGCTGAG
>DAORUI010000065.1:0-7927 GCA_035433085.1 Propionicimonas sp. | reverse complement strand
CGAGAACGCTGGCTGAGCCTGACGAAGCCTGGCTTGCGCGAGAACGATGGCTGAGCCTGACGAAGCCCGGGAAAGGCGGCTGATGCGAGTACTGGCGGCAATGTCCGGCGGAGTCGACTCCGCGGTGGCCGCCGCGCGCCTGGTCGACGCCGGGCACGAGGTGGTCGGCGTGCACCTGGCGCTGTCGAAGAACCCCGAGACCTACCGCAGTGGTGCGCGAGGGTGCTGTTCGCTCGAGGATTCCCACGACGCACGCCGCGCGGCGGATGTGCTCGGCATCCCCTTCTACGTCTGGGACTTCTCCGATCGTTTCGCGGCCGATGTGGTCGACGACTTCGTCAGCGAGTACGCCGCCGGACGTACCCCCAACCCGTGTCTGCGCTGCAACGAGAAGATCAAGTTCGCCGCGGTGTTGGAGCGGGGTCGGGCGCTGGGCTTCGATGCGGTGGCGACCGGACACTATGCGCGACTCGAGCGCTCCGGCGACTCGGTCTCCCTGTTCCGCTCGCCTGAGCCGGCCAAGGACCAGTCCTACGTGCTGGGTGTGCTGGACGCCGACCAACTGCGCCATTCGCTCTTCCCGCTCGGTGCCGACACGGCCAAGGCGGAGGTGCGTGCCGAGGCCGCGGCCCGCGGATTGTTCCTGGCGAAGAAGCCGGACAGCCACGACATCTGCTTCATCCCCACCGGTGACACCGCCGGCTTCCTGCGTTCGCGACTGGGCTCGAAGCCCGGTGACATCGTCGATGAGCGGGGTGAGGTGGTCGGCGCGCACTCCGGCTTCCAGCAGTTCACGGTCGGTCAGCGCCACGGCCTCCACCTCTCCATACCCGCAGCGGACGGCCGCCCGCGCTACGTGCTCGGCATCGACCCGGTGTCCAACACCGTTCGGGTCGGCCCTCGCGCCATGCTGGCCGTCCGGACGATCGAAGCGATCCGGCCCACCTGGACCGAGGCTGCCGTGTGCGGCACCTGGCGCGGCCTGGTTCAGGTACGCGCCCACGGCGAGGCCATGCCCGCCACGATGCGAACGGTCCCCGAGCCTGACTCCACCGGCCAGGCGCGGTCTCGACAAGCTCGACCAGCCGATCGCTGGCTTCGCGGTGAGGAGCTTTCCGAGGGGCGGATGGTCCACCCAACGGCCCCCGCCGAGCTTTCCGAGGGAGAGGTGGTGTCTTCAACGGTCCCTGAGGAGCTTTCCGAGGGGCGGATGGTCCACCCAACGGCCCCCGCCGAGCTTTCCGCGGGGTGGGTGGTTCACCCAACGGTCCCTGCGCTGCTTTCCGAGGGAGGGGTGGTGTCTTCAACGGTCCCTGAGGAGCTTTCCGAGGAACGAGGAAAGCGTCACGAAGGGCCACTCACCCGCGTCCTCATCGAACTCGACGAACCGGCCTTCGGCATCGCGCCCGGCCAAGCGGCTGTGTACTACGACGACGACCGCGTGGTCGGCAGCGCGACCATCTCGGCGACCGCCTGATGGTCACCTTCACTGGCATCGGCTCGCTGCCCGGCACCGACTTCGCCGCCGCGCTGCGCATGACCTTCGATCGCGTGCCCGAACTGCCCTATCTGCCCGAACTTCCCGCGCGCGGTCCGTGGGCAGCGATGCTGGGCCGCGGACTCGGCCTGCCCAGCGGGCTGTCGGCAGAGTTCGAAGCCGGCGAGTGGCGGCTGGCCGACGCTCCCGGGTTGGACCAACGCCGGGCACGGGCGACCTGGCGTGAAGACCTCGATCGACTCGAGGAGATCGGGCACGGATACTCCGGCAGGTTCAAGGTCGCGATCACCGGCCCGTGGACCCTGGCGGCTTCACTCGGCGTCGCGCACACCGGACGCGTGCTGGCTGACGTCGGCGCTCGGCGCGACCTGGCGGGCTCGTTGGCCGAAGGTGCCGGTGAGTTGCTAGCCGACCTGGCCAAGCGGCTGCCCGAGGCCGAATTGGTGCTGCAGGTCGACGAACCGTCGTTGCCGGCGGTGGTCGCGGGAGCGGTTCCGACCCCAGGCGGGTACTTCCGGCACAGGGCGGTCGACCTGCCCGAGATCTGCCGGGCACTGGGCTGGATCGCGGCTGAGCCGGCGCGCCGCGGTCTTGAGGTGCGGACGGTCCTGCACAGCTGTGCGGCCTGGCCGCGTCCCGGTGGTTGGCCCGTGGGCACACTGCTGCACGGTGACCCCACCGCCGCCGGCTTCGACGGTATCTCCCTCGACCTCGACCAACTGGCCACCGCCGATTGGGACGCACTTGCCGGCGCAGCAGACTCGGGAGCCGAGCTGTACCTGAGCTGCCTGCCGACCGGCGGCGACCCGCGTCCGCTGACGGTCGACGCCGTGCGGGTGCGGGCGTTGCGGGCACTGGAACGCATCGGCGCGGACGCCACCTTGGCCGACCGGGTGGTGCTGACGCCGGCGTGCGGACTCGCCGCCTGGACACCCGCACAGGCCAGTCAGGCCTTCGCGGTGCTGAAGTCGGCGGCTGAACAGGTGGACAACGAACTCGCCGGAGGCTGATCTCCCCAGGAACCCGGGCATCGGATCGGAGCCCGCCGCGTGTCGGCACCTCGCGCTAGATTGCGCGCATGACCGAGGACGCGACCCGAGCCAGACACGCGGAGCTCAGCAATCTGATCACCGATCACCGGTGGCGCTATTACGTACTTGATGCACCGGTGGTGGCCGACGCCGAGTTCGACTCGCTGATGGCCGAGCTCGCCGCGATCGAGGACGCGCACCCCGAACTGCGCACGCCAGACAGCCCCACCCAGCAGGTCGGGGGCGCTCCGAGCGCGACCTTCTCGCCGGTGACCCACCTGGTGCCGCTGATGAGCCTGGACAATGTGTTCTCGATCGACGAACTGGATCGCTGGCTGGTGCGCGCGGCCGCGCTCGCCGAGGTTGATCCCGCCGGGACCGGCTACCTGTGCGAGCTGAAGATCGACGGGCTGGCGCTCGACCTGGTCTACCGTGCCGGCCGCCTGGTCAGCGCGGCCACCCGCGGTGACGGCACGGTCGGTGAGGATGTCACCGCGAACGTCCGCACCATCGCGTCCATCCCTGCGCAACTGAGCGGCGCCGATGTGCCTGAGGTGGTGGAAGTGCGCGGTGAGGTGTTCATGCGACCCGCCGACTTCGCGACGTTGAACGACGGTCTGGTCGCGGCCGGCAAGGCGCCGTTCGCGAACCCACGGAACTCGGCTGCGGGCTCGCTGCGGCAGAAGGATCCGCGGGTGACCGCGTCGCGACGGCTCGACTTTCTGGTGCACGGAATCGGGGAGTTCTCGGGAACCGTCCTGGACCGGCAGTCGCATGGCTACGAGTTGTTGCGTGGCTGGGGGCTGCCGGTCAGCTCCCACTACCGGTTGTGCCACAGCGCGGCCGATGTGCGGGAGTTCGTCGCCTACTACGGCGAGCATCGGCATGCCGTCGAGCACGACATCGACGGCGTGGTGATCAAGGTCGACGACCGGACGCTGCAGGCCAAGCTCGGGCACACCTCGCGAGCACCGCGGTGGGCGATCGCCTACAAGTACCCGCCCGAGGAGGTCACCACCAAACTGCTGGACATTCGAGTGAACGTCGGCCGCACCGGCCGGGTGACCCCCTATGCGGTGATGACTCCGGTGCTCGTCGCCGGCTCAACGGTGGAGATGGCGACGCTGCACAATGCCTCGGAGGTGCAGCGCAAGGGAGTGTTGATCGGCGACACGGTGGTGTTGCGCAAGGCCGGCGACGTGATTCCCGAGGTGCTGGGCCCGGTCGCCGAGTTGCGCGACGGTACCGAGCGGGCCTTCGTGATGCCCTCGCACTGCCCGGCCTGCGGCAGCGAACTGCGTCCGGAGAAGGCAGGCGACGCGGACATCCGCTGCCCGAACCAGCGCTCTTGCCCGGCCCAGCTGCGGGAGCGGCTCTTCCACCTGGCCTCGCGGCAGGCGCTCGACATCGAGGTGCTCGGCTGGCAGTCCGCGGACGCACTGCTCAGCGCCGGACTACTGACCGACGAGGGCGACCTGTTCGCCCTTACCGCTGAGCAACTGGTCGATGCCGGGGTGTTCACCACCAAGGACGGCAATCTCTCGGCCAATGGTCGCAAGCTGCTGGCAAATCTGGAGGATGCCAAGAGCCGCCCGTTCGCACGCTTCCTGGTGGCGCTCTCGATCCGGCATGTCGGCAAAGGGGTGGCGCCGGACATCGCGGCGGCCTTCCCCAGCATCGACGCCCTAGAAGCGGCCAGCGTCGAGGAGTTGAGTGCGGTCTCCGGCATCGGCCCGACCCTGGCCGCAGCGATCTCGGAATGGTTCGAGGTGGACTGGCATCGCGCGATCGTCGAGAAGTGGCGGGCCGCCGGATGCCGGATGGCCGACGAGCCTCGGGAGACCGTGCCCGGGTTGGCGCAGACGCTGGCGGGGCTCACGATCGTCGTGACCGGGTCGCTGCCCGGTTACACCCGTGACGGCGCCACCGCTGCCATCGAGGCAAGGGGCGGCAAGGCTGCCGGCTCGGTCTCCTCACGGACGAACTACGTTGTGGCCGGCGAGAACGCCGGCTCGAAACTCGACAAGGCGGAGTCGCTCGGCGTTCCCGTGCTGGACACGGCCGCGTTCGAGTTGTTGCAGGCAGGCGGCCCGGAGGCGCTGGCCGTCGCTGAGTAGGCTGGTCACATGCCCGAAGGACTCAACTCCGATCTCAACCTGAACGTCGGCGCGCCGCCGCGCGTCCGTCCCGGCATGGGGGAGTGGGGCCCGCAGGAGGTGCCCACCACACGCAAGAAGAAGCGCATGCGCTGGTGGACGATTCTCGCGCTGATCGCCGTACTGGCCGCCGTGGTCGGCTACGGCTATTGGATGTACACCCTGGTTCGTTGATTGGGAACTTGTTCCCAATCAACGGGCCTGGGTGTTGACGCGGTCGGCGCTTGCGCCGACCAAGGAACACACGATTCTGCGTTGATCGGGAACTTGTTCCCAATCAACGACATTCCCCCCTCACACGATCCCTGAGGAGGCTTCCGAGGGACGAGGAAGCCGTCACGAAGGGCGCCCCCGGCCTGCTCGCGTCCGGCTATCCGGCCAGGGCGGCCAAGTGGTTGAGCCGCGCCAGTTCCGACTTCAGAAATTCCGGACCGCCACGGCGGGCGAGCACTATCGAGAGTCGATCGCGGAAGGGTGCCACCGCGATGATCGTCTCTCCCCAGCCGGCCACCCAGCCTTCGGGCAACTCCGCGTCGCGCACCTCGTCCAGAGCGCCGAAACTGGCGACATCCTTCGGCGTCAGGTCAGGAGCGAGCTCGGTCTGGGCCAGCACAGCGCCCGAGTCCCGGTCGACGAGCACCGCCCAGGAGACGCGGAACACCGCCGGTGCCTCGTGGGTCAGCGTCTCCGCGGCATGCTCGGGTTGTTCGAGCATGGCGTGCAACACGTCCACGTCGGCCTGGAGGCCCCACGCCTCCGGATAGTGCGACAGCCAGACGACCTCTACTCCGGGAACGGTCATGCAGGCGGTGATCAGCGAGTCGGCTGGGACTCCGGCCGGCAGCTCGATCATGAAGTCGTCGACGGCGTAGCCCTCGTACTTCTCGACGATCTCCACCGCGTTGATGTCGGCGTGCACCACACCCATCGCCGAAGCCACCGCACCCAGGGAACCGGGGCGGTCGGGCAGCACCACTCGCATCAGGAACACTCCGACAGTGTGACGTAGGCGTGTTACAGGGGTGTCAAACGGCCTCGATATGCTGAGACTCCGCGGTTCGCCCGCGTGATCCCCACAGGAGTTCACCTTGGCTTTGACCCCTGCCGACGTCGCCCGATTGGGCGAGCTGGCCCGCATCCGGCTCACCGAGGACGAACTGGCCCACTTGGCGCCGCAACTCGACGTGATCCTGGCCTCGGTGGCGTCGGTCGCCGAAGTGGCCACCGCCGACGTGCCGCTGACTTCGCACGCGCTGCCGCTGACGAATGTCTTCCGTGAGGACGTGGTCGCGCCGTCGCTGCCGGTCGAGGCCGTCCTGGCCGCCGCGCCAGCCACCGAGGACGGACGCTTCCGGGTGCCGCGGATCCTTGGGGAGGAAGCATGAGCTCGTTGCTTCGCGCCGGCGCCGCCGAGCTGGCCGGCCTGATCGCCACCGGTGAGGTGAGCGCGCGTGAGGTGACCGCCGCGCATCTCGACCAGATCTCGGCGGTCGACGGGCGCGTCCAAGCCTTCCTGCATGTGGACGCCGAGCGCGCGCTCGCGTCCGCCGAAGCCGTGGACGCCAAGCGCGCGGCGGGTGTTGAGCTCGGCCCGCTGGCCGGCGTCCCGCTGGCGATGAAGGACATCTTCTGCATGTTGGGAGCGCCCACGACCTGCGGCTCACGCATCCTCGGAGGCTGGATCCCGCCGTACAACTCCACCATCACCGACAAGCTCCTGGCAGCGGACGTGGTGGTGCTCGGCAAGACCAATATGGACGAGTTCGCGATGGGTTCCTCCACCGAGAACTCCGGCTACTTCACCACCCACAACCCGTGGGACAACGCCAAGATCCCCGGCGGGTCGGGCGGCGGCTCGGCCGCGGCACTGGCAGCTTTCGAGGCGCCGCTGGCGATCGGCACCGACACCGGCGGGTCGATCCGCCAGCCCGCATCGGTCACCGGGACGGTCGGGGTCAAGCCCACCTACGGCGGCACGTCCCGCTACGGCGTGGTGGCGATGGCCTCGTCTCTGGACACCCCCGGCCCGTGCGCGCGTAACGTCACTGACGCCGCGCTGCTGCACAGCGTGATCGCCGGCTGGGACCCGCGCGACTCCACCTCGATCAATGCGCCCGTCCCGGACGTTGTCGGCGCTGCCGTCCGGGCCGACGTCGCCGGCATGCGCATCGGCGTGGTGAAGGAGTTCGGCGGCGAGGGCTACCAGCCCGGGGTGGAGCAGCGCTTCGCCGAGGCGTTGGCAGTTCTGGAGCAGCTCGGCGCCGAGATCGTCGAGGTCTCCTGCCCGCACTTCGACTACGCGCTCGGGGCCTATTACCTGATCATGCCCAGCGAGGTCAGCTCGAACCTGGCCCGCTTCGACGCGATGCGCTACGGCCTGCGGGTCGGCGACGACGGGGTCAACAGCGTCGAAGAGGTGATGAACCTCACCCGCGGTGCCGGTTTCGGCGCCGAGGCCAAGCGCCGGATCATCATCGGTACCTACGCGCTTTCTTCCGGCTACTACGACGCCTACTACGGCTCTGCCCAGAAGGTGCGAACGCTGATCAAGCGCGACTTCGACGCCGCCTTCGAGCGCGTCGACGTGCTGGTCTCGCCGACCACGCCGACCACGGCGTTCACCATCGGCGAGCGGGCCGATGACCCGTTGGCGATGTACAAGGCCGACCTGTGCACGATCCCGTCCAACCTCGCCGGGAACTGCGCACTGTCGGTGCCGGTCGGGCTGAGCCCGGACGACGGGCTACCGGTCGGCTTCCAGGTGATGGCACCGGTGCTGGCCGACGACCGGCTCTACCGTGTGGGCGCCGCGCTGGAGCGGGAACTCAACCAGCGCTGGGGGGCCACGATGCTCGACCAACTCGCCGATTCCGCGGCCGGGGCCTACCTCAACGTCGGAGGTGTGCGATGAGCGTGATGGAATTCGAGGACGCGATGGCTGCCTTCGATCCCGTCCTGGGCCTGGAGGTGCACGTCGAGCTGAACACCGCGTCCAAGATGTTTTGCGGGTGCGCCAACGAGTTCGGCGCAGAGCCGAACACCCAGACCTGCCCGGTCTGTCTCGGCCTGCCCGGGTCGCTGCCGGTGGTGAACGCCAAGGCGATCGAGTCGGCGATCCGGATCGGCCTTGCGCTGAACTGCGAGATCGCCGAGTGGTGCCGGTTCGCGCGCAAAAACTACTTCTACCCCGACATGACCAAGGACTTCCAGACCTCGCAGTACGACGAGCCGATCGCCTTCGA
>DAORUI010000064.1:4025-15630 GCA_035433085.1 Propionicimonas sp. | reverse complement strand
CGTCCACTACCTTGCGGGACGCCTCGTCAGCGACCTCACCGAAGATCGTGTGCTTCCGGTTCAGGTGCGGGGTGGGACCCACCGTGATGAAGAACTGCGAGCCGTTGGTGCCCTTGCCGCCCTGGATGCCTGCGTTCGCCATGGCGAGCAGGTAGGGCTTGTTGAACACCAGTTCGGGGTGGATCTCGTCGTCGAAGCGGTAGCCCGGGCCACCGGTGCCGGTGCCGAGCGGGCACCCGCCCTGAATCATGAATCCATCGATGACGCGGTGGAAGACGAGGCCGTCGTAGAACCGCCCGGTCTTTCGCTCACCCGTGCTCGGGTCGGCGTACTCCGCCGTGCCGGTGGCGAGACCGACGAAGTTGGCCACGGTGATCGGAGCCTGATCGGAGAACAGGGTGATCACGATGTCGCCGTGATTCGTGTGCAGGGTTGCCGTCTGGGCCATTGCGGACCTTCCTGTTGTGGGTAACGGCCACCATCCTCTCAGATGCTTCATCTAGTGCCTCAGCTACGGGTACGGTGGAGGGAACCAGACCTTCCACAGGAGGCGCAGTGAAGACCAAGAAGTTGCTAGCGGCGGTCGAGGACGGGACGCAGACCGCCGTCGAGTACCTCACCCCATACGTGGAGCAGGCGCTGCGGGAGGGTGGCGAACTCGCCGACCAGACCTACACGAAGCTCCGCCCTGTGTTGAACGACGCGCGTGTGCGCGGTGCCCGGATCGCGGCTGACACCTTCGAGAAGGTCCACCCGAGCATCGACGACGCCCTCGACCGGGTCTCACCCGCAGTCGAAGCCAGCGTCCGCAAAGTGCAGCCCGCCGTGGACGATGCCCTGACCCGCATTCCGCCGACGGTCGACTTCGCCCGCAGCAAGGTGCAGGACGAGTTCCTCAAGAACCTCAGCAAGACCCTTGCCCAGGCCGCAGCGCAGCCCCTGTCCACCGAGGTCAAGGCTGCGGTGGCCACCGCAGCGCTGGCCAAGCAGTTCTCGAACGCGGTCGCCCCGAAGCGCTCCGGCTGGCGGACGTTCGGCAAACTCCTGCTCGCCGGCGCGCTGCTCGGCGGTGTGATCATGGCGATCAAGAAGCTCCTGGCAGACCCGTCCACCGGTTGGGAGACCCACTCGCCGCGCAGCTCCTACGTGGCCGACCCGGTGAACCCGGCCGAAGAGGCGAAGCAGAAGGCGAGCGCGTTCGCCGCCAAGGCCAAGGCTGCCGCCGCCGATGTGGTCGACAAGGCGAAGGACGTCGCTGACGACGTCGCCGACAAGGCCGCCGATCTGGTCGATGACGTAGTCGAGGGCGCCAAGGACATCGGCGAAGACGTGGCAGACCAGGCCAAGGACGTGGCTGACGACGTCGCCGACAAGGTCGATGACGCCAAGGACGCGGCCAAGGACGTGGCCGAGGACGTAGAGGACAAGCTCGCGAAGCTCGCCGAAGAGGCGGACGCGGCCGAGGGAGACGATGCGTCCCCTTTAGCCGGTAGCCCGTACGGCGAGGGCTCGTATGTTGGCGACGAGCCGCCGGAGGGCTTCGTGATCAAGGGCAACGACCGTTCGATGAAGTACCACCTTCCTGGTAGCGCGGCCTACGAGCGCACCATCGCCGAAGTGTGGTTCGCCTCTGAGGAAGCCGCCGAGGCAGCGGGGTTCGTGCGCGCCCAGCGGTGAAAAGCTGAAAAAGTCCTGAGAATCCGGGGCGCCGACTCACAATCGGCCCCCGGATTTCGACTTTCTCGGGTGTGGAACAGGACTACTACTGGGTGCAGGCCGCCCCTTTCCGCGCCCTGCTGGAACGAACGATCGAGGCCACCGGCAGGCCGTGGCCGGAGCTGGCTCGGCTGGCTCACGTGCCCCTCCGCTTGACCCACGCGCTGCTGTTCGGGCAGAACGGACGCCGGCTGTCGCGCGTCCCGCACGACTACGCGCGGCGAATCCTCGCGCTCGCCGACCAGCTCGGCCCGCTGCCGGCCGGCCGTGCCGAAGCGGCCTGAGACGTCCTAGGCTTCGCCCGTGGACGCCATCCTGCTCGCGCTCGTGCTGGCTGCGCTCACCGCAGGTCTCGCCGGGACGCTGCTGCGCTGGTGTCCGCAGCCCGAGGACGCGTCCGCGCCGTTCGCAGCCCTACTCTCGGCCAGGTTCCGCTGGACGGTCTTCGCCACGGTCGCCGCGGCCGGGCTGCTGGTCTTCACCCTGACTGCGCGCTGGGATTGGGCCGCCTGGGCGCCGCTGGCGGCCTTGGGGTCGCTGCTCGCCCTGATCGACCTGCGCACCACCTTCCTTCCGCTGCGGCTCACCCACCTCGGCACGTCGCTGGCGATAGCCGGCGCCGGCGCCGCGGCGTGGTGGCAAGGTTCCTGGCTCCCGTTGCTCACCTCGACCGCCGGGGGTGCGCTCGCGGCCGGGTTCTTCTGGCTGCTGTGGCGTATCAGCGCTGGCCAACTCGGGTTCGGCGACGTTCGGCTGGCCGGCTTCATCGGGGCCACCTGCGGAGTCTCTGGGCTGCCCGAGGTGTGGCGAGCTCTCCTGCTCGGCACGATCGCCGGCGCACTCTGGGGGTTGGTCACCAGCCTGCGCAGGGGTGTGGACGGTCCCTTCCCCTACGGCCCGGCGCTGCTGCTCGGGCCAGTGCTTTCGCTGGTGGTCAGCTGGCTCTGGCAGCTCGGGTGACCTGCACCCAGGTGTCGAGAGTGCGCGCGGCGGCACCCGAGTCGATCGCGGCATAGGCACGTCGCAGCGGTTCGGCCAGCTGCCCGGCCAGCGGAGCGGCCATGTCCGGACCGGCGAACGCCAACTGGGCTGCGGCCGCATTGAGCGCCACGATGTCGCGGACAGGTCCGGGCGTGCCCGCGAGCAGGTCCCGCACGACGCCGGCGTTGTGCTCGGAGGTGCCGCCGACCAGGTCGTCCCGGGTCGCCGGGATGACGCCCAACTCGCTGGGGTCAAGGCTGGTCTGCGCCACCTCGCCGCCCTGCACCAGCCACACGTCCGAAGTGGTGGTCGTGGTCAGTTCGTCCAACCCGTCGGCGCCGTGGAACACCAGGCCGCGCTGGCCGCGTCCGGCGAAGACCTGAGCCATCAGCGGCGCCATGCGGGCGTCCGCAACGCCGACCGCCTGGGCGACCGGGCGGGCCGGGTTCGCCAACGGCCCGAGGAAGTTGAAGGTGGTCTGCACGCCGAGTTCGCGACGAGCGGACGCCGCGAAGCGCAGCGAAGGGTGATACAGGGGCGCGAACAGGAACACGATGCCTGCCTTGGCGAGCACCTCCGCCTGGGCCGCCGGCGGCACGTCGATTGCCAGGCCGAGCGCCTCAAGGCAGTCCGCGGTGCCGCACGCACTGGACGCGGCCCGGTTGCCGTGCTTGACCACCGGCACCCCGCACGCCGCAGTGACTATCGCGGCCATCGTGGACACGTTCACCGTGTTCGCCCGGTCGCCGCCGGAACCGACCACATCCACCGCTTCGGTGTTGAGCCGGATCGGCGTGGACCGGGCCAGCATCGCCGAGGCCAGGCCAGTGATCTCGGCGGCCGTCTCTCCCTTGGCGCGCAGCGCGACGGCAAAACCCGCCACCTGCACCGCGGTCGTATCGCCGGAGAGTACCTGGTCCATCGCCCAAGCGGCCGCGTCCGGGGTCAGGTCGACCCGGTTGATCAGGTCGGAGAGCACTCCCGGCCAGGTGAACGTCACGCGGTCGCCTCAGCGCTCCGCCGCGCGCGGAGCAGTCCGGCAACGATCCCGGGCAGCTTCACCGGGTCGAGCGGGTAGGCCGCTATCGCGTCCGCCTTCGACCAGGTGGCCAGCCATGCGTCCGCCACCCGGGCGACCAGCAGCAGCACCGGCGGGCACGGGTCGATCTCGTTCTTCAGCTGGTAGCACAGGCCCATCCCGCCGGAGGGGGCAGCCTCGCCGTCGAGGATCACCAGGTCGAAGCCGCCGGCGTCCATGGCCTGCAGCACGATCGGCTGGGTGGCCACCTCGAACACGTCCAGTTCGGGCAGGTCTGCGGCGACGCGCTTGCCGAGCGCCAGGCGCACCTGCTCGCGCACCGAGCGGTCGTCGGAGTAGAGCAGCACCCGGGCAGTGTTCTGTTCTTCGGTCATCGGTCTTCCTCATCCGCTTCCGCACCCTGGCGGTCGACTGGTTCATCGTAACGGTTCGCGACCCCCTGGTCGGCGCCCGACCGCCGGGCTGCGAGGGCCTCTTCGCGATCTAGTTTGCGGTCGATCCGAGCGGCCTCCCGCTTGCTCTCGGAGTACCACTGCACCAGCAGGACGCCCATGATCACTCCCATGGTGAGGTCGCCGGTGGCCCACATGATCGCGCCGGCGATGTACTGGTCGTCGATCGGGCTCGGTGGCCAAGCGCGGCCGAACGCCAGGTACCAGTCCTCGGCGATCAACCGCGACGAGCCCATGATCGTCGTGCCGAGGAACGCCTGCGCCGGCATCGTGATGAACAGCAGCAGGATGCGCATCGGGTAGGGCAGCCGGTTGGGCATCGGGTCGTTGCCCAGGAGCGGGAAGAAGAACAGGCAACCGACGGTGATCATGTAGATGTGCAGCAGGTCGTGCGCCCAGTCGACGTCGAGGGTGTAGCGATACAGCTCGGTCAGGTAGAGCGCGAAGGGGGTGGTGATCAGCAGCGCCGTCGCGAGCGGCGGGAAGAACAGCACCTTCAGCGGCGGCGAATGCAGCACTTTCATCACTCGCCGCCGTCCGTCCTTTCCGAGGTTGCGCAACAGCAGGGTGACCGGCGCCCCCACCGCGAGGAAGACCGGAGTGATCATCGTCAGCATCATGTGCTGCACCATGTGCACGCTGAACAGCACGGTGTCGTACGCGCCGAGCGAACTCATGCCGGCGACCGTCGCCGTCCCGATGCCGCCCAGGCACCAGGACCAGGTGCGGACGGCCGGCCAGCGATCCCCGCGCCGGTGCAGCCGCCACACCCCCCACAGGTAACCGAGAAGGCCGATCGCGGCCGGGATGGCGAACAGCCAATCCCATTTCCATACGGTGAATAAACGCAGCAGGTCGAGCGGCGGCGGCTGGTTGCCTGGATCGGCGTGCAGCGGCAACAGCGCGACCAGGAAACCCATACGGACATTATCGGCGCCAATGGGTGCCCCGGGGGGCGCGGATTCGCCATAATGGCGCAATGGCCCACACCACGCCGCTGAGTGCACCAGCAGGTACCCCGCACGGCGCGTTGCACCCGATCGCCTCGAGCCGGTTGCAGGGCATGCGTGGCCGGCCCGATCCGCTGTCCGTCGGCGTGATCGTCTGGCTCGCAAGCGAACTGATGTTCTTCGCCGCGCTTTTCGCCGCCTACTTCTCGTTGCGCGAGATCACCAACGCGGCAGCGGCGAAGGCCGGCGCCACCCCGATGTGGGAGTGGGGTGCCGCGCACCTGGACAACGACTGGTTCGGCGTCAGCTTCCCGTGGTTCGCCACGATCAACACCACGATCCTGATCCTGTCTTCGGTAACCTGCCAGCTGGGCGTCCATGCCGCCGAAAGGGGGCAGGTGGGACGCAAGGGCTCGCTGCTCAACGTGGGCACTTGGGGCCTTCGTGAGTGGTACACCCTCACTTTCCTCATGGGCTCGGTCTTCATCGGCGGCCAGGCGTACGAATACGCCAACCTGATCGGCGAGGGTTTCACTCCTTCGACCAATGCCTACACGTCGGCCTTCTTTCTGGCCACCGGCTTCCACGGCCTGCACGTGATCGGCGGCCTGGTGGCATTTCTACTTATGCTCGGCCGCACCTACATGTCCCGGCGATTCACGCACGAACAGGCCGTCCACGCCATTGTTACGTCGTACTACTGGCACTTCGTCGACGCGATCTGGGTCGTGCTCTTCGGTGTCCTCTACCTGCTGCGCTGAAAACTGACTCCTTAGGAGGAACCCTTGAAGAGAGCCTCGGGAAGTCGGCCGATGCGGCAGCGGAAGGCTGCCAAACCGGTACTGCTCCTGCTCAGCCTGTGCTTGGTGGGCGCGATCTACGCTGCCATCTCGCCGGCAACGCAGTCCTCCGCCGAAGGTGCCACGAACGAGCAACTGGTGACCACGGGCAAGCAGTTGTTCGCGGTGTCCTGCGCGAGCTGCCATGGGTTGAACGGTGAGGGCTTCGCTCAACAGGGCGCCCCCAGCCTGACCAATGTCGGTGCGGCGGCCGTCGATTTCCAGGTGCGCACCGGACGCATGCCCATGGCCAACCCGTTGGTACAGGCGCCACGCAAGGACAACACCTTCACCGAGGACGAGATCGCCGCCCTTGCCGCGTTCGTGGCCAGCCTCGGCGACGGCCCCGCTATTCCCACCGAAGACCAGTACGACACGTCCCGGGTGGACGCTGAGGGCGCGGCCCGCGGCGGCGAAATGTTCCGTACCAACTGTTCTGCGTGCCATAACTTCAAGGGGGCAGGCGGTGCCCTGCCCAACGGACTGGTTGCGCCGAGCCTTCAGGGCGTCGAGCCCAAGGAGATCCTCGAAGCCATGCGCACCGGCCCCGGTCAGATGCCGGTGTTCGCGTCCGGGGCGATTCCCGACGAGAACGCCAAGGAGATGATCGCCTACCTCGAGCGGGTGAACGAGACACCGTCCGCCGGCCTGACGTTCGGCGGCCTGGGCCCCGTGGCGGAAGGCTTCTGGGCCTGGATCGCAGGCATCGGGTCGCTCGTGCTGTTCGCGATCTGGATCACCACCCGGGGGGCGCGCGCATGAACCATCACCCAGTCGCCGATCCCGGCGTCGAGGAGCACGAGGCCAGGCACAGCGACGTCGATCCGGCGGTCGCCGACCGCGCCTATCACAAGATCGTGGCGATGCTGATGGCCGTCCCGGTGCTCGTGCTGGCGTTCCTCGTGGTCTACTTCGCGGTTCCCAGGGACGCCGAGCTGGTGTTCTTCGGCGTCAACCTGAAGATGCAGACGACCCTGCTGGGCCTGTCTGCGGGCATCGCCGTGCTGCTGGTCGGTGTGGCTGCCATCGTGTGGGCACGCTCACTGATGAACGACGAGGAGATCGTCGGCGACCGACACGAACTCCAGTCGCCGCCAGAGGTGCGCGAGCAGGTGCTCGCCGACCTTGAGAAGGGCATCGCGGATTCCGGGATCAAGCGCCGCAAGCTGATCGGTTCCGGCATGGCCGGTGCCCTTGGGCTGCTGGCACTGCCGGCCGTGGTGAGCCTGGCCGACATGGGCCCCTGGCCCACCGCGGATGTGCGCGCCAAAACCATCGAGACCACGCTGTGGGCCGAAGCAATGCAGTTGGTCAACGACGTGAACAACCTGCCGTTGAAGGCGGACGAGATCGAGGTCGGCCAGCTGGTCAACGCCCAGCCCAAGGCCCTCGCGGAACTGCACGGCGCCGCCTATCAGCAGGCCAAGGCCAAGGCTGCGATCATCGTCGTCCGGATGGACCCGAACTCGATCCGCATCCCCGAGTCCCGCCGCGACTGGCAGGTTGACGGCATCCTCTGCTACTCGAAGATCTGCACCCACGTGGGTTGCCCGATCAGCTTGTGGGAGCAGCAGACGCACCACCTGCTCTGCCCCTGCCACCAGTCGACCTTCGACCTGGGCAACTCCGGCGTCGTGGTGTTCGGCCCCGCAGCGCGCTCGCTGCCCCAGCTGCCGATCATGGTCGACAAGGACGGGTACCTGGTCGCTCGCAGCGACTTCACCGTCCCGGTCGGGCCGAGCTACTTCGAACGCGATTCGTCTGCGGACTTCAAGGATGGTGATCGGTAATGGCCAAGCCGGCTGAGGTGAGCGCCGAATCCCCGGCCCTCGAGGTTCGCACGCCGCCCAAGGAGGAGGCGAAGAACCCGCTGGCAGGTCCGGTCACCTGGGTGGACGACCGGGTTGGGCTGGCCAAGGTGGTCGGCAACATCCGCAAGGTCTTCCCCGAGCACTGGTCGTTCCTGCTGGGTGAGATCGCGCTGTACTCGTTCATCATCCTGCTGCTGACCGGCGTCTTCCTGACGATCTGGTTCAAGCCGTCCATGGCAGAGGTCGAGTACGCGGGATCGTACGAGTTGCTGCATGGAATCCCGATGTCGGAGGCGTTCGCGTCCACTCTCGGGATCAGCTTCGACGTGCGCGGGGGGCTGCTGGTACGCCAGATCCACCACTGGTCGGCGATGCTGTTCGTCGCTGCGATGACCGTCCATATGCTGCGCGTGTTCTTCACCGGCGCGTTCCGCAAGCCCCGCGAACTCAACTGGATCATCGGCGTCGGCCTGTTCTCGATGGCTCTGATCGAAGGCTTCGCGGGTTATTCGCTTCCCGACGATCTGCTCTCGGGCACCGGCCTGCGGTTCGTGGACGGCCTGATCCGCTCCGTCCCGCTGGTGGGCACCTGGGTCGAGTTCTTCGCGTTCGGTGGCGAGTTCCCGGGTGAGCTGATCATCCCTCGGCTCTACATGGTGCACATCCTGCTGGTGCCCGGACTGCTTCTCGGGCTGATCAGTGCCCACATGGCATTGCTGGTCTACCACAAGCACACGCAGTGGCCCGGCCCCGGTCGCACCCAGAAGAACATCCAGGGCTACCCACTGTTCCCCGTCTATGTGGCCAAGGCCGGCGGCTTCTTCTTCATCGTCTTCGGGATCACGATCCTCATGGGCGCGTTGATGCAGATCAACCCGGTGTGGCTGTTCGGGCCGTACAACCCGGCCCAGGTGACGGCGGGCTCACAGCCCGACTGGTACATGGGCTTCGTGGAAGGCGCGATCCGGATCATCCCGAACTGGGAATCCCACCTTTGGGGCACCACTTGGTCGTGGAACATCTTCCTACCCGGCGTCGGGCTGATGGGCCTGCTGTTCACCGGTCTGGCCGTGTACCCGTTCATCGAGGCCTGGATCACCGGCGACAAGAGCGAGCATCACCTGCTCGACCGTCCGCGCAACGCCCCCAACCGGACGGCGTTCGGCGTGGCCGGTATGACCGCCTACGGCATGTTCTGGCTCGCCGGCGGCAACGACATCCTCGCCACACAGTTCCACGTGTCGCTGAACGCGGTCACCTACTTCATGCGCGTGGCGGTGTTCGTGGCTCCGGTGCTGGCGTTCATCATCACCAAGCGGATCTGCCTCTCGCTGCAGCGGGCCGACCGCGAGCGCGTCCTGCACGGCTCGGAATCCGGCGTGATCGTCCGCAGCCCGGACGGCGGCTACACCGAGGCCCACGTCCCGGTGTCGCAGGCTGAGGCGTTCACCCTCACCCGGCATCCGCAGCTGCCCGCCCAAGAGGTCAAGGGCAAGCTGCGCGGCCGGCTGTCGCGGTGGTTCGCGGACGGGCAGGTGCCCAAACCCACCGCAGAGGAGCTCGAGGGTGGTCACCACGACGAAACGCCGGCTCTGCAGGGTGGACCGGCAAAGGACGAGCACTGAGGATCGAGACGCTGCGCGCCGGTTCGGCGCTGCCGACCGCGCAGGAGGTCGCCGAGCTGTACGCGTTGGGTTCGGCGGCTCCGCCGTTGAGCGAGCCGGCAGAGGTGGCGGAGATGTTCGCGGCGCTGTACGAGCTGTCGTCGGATCGCGCTGATCTGGTCGTGGTGGAAGCGCGCGAAGTGGGCGAGCTGATCGGTTTCGGCTACGGGCATCCGTGGTTCTGGGACGAGCAGTCCGACGACTGGTCGCTGGAGTTGAAGGACGGTCTGGGATCGACTGCGGCCGGCCTGGAGGGCGCGTTCGCGGTGCAACTGCTGGCCGTCCACCCTTCCTTCGCGCGTCAGGGCCTGGGGTTCCAGCTGCTGAAGCGGCTCATGCTCGCGTCCGGGGCTTCGACGCACTGGCTGCAGGCCAGCGATGTCGACTCCCCCGCCGTCCGGCTGTTCCGGCGAATGGGGTACCGTCCGCTCGGCCACGGCCCGGAGGCGGCCAACGGCGCCCCCGGATTGGTGCTCAGCCACGGCTGAACCGCCGGCCGGTACGCTTGGCGGGTGCGATTCCTGTCCGGCAAGCCTGAATTCGATCTGACCTACGACGACGTCTTCATGGCGCCGCGGCGATCGTCGGTCACGTCCCGCCTCGACGTCGACATGACCAGCACGGACGGCCTCGCGCTGCCGCTGCCGCTGATCGTCGCGAACATGACCGCGGTCGCCGGACGCCGGATGGCTGAGACCGTCGCGCGGCGGGGCGGAATCGCGATCATCCCGCAGGACCTGCCCACCGACATCGTGGCGCGGGCGATCGCCAAGGTGAAAGCTGCGCCCACGTCGTTCGACACCGCACTGACCATCGACCCCCACGCCACCGTCGGCGAGGCGCTGATGCTGCTGCCCAAGCGCGCGCACGGGATGGTCGTGGTGGTGGATGCGAACGGCGCCCCGATCGGCGCGGTGTCCGAGACGGAGATGGCCGGTTTGGACCGGTTCGCCCAGGTGCACGAAGCGATGACGACCGACCTGACCATCATGTCCGCAGACGCCACCCCCACGGCGGTGTTCGACGAGCTGTCCGCACGGCGGCACAAGGCCGCGCTGGCCGTGCAGGACGGCCGGCTGGTAGGACTGATGACCTTGAAGGGTGCGGTGCGCGCAGCGCTCTACCCGCCCGCGCTGGACGCGTCCGGACGGCTGAAGATCGGCGCGGCCGTGGGCATCTCCGGCGACGTGGAGACCCGCGCAGAGGCTTTGCTGAACGCAGGCGCGGACGTGCTAGTGATGGACACCGCACACGGGCATCAGGAGCGGATGATCACGGCCACCGAGCGCTGCCGCGCGGTGGTGGACGCGCTGGGTCTCACGGTCCCGATCGTGGCCGGGAACGTCGTGACTGCGGACGGAACGGCCGACCTGATCGGGGCGGGCGCGGACGTGGTGAAGGTGGGCGTCGGCCCCGGCGCGATGTGCACGACCCGGATGCAGACCGGCGTGGGGCGTCCGCAGTTCTCGGCGGTCCTGGAGTGCGCTGCCGAGGCGCAGGAGTCGGGCAAGGCGATCTGGGCGGACGGTGGCGTGCGGCACCCCCGGGACGTCGCCCTTGCCCTGGCGGCCGGTTCGGGGGCTGTGATGATCGGCTCCTGGTTCGCCGGTACGCACGAATCCCCGGGCGAGTTGATGTTCGCGTCCGACGGCCGACCATACAAGGAGAGTTTCGGCATGGCTTCGGCGCGAGCCGTGCGGGCCCGGACGCGGACGCAGTCGGCCTTCGACCGTGCTCGCGCTGCGCTCTTCGAGGAGGGCATCTCGTCCTCGCGGATGTATCTCGACCCGGCCCGTCCCGGCGTCGAGGATCTGATCGACTTCATCGTCTCCGGCGTCCGCTCGTCGTGCACCTACGCCGGCGCCCGCACCCTGCAGGAGTTCGCCGCGCTGGCGATCGTGGGCGTCCAGTCCGCGTCCGGCTACAACGAGGGTCGCCCGCTGCACTCCAGCTGGTGACCCGCTCCGCCGGCCTCACCTGCGAACTCAGGGACCGGTTAGGGCAGGAGGCGGTTTGCCCGTCGCGCCGCGCCGAGAACGCTCCCTGAGGAGGCTTGTGAGGAACGAACAAGCCTCGAACGCGCCCTGAGGAGGCTTGAGAGGAACGAACAAGCCGTCACGAAGGGCGCCCGCCACATCACTTCCACACAGGCG
>DAORUI010000064.1:0-3925 GCA_035433085.1 Propionicimonas sp. | reverse complement strand
GAGGAACGAACAAGCCGTCACGAAGGGCGCCCGCCACATCACTTCCACACAGGCGGCGGCCCTTCGTGACACCGCCCGCTCGTTCCTCACGGCCGGCTCCTCAGGGACCGGTTCTGGGCGGTCACGGCGTCAACAGAACCCGGCTCCTCAGACACCGACCAGGGCAGGACGCGATTGCCCGTCGCGCCGCGCCGAGAACGCTCCCTGAGGAGGCTTGTGAGGAACGAACAAGCCGTCACGAAGGGCGCCCGCCACATCACTTCCACACAGGCGGCGGCCCTTCGTGACACCGCCCGCTCGTTCCTCACGGCCGGCTCCTCAGGGACCGGTTCTGGGCGGGTCCACACCGCCAGCCATGCGTCCGGTGGTGCGCGGGAAGCGCCAGCGGGTCTCGAGCGGGCTTACCAACTTCTCGACATCCGGCGCGCCCTGTGGACCGTGCGCCGGCCACCGCTCCAGCATCAGATGCTGGACGCTGCGCGCCGGTCATCTGTTCGCCGCGAGCCCGTCATGGTTGCCGCACAGGTCGAGAGATGTTTCCAGCAGCTCAGCGTCCAGCACCCTGGGACCGCTCCCCCGCCCAGCGGACCGTGTGCCGGATCAGCAGCTCGTGGTCATCCATGACGCAACCCTCTCAAACCGGCCCGAGGGCCAGGGCTCAGTCCTTGCCCTCGGCCAGGACGATCACCCGGTCGCCGCTCGCGAAACTGATCCGCTCTGACTTGAGCGGGTTCACCCGAACGCCGTAGCCATTCGCGCTCACGTGCGCATCGGCGGCCACCCGGTAACCGATGGCGGTCTCACCGCGGCGGCGGGCAGCCTCCAGGACGGCGTAGAAGTCCACCTGCTGCCCGGGCACGATGTAGTCCTCAGCCGGGTTCAGGTAGATCTCGCTGCCCGCACTGGAGAACAGCGTGTCGAACACGTCGGTCAGCTCACGGCTCTCCGAAATCTGCGAGAGCAGCAAGGCGATCAGCCGATCGCTGACGATCAGATCGTCAGCCCTAGTCACCTCGGCCAGTTCGCGGTTGGTGTCGTCGAGCATCTCCGAGACGACGTTCAGTTCGAACCCGCCGGCCTCCGAAAGATCGCGCAGCTGCAGCAGCGTCACCAGCGTTCGGCTGTCCGCACGCTGCAGGTCGGGGTCGTCCTTGTCCGCCAACACGATGATGTGGTCGAACCCGCTCACGTCGAGCGCCTCGAGCACCGCGCGCTTGGTCGGGTCACCCTGCGTCCAGACCGCCGACAGGTTCTCGAATTGCGGCAACTCGGGCTCGCTCGCCGACACCACGCGGACGGTCGAACCGGACGCGACGTACTCGCTCAACTCTCCAAGCATGCCGGCCAGCCCGGCGTTGGTACCGAGCACCAACGTGCTCTCCGGCGCCAGCGACACCGGGACGGCGTGCGCGAGACTCGCGGTGTCCGCAACGCCAGGCTCGCCGAGCGCGATCAGGCTGTCGTCCTCAGCGATCACGATGATCCGGTCGGACGCCTCGATAACGGTTTCCGGGCTCGGGTTGAGGATGACGTCGCCACCCTTCTCCAGGCCCATCGCCACGCACTTGGGGAAGGCCAACTGAGCGTCGAAGTAGGTGCGGCCCACCAGACTCGGCTGCTCAGTGAAGTAGATCTCGTCGCCGTCGAAATCGAGCAGCTCGCCGTAGACCACCGAGAGTCCCGACTGCCGGCAACTCTGCACGGTGATGCGTCCGATCAGATCAGGGCTGAGCACCCAGTGGGCCTCGTCCTTGCCAACCAGCCGGGCCACCTCAAGGCTCTCCGCACTACTGAGCTCGCCGACGATGTGGTGCGGCTCCGGCTTGCGCGCCGGGTTGTTGGTGAGCGCCAACGCAGTCTTGAGCACCTCGGCGTCCGGGTCGGGAGAGCCCTGCGGCGCGAGCAGGATGATGCTCCGCGCAGCCCCCGGGCTGACGATCGCCAGGTCGGTGAGGCTCTTCGGGTCACCGGTGCGGCAGATGACGGTGGTCTTGCCCAGGTCACCGGCCTCGGCGCGAATCTCGTCCTCCATCTCGACCTTGTCGCGGTCGGCCAGCACCACGATGCTCGCCCGGCCCCTGGACTCGTTGGCCACCGCGATCTCATGGACGATGGAGTGGATCTTCGGGTTCCAGCCGAGAATCAGCGTGTGGTCGGACTCGAGCACGCGCGATCGACCCTTTCGCAGATCCTCCACCTTGCTGTCGAAGGCGCCGGACACGATGCCGATCAAGCTGGCGACGATGATCAGGCCACCGATGGTGATCACCAGCATGAGCAGCCGGAAGCCCCAGCCGCTGTCGCCGCCCATCGTCCCCGGGTCGAGCGTGCGCATCAGTCCGCCCCAGAGCAGGTCGATGAAGTCGCCCTCTGCTGCGTCGTCGGGGAAGGCGCGGAACACCCAGACCACCAGACTCACCACGAACACCAGGACGAGCGTCGCCAAGCCCAACAAACCCATCAGTGCGATGGTGCCGCGAGCCATCCAGTTGTCGAACCAGTAGCGAATCTTCTCGCCGAGAGTTGCCTTGTCCACGTCCGCCTTCCCTGGCCCCGGGTGCCGGGGCTCGGAAAGACTAACGCATGTGTACTACGCGATCAGTGCTGGTATTCGTCGCGGTAGTACTGGTAGCACCAGCCGGTGACCGACCAGATTCCCATGCCCACTCCAAGCAGGGTGATCCACCAGCCGAAGACCGGCCCGAGTGCCATCACCGTGACCGTCACCGCTGCCCAGAACGGCCAGATGCTGCGACCCGGGAAGAATCCCAGCTCGCCCGCACCCTCGATGATTTCGCCGTCCTTGCGATCCTCAGGACGGGCGTCGATCTTGTTCGACAGGATGGTCAGGTACACCGCGAGCATGCCACACAGCGCCAGCGTCATCAGCAGCGCGAAGGTGCCGATCACCTCGTGGGTGATGAACCAGTAGAGGGGCGCGACGAGCAGGAAGAATGCGGTCAGGAAGACGAAGATCCAACGTTCGGCCTTCACTGCTCGACCTCCTTGGCCGTGGCCTCGTCCAAGGCCTCCTGAACCGGGTTCTCGGGCGTCCGGACGGCGACAACCGGATGGGCCAGGTCGAACGCCGGCGACTCCGATCGGATTCGCGGCAGCTTGTTGAAGTTGAACCGCGGCGGCGGGCTGGTCGTCGCCCATTCCAGCGATCGTCCCCAGCCCCAGGGATCGTCGGTGTTCACCAACGGCGACTTGCGACTGATCCACACGTTCCACAGGAACGGCAGGAACGAGACGCCCAGAAGGAAGGCGCCTACGGTCGACACCTGGTTCAGGAAGGTGAAGCCCTCACCGGGCAGGTAGTCGGCGATGCGTCGCTGCATGCCCTCGACACCCAGCCAGTGCTGCACCAGGAACGTCAGGTGGAAGCCGATGAACAGCAGCCAGAAGTGCAACTTGCCGATGCGCTCGTTCAGCATCCGTCCGGTCAGCTTCGGCCACCAGAAGTAGAAACCTGCGAACATCGCGAACACCACCGTGCCGAACAGCACGTAGTGGAAGTGCGCCACCACGAAGTACGTGTCGGACACCGGGAAGTCCAGGGGCGGGGACGCGAGCATGATGCCGGTCAGACCACCGAACAGGAAGGTGGTGAGGAACCCGAGCGCCCAGATCATGGGCGTGTCGAAGCTGATCGAACCACCCCACATCGTGCCGATCCAGTTGAAGAACTTCACGCCGGTCGGCACCGCGATCATGAAGGTCATGAACGAGAAGAACGGCAGGTTCACCGCACCGGTGACGAACATGTGGTGGGCCCAGACCGCGATCGACAGTGCGCCGATGCTCAACGTGGCGGCGACCAGACCGATGTAGCCGAAGACCGGCTTGCGGCTGAACACCGGCAGTACTTCGGTGATGATGCCGAAGAACGGCAGCGCGATGATGTAGACCTCCGGGTGCCCGA